>JABGPF010000274.1 GCA_018645065.1 Phycisphaerales bacterium
CACCTCGTTTACTCGCCCCATAACAGCACCGCGGCGACACGCCGCGGCTCCGTCTAGTGCGCGTATGTGCATACATGTGATCTGGAAACTTTGGGGTCGCATAACGTAAACGCCCCGCCGCAACGGAGTCTACAGTTTCCAGCCGTTATGATAACCGGGTTCCAACAGCTTGTTGGCTTTCGGTGAGTTTGTGAACTTCATGTTGGGCCCGTCCCATTCCAGATGCTGGCCGACTTGAACAGCGATGCATCCGAGCAGCACCATTTCGGTCAGCGGGACTGCACAGTCGGGCCAATGTTCAGACGGTTTCTCACCACCGCGAACGGCCTGGTACCATTCACCGTATATCCCGCTGCGCCGTTTCAGCGTTTTGGGCGGGAGTTTGTACGCTCGCATTTTCGTCTCGGGCAGGAGCCTGGGCACGCCGCTTGAGCCGCCGGCGATCATTACGCCCTTGGTCCCCTTGTACATGATTCCGTCGTGAGGCATGCGTCGCACTGATTCAAGCTCAGCCGGTCGCGGGGGCTTCAGCCCGCCATCATACCACACAACCTTAACCGCGGGCATCTTCTCGCGGGCGGGGAATTCATAAGTAATGATCGACGCCAAAGGCCAACTCTCGCCCATCATCTTTGTCGACGATGCGCTAACCGACGTCGGATACCCAAGCTTCAACGCCCGACGCGGCGTGTTCCAGTGATGGCAACCCATATCGCCAAGGGCGCCCGTGCCGAAATCGGTCCATCCACGGAAATTCCACGGATGATAAACGCCCCCTCGATTGCCCCCAGTCTTGACCTGGGCCATCTCGAGCGACCCGGCGGGCCACTTACTCACGAACGGACGCTTGGGAGCAGGTCCCAGCCACATGTCCCAATCGAATGTTTTCGGGATCGGATCGCTGCCCTTGGGCCTGCGCATACCGTGTGGCCAGAGCGGTCGATTTGACCAGATGTGAACCTCGGTCACGTCGCCGATAATCCCGTCCCATATCATTTCGCAAGTTTGGCATCCGCTCTCGGTCGAGGCGGGCGAGGCTGTCATTTGTGTCATCACGCCGGCTTTTACCGCCTCGGCGGCCAGCAGGCGCCCCTCGCCGATCGTCCGCGTGAGCGGTTTAACCGTCAGGCAGTGCTTTTTCGCCTTCAGGGCGGCCATTGAGACGATAGCGTGCGTATGGTCGGGCGTCCCGCAGTAGACGGCGTCTATCTTGTCGCCCTCTTTTGCGATCATTTCGCGGAAGTCGCGATAGCGTCTTGCCTGCGGGAATTTTTTCCAGGTGCGGGCGGCCATTATGTCGTCGATATCGCATAGCGCGACAACTTGAAAACCGGATCGGGCGACCATTTGTATTTGCCCGTGCCCCACACCGCCGATCCCGACCCCGCCGACGGTTGGCTTATCGCTTGGCGCGGTCTTGCCCGGTCCGCCCAGCACGCTGGAGGGCACGATTGATAGCGTCGCCAAAGCTGCGGCGCCGCCCAAAACTTCGCGTCGAGTAATTGAAG
This sequence comes from Phycisphaerales bacterium, assembly GCA_018645065.1. Taxonomy (GTDB): domain Bacteria; phylum Planctomycetota; class Phycisphaerae; order SM23-33; family SM23-33; genus BS750m-G57. Next base: position 1,509 of record JABGPF010000274.1, read on the forward strand.
ACGATTCATTCTTGCTTGCCATATTCCCGCTCCCGTGTTCAGTATCGCAATTCGACTGACGCCAGCCTAACATACCGCCCTATCATCAGGCAAGCTTGCAGAAAAAGTCCAAGACGCCTATTATTCAAGATCATCGAGTTCATCCTGACAGCGAGAGCGAGAAAAACTGATGTTCGATAAAAGCGTAGAACTGTTTCCCATAAAACAAGAAATCGCGTATCTGGCCAACTGCGGCGTGTCGCCCATGTTCAGCGGCGCCGCAGCCGAAATGGCTGCGTTCTGCAACGCGCGCATGCTGAAAGGCATCGCGCCGATCATGGACTACCCGGATATTCTTGATTCGCTGCGTGAATCGCTGGCGACCATTACCGGCGCGGCGCCGCTGAATTTCGCGTTCATGAAGAACACCGCCGAGGCGATGAGCATTATCGCAAACGGATACCCGCTGAACGAAGGCGACGAGATTATCAGCTACGTGCACGAATACCCGTCGAATCATTATCCATGGCTGATCCAGCAACAGCGCGGCGCCAAACTGGTGCTCTTGGACGACATCGACCCGATCGGCAACCTGGCGCCGGGCAAACCTCGCGGCTGGTCGCTGGACGACCTGGAGCGTGCGACAACCGACCGCACGCGAATAGTCGCAATCAGCCACGTTCAGTTCACCAGCGGTTTCGCAGCCGACCTTGCCGCCGTCGGTGAGTTCTGCCACTCTCGCGGGATTGACCTGATCGTCGACGTCGCACAAAGCCTCGGCGCCCTGCCGGTCCGCCCTGAGGAGTTCCACATTTCAGCGCTGGCCGGATCGGGCTGGAAGTGGCTGTTAGGCCCGGTCGGTGCAGGGGTCATGTACACCAGCCCTGAATTCCGGGCGAAAATCAAGATAACCATGACCGGTCCGAACAGCATGACCCAGGGCCTGAACTATCTCGACCACACCTGGAGCCTTCTGGACGACGCGCGCCGCTTCGAATACAGCAGCGTTCAGCTAAGCTACGCCGCGGCGCTCGATAAGTCGCTGAAACTGTTCTGCAAATACGACCCTGCCGATGTGCGGGACGAAATTTTCCGCCTGCAGGACCTGTTCATCGATCGGGTGGACACTGATCGCTACCGCCCGCTGATCTTCGCGCCAGCGAATCGATCGGGCATTCTTTCCATGGAAACAGACGCCGATATCGACACAATCCTCACAACTCTGGCCGAGCAAGGCATAAGCCTGTCGTCCCGCGGCGGATACCTCCGTATCGCCCCGCATTTCTATAATGATGACGCGGAAATAATCCGAACGGCTGAAGCGTTAAACGCCCTTTAACGCCATACGCACCGCAGGATTTTTCTTGCGATTGTTATGATGTTTTCAGTTGGGATGCGTTATAAACGATGTATAGATAGATGCGTTTCATTAATAAAATCAATCTGATGACGGTTATACTAGCCGCTTGGGCGCAATTCGCCGGCGCCGCGGACCTGTGCACAGGCGCGGTCGACCCGTACGATATCGTTACAGAAAAGGGATTGTTCTACGCGTCTGCGGGGAAAGACAACGAACTTACCGCATCGGAATTCAGCGGGAAACCGGCTGGGGATGGAAGCTTCAGGCGTAAGTTCGACAAGTGGTCGGAAATGCTGAAGTTCGATCGCGACGGTAACAAGTCGCTGGACTGGATGGAGGCCGGAGCCTACCGCTACACCATGCGCAAGATGGTCCTGGACGCCTACGACGCCAATCGCGACGGGAAACTCACCGACGCCGAACGCACCGCTGCGTGCAAGGCTGTCAGTGCGGGCAAGATCAGATTCTCCGCCAAACCGACCGCCGCCCTCCCACCTCCACCGCGGCATGGCGAAAAAAGCAAACACTCAAAGCCATCAAAGCACAAATCCGAAAAGCGTCACGAGCCAAAAACCAGGCGAACCGAACACAAAAAGCCCGAACCGCCGAAAACCAAAACAAAGCATAACGAAAGAGAAATCGCCGAACGAAACAAACGCATCGCAGAAGCAAAAAAAACCGCAGCAAACAAAAAGATCAAAGACACACAACGAGCCGCCGCAAAAGAAGCAGCACGCCAGGCGACGTTGAAACGCATTGCCGCTGCCAGGGAGGCCGCACAACGAAGATCTGAAGAAAAACGCCTGCAAAAAGAGGTCGAACGCTTCGACAAGAACAAGGACGGAACGCTCGACGAAAAAGAATCCGCGGCACTGGGACAATATCGCGACGATCAGAAAAGACGCCTGAGAGAATTCACCGAAAAATACGATACCAACGGCGACGGCAAGATCAGTTCAGAAGAGAAAAAAGCCTACCTGCAGGAATTGAAAGACCAGCGTAAAGCAAACGAGAAAAAGAAACCCAAAAAAGACTCAGGCAAACAAAAACCACCCAAGTCAAAAAAGAAATACCGCAAGTAGCGCTAACATCAAATCCAACAACACCACGCGGCGGGCTGGATGAATTCCAACCTCGCCGCTTTGTTTTGAGCAACAGCTCTATAAGGTAAAACACCCGCAGAACAATTCCCACTGAACCAGCAGATTAACCAAAAAAAAATCACGCTGTCCCATGCTCTGGACAGTGTTGCTTAAAGTCACTCCCACAATGCAGTTGCAGTACCCAAACAAATCCCCACTATTTTTATCGAAATTGTCATAACAGACTGGTATGCAAACAAATAAATTACATCTTAATTAACCATAAAGCCATTCATGCCGATGCGTATTTCGGGTCGACGGTGCTTATTAGGGTGCATAACGATGAGTTGCGCAGTCCGCCGTTCCTGCAGGGACGAAGCGGAATGAAAAAACTGAAAGGGAAACACCATGTTTAAGAATTTGACTGTTGGCAAGAAAATTGGTTTGGGTTTTTCGATAGTTCTGGCGGCACTTAGTGTCATCGTGGCTATTTCATTTATCGGCGTGGGAGGGATCGTCGGAAACGCCAAAGAAGTGATCTACGGTAATTCGCTTGACGCCAACATGACCCAGAAAGAGGTCGATCACCTGAACTGGGCCAACAAAGTCAGCACCCTGCTGACCGACGACAAGGTCACAAAACTCGATGTTCAGACCGACGACCACAAATGCGGGTTCGGAAAATGGCTTTACAGCGAGGAGCGTAAAACCGCCGAAGCAAGCGTGCCCGGCCTGAGCGACATTCTAAAGAAGATCGAAGGCCATCACGCTGCTCTGCACCACTCGGCGATCGAAATCGGCGAGCAATTCCACCAGGCTGACGCATCCCTACCGCAGTTCCTGACCGAACAGGAAGTTGACCACCTCAAGTGGGCCTCCAAGTGCAAGGAACTGTTCCTGAAGAATCTCGATAAACTCGAAGTCACCACCGACGATCACAAATGCGGATTAGGCAAGTTCCTTCACGGGCCAGCAGGCAAGAAGGCCTCGGCTTCAGATCCGCAACTCGCTCAGTGCATCGAAGCCCTCACCAAGCCGCACGCAAAGCTGCACGCATCGGCGATCGATATCCAGAAAACTTGGAAGAAGCCCCACCCCGGGCTGGTCAATATTCTGAGAATGCGGCTTGACGATCACCGCAAATGGGCCGCATCCATTGCCGACGCCCTGCTGGCAGGTGAGAAAATCGCCGTCCAGACAGACCCCACCAAGTGCGGGTTCGGCAAGTGGTTGGGAGGCGACCAGTGCAAAACGCTCTGTGCCGACTGGCCTGAATTCGCCGCAATCATCAAAACGGTAAACGCCCATCACGCGACGCTTCACGCATCGGCGATCAAAATCACCGCCGCCGCACCGACCGCCAAGGCCACTATCTTCAAGAATGAAACATCGCGAGAGCTCGAGCAAGTAGCGACACTATTCTCCCAGGCAATCGCTATCGAAGAAGCTAACGTGGCAGCGTCCAAAGGCGCCCAAAACATTTTTGATACTAAAACTCTGCCCGCCCTTGCCGACACCCAGATGGCGCTTTTCAAAGTGAAAGATCGCGCCACAACGATGCTGTCGGGCATGCAGACCGCCAACCAGACATACGCGACAAAAACCAAACCCGCACTGGTTCATGTCCAGTCGCTGTTGAAACAAGCCCGCGAATTAGTCAAAGACAATATAATGACACAGGACGAAATGCTGAATTCCGCCCAGAGCACGAAATTCAGCGTGGGCCTTGTCGGGGCTGTAGGGATCGTATCCGGCGCCGTTCTGGCGTTCTTCATCGCCATCGGAATCGTGCGAATGCTCAAGCAGGTCGCCTCGATCCTGTCCGGTGGAGCCGAACAGACCTCCTCTGCAAGCGGGCAGGTTTCATCGGCCAGCCAGTCGCTTGCCCAGGGCGCCTCAGAACAGGCTGCATCCGTCGAAGAAGTCACCGCAAGCATTGAAGAAATGGCCTCGATGACCAAGCAAAATGCAACAAACGCAAGCGAAGCAAAATCACTGGCGGCAAATGCGGCGGCGGGCGCCAACAAAGGTACAGAAGCGATGGAACGCATGTCCTCGGCGATTGAAGACATCAAAAAGTCATCCGACGAGACCGCCAAAATCATCAAGACTATCGATGAAATCGCCTTCCAGACCAATCTGCTGGCCCTCAACGCTGCCGTTGAAGCAGCACGTGCAGGCGAAGCAGGCAAGGGCTTCGCAGTTGTTGCTGAAGAAGTCCGTAACCTCGCACAGCGATCAGCACAGGCGGCGAAAGACACCGCCGAAATGATCGAAGGTTCGGTCACCAACGCCGACAACGGCGTGGCGATCAGCACCGAAGTAGCCGCCCTGCTCGATGAAATCTGCGGTCACAACCGCAAGGTCAATGATCTGGTCGGCGAGATCGCAGCGGCGAGCAATGAACAGGCACAAGGCATCGATCAGATCAACACCGCCGTAGGCCAAATGGATCAAGTAACCCAGTCCAACGCCGCCAACGCAGAAGAGTCCGCCTCGGCCAGCGAAGAACTGTCCGCACAGGCCGAACAACTAAATGACGTGGTGGGACAACTGCAACACATGGTGGGCGGTGGCTCGACCGGACAGACAACACCTGGCGCAGGCTTCCAGGCCGACAACAGCACGGTCGGATCGCCTCAAAAAAATCACCACGCCAAGCCTTCGCTGACTGTCCCCAAACGCCCCACCGCAACACCAGCGTCGGTGGCAGCAAACCAAGAGGCTTTCCCAATGGATGACGACACTGACTTGGGCAGCTTCTAACGTTTACTGTCGCACCTATGTTTTTTCACTATCGGGGCGCCCTGCTTGGGCGCCCCGATGTTTTTTATGATTCATGACGGATTAATGGGGAGGAGGTGTAAACAGCGAATATCCAATCCGTCCCAAAGGCCTTATCCCCGATGACATAGTATGAACATTTTTAATATTCATCTTATGCGAACCAGGGAATATCTCTTGAGTTTACGGTTCTGGTCTGTGATTATAGCACTTCTTAACGCAAAGCAACGATTCGTGGGCACTACTGCAACTGGAGATGCAAGTGAGCATCAGTCACAAAACGAACGAACAACTCGCAACCGAAGTCGAGCAACTCAGGCGTGAGCTTGATATCTCACGCCGTATCTCCGAGATATTCCTCACCGGCGATGACGAGAATATGTACGCCGAAGTTCTTAATGTTGCTCTTAAAATCACCAAAAGCCAATGCGGCGTCTTCGGATACATCAGCGAGGACGGCGACCTGATCTGCCCCTCAATGACCAGAAGCATCTGGGATCAATGCGATGTGCCCGACAAGGATATCGTATTCC
>JABGPF010000275.1 GCA_018645065.1 Phycisphaerales bacterium
TTTTCAATCTGTTGGGCCAGCATACGGAAAACGATTTTCCTGACTTTGTAGTCAGGGTTCTCGAATGCCTTGGCCAGGAGTGGAAGGCTTGAGTTTCCGAGTGTGCTCAGTAGGCCGCCGATTGCACCAGCACGCCTTTCATCTTTGACGGCATATGCGATGAGCAGCGGAGCCATTTCTTCAGTGGCTCCTTCATGTTTCGCCAGAAGAACCATAGCCTCGTTTTTTATATTTCGATTCTTGTGAGACATCAGATTCTTAAGGATTTTGCTGGTTTCTTTGTCCGGTATTTTTTCAAGCAATATGAGGGCTTGTGATACGGTTTCGTCATTGGAAGAAGATGCGGCGTCCTTTAATGCGGGGAGGGCCTTTTCGCCGAGAGCCTCCAGCCAGCGTCGGCATATGCTCTGTAGGGACCTGTCGGATATTCCCAAGCCTTCGGATAGAGGTTTGGCGAGTTTAACCGAAAGGCGTTTCATTTTGGCCAGAGTTATCGCCGTGGTTATTCGTACCATCGGGTCCTTGTCTTTTAGTAGCGGTTCGATGGTGTCCAGAGCCTTTTTATATCCCCGCCACCCCAGTAGTTTAATGCCTTTTCGGCGACTCTTCGGGTCATCGGACTGCAGTAGTTTTGTAAAGAGTGGAATGAGCGGACGACCAGTTGCTATCATGGCCCGGAATGCAATTGAACTGATAGTCTCGTTGGTATCCATCACCGCTACTTTCAGTGCTTCAAAAGCGGCTTCTGAATCACTTCGGAAGAGATATGTCATGTTAATGCGAATCGCAACGTCCGTTTCTTTTATAAAGGCTTTATGTATCGCTGGTATAATTGACTCGGGGCTATCCTTCATTTTCAAGAGGCAAGATACAACGGCGCTGCGTACTGGGGTCGAATCGGAATCGAGCAGTTTGATGAGATTGGGCACGACGGCGTTTCCGTGCTGGCTTATCACTGATTGTGCGATCTGATTTGTAGATGAGTTTTTATCGCCCAGACTGGCCAGGAACATTTTTGTAATTGGCTCCGAACGTGGAGTTATTTTGCCCAGGGTTATCATCGCCAGGTGTCGCATCTCTGGGTCCTTGTCTTTAAATAGCTTGATGTAGACAGAGATAACCTTGTCCGGAAGCGGTTTGACTAAACTTAAATATTTACCCGCTATTTTGCGACCTGGGTTTGATGGGTCTTCTGTGATGCTTATGAGAATCGCGAGCCCGGAACTACCGTGGTCGTAAAGTGCTTTTGCTGCGAGATATTGTAGATCGGATCTCCTCGAGCTTTTTATCAACTGGGTCAAATATGGGATTGTCTTTTCGGACTTGATTTTACACAGGGCGCGTCCCGCCTGCTCGCGTATCTGTGGGGATTCATCTTTGAGTAACGCAGCCAACGCGGGGATTGCGTCGTCTTTTTTTATCTCGGTTCGGTTCTGGAACCAGCGGATTGCATCCAGTTGAATGGTTGGCTGCTCGTCGTTTAACGCTTTTCTGATGATCGACTCAAAGATCTCGCCGCCCTTGTGAGAGGTCAATTGATGTAAGACCAAATAGCGAGTTTTCCAATCCTTGTTCGTCGCGATGATTTTCGCAAGAACGTCCAGCGACTTGCTATCGCCTGCTATTGCCCAGGCCCTGAGTACGTTGGACGCAGCGGTCCTGACTAGTGTGTTCTTGTCATTGGTCGCCATTGCGCCCAGCACTTCGGTTTTGGTGGCCCGCACGCTCTTGAGGCACTTGACTGCCGCTTGTCTGAGGCGCCAATTTTCTTCAGTTTCAAGCATGGTCTCCATGAGAACCTGAACGTTCTTATCGGTGGCGATTTGCGGGTCGAGAATTTTGATAAATTCGAGTTTAGTCTCGTCGTTGGCGTTCTTGAAAGCCGCGATGATTGCCAGCGTTGCTGATTTGCCCGCAGCTTTCAGGATACCCATCGCCTGGGTCGAAATCTTATCCTGCTTGCATACGGATTGGGCCATTGCAGGCAGACACAACGGGCCGATTGTTTTGACAGCATGCAGAGCGCACCGTTTTAGCGTATCACTCGTGTTGGGTTCGATAGTGAATTCGCTATTGGCGGTTTTAACTATCGTGTCGATCAGGCTTACGGCGGCCGGTCCGAGATTTATCGCCACACGCAAACCGCTGCGACGCACTTCGGGGGACTTGTCGGTGATAGCGGCTTTGGCGATTGGTAGTACCGAAGGTATTTGCGACTTGTCAGCCACTGCGAATCTACCGAGATATTCAATGGCCCGTTCTCGCACTAACGGATGTGTGTCCTGTGCGGCTTTGAGCAGTGCGGGTATTGATTTTGCGCCAATGTGTCCCAGTGTAACAACGGCGTTGTTTCGCGTCGCCCAGTCGTCTGATTGTAGAGCTTTGGCCAGTTCGGCAGTGTCAGTCGGTGGTGTTTGCGGCTTGTTCGAAATGTCGTCTACAGCGATGTTCGCGATGGATAATCTGGATTTAAAGCCACCGATCGAGAAACGATATCTTCCCTTGTCAGGTGTCGTCGCGGTATGCGTCAGCATGACCGTATCATCAACGGAGATCGTGTATTTGACGCCTTTCTTGCTAATCGACAGGTTCATTGGGGCGTTTTGGTTTCCCTCATACCTTGCTGCCAGTTGCTTTCCATCCTTGTAAAGGGTCATGCGTTTATAGTCGTAGTGGAGAACGTAGCCTTTGCTCTTAAATGACAGTAATTCGAGATTGTCATCCGTACCGAAACGCACGCAGAGGAGCCTTGCCTCGCTCTGGTCCTCTCTTATCATGTGTATTGGCTCGTAAATCACTTGGCATGAGATGGTGAGTTTAAAGTCCTCGGGTAGCACTTTCTCGCTTGTGATCCAGTAGTGCCATCCACTGGCGTTAAGTCGTAATAATCCCTTCAATAGCGCTGCGGCGCCAGATTCTATGATCCAGTTGCTCGGGTTCATTTGTGCGTTCTTGGATGACGATGAGGCGATCGGCAGGAGCAGAGACTTTGGGTTGATCGGACCGATCGGTGATTTCAGCGAACTTGTTTTGGCAAGTGCGGCTTTGGCGGTTTCCCGGATCTCGGATATGCCCAGTGCATACGCCATATTGTCTGCATCTCGTTTACGCAGCGTGACAATTCCAATGGCATGACCAGATGCGTTGAACATCGGTCCGCCGGAATTGCCCGGGTTCACCGCCGCATCGGTCTGTAGATAATCTTTTTTATGGAGCTTTACTTTGACCGACGAGATATTGCCCTTTGTTACCGACAGGGTAGGGGTTTCAGACAGGCTGTCGGGATACCCAAGGACCACTACAGGCTTGCCTAAACCATTCCCGCTCGACGATAAAGTTAACGCCTGGAAAGCCCCATAGCTTTTTGCTGCGGTGATCTTGAGGATAGCGAAGTCTAACCCCGACGATTCCGGGGCGACGGTTATGATCTTTGCGTCAAAGTAATCCAAAGCGTCAGGATTTTTTGCCGAGGGGACGCCCACAAGGATTTTTTGGTACCTGGTCCGGCCGGTGGGTGGTTCTATAACATGGCGGTTGGTGTAGATTACCCCGTCGCTACGAGCGATAAATCCCGAACCAATCGCGTGGGTTCTATTGTCGAGAACGCAGCGGATCAGCACGACGCTACGCCTGGCGTTGGCGAGCTTGAATTGATCTGCGGTGGGCTTTTTAGAATCGGTGCTGCTCGGTTTGGCTGAACCGAAAGCAATCTTCGATACCTTTTTACGGTCAAGGCGGATAATGTTCGACTTGGGCTGGCCGTCGCTCGATTCGACCGATGCCGACTGGAGAACCATGACGCTGTCGCTCATTGACAGTATCTTACCGTGATACGTGCGACCGGATTTTATTGTGACGCTGTCGGCCTGTAGTAGGGATGTCGAGAGCGTTAAAGATAGTGTTATTAGTGTCGTTGTGATTATTGCTGGAAATTTCATATCTGTATCCACCGTGTATTAATCAGTATCACCCTGTATTTACAGTCTGCAATTGTCCCGAAAGTTCCCCCTTATCATAACGAACATGCCCCCTTTGGCAAGTCTTGTGAGTTGTTTATGTAGAATTGACGTACGTTGTTTATTCGGCGTTGCGAACGCAGCGGTGGAGGGACATTATCGCCAGAGCTGTACCGTATTGTTGATGGTAGTCGTACAGCGGGAAGTCCCACCATGAACCGTCGGGCTCCTGGAGGTCCATTAGTATTTTGGCAAGGTGGGCCTGGTGGAAAGCGCGGCGGTCGAGGGGTAGTTGTTCAATGCACTCGGCTGCGTAAAAGTGTCCGTAGTAATAAAAATAACCAGCTACCGCGAACCATGACTCGTGCGGGCGAGGGAATTTCCTGGCGCGCGATAACCAACCGTTGCGGGCGGTGATCCAGTCGAGCCAGGTCAGCAGGACTTCGTCGGTTATCCGCTCATCGCCCGAGACTCTCAGCGCGAGGTTGCAGGCTTGCGAGCGTCCGAGGCTGCCTGCTGGGAGGTTGATTATCCCGGCGCGACGCTTGGTCCAACTGCGGCTGTAGGTGTATGTGAAGTTGGGGTTCTGCTGGAGGATGATTGCGGATTTGGACCGCTCGATCAGTGCTTGCGGAACGTCAACGCCGATCTCGCGTGCTTCCTGCAGGGCGACAAGCACGGTGGCGGTTGTGAATGACGTGGTTCCGGCGAATGGTTTTTGCGTGTGGTAGTCGAACTCGTAGTAACCCCATCCTCCGCCCAGGGACTCGAATCGCGTAAGCAGGTCGATCTGCCCGGAGGCGATTTTGAGTATCTGCTCGCGACGCGGTTTGTTGTCCGGCAGGCGATGGTACATGTCCACCAGTGCGCTTAGCCCGTAGGCGTGCGCCCAGTTGTTGTACAGTGCTCGCGGTGAGTTGCGTTTGACTCTGGGGAGGTTCTCGGCGAGGTATTCTTCTCCGCGTTCGATGGATTTTATCACAGCCGGTTCGCGCCCGCCCGCTTCGATCAGCGCCGAGACGCACAGGCTCGTTACCGCCACGCGAAATGCGTGGTGCGCTCCCGGCACCGGGGCGTAGATATTGCTGCCTTTGGTGTTCCGCGGCGAGCCCCAGGACCCGTTTGCGTTCTGCCTGGCCAGGAGAAAGGCGACTCCTCGGTCGATTGATTTTTCAATCTTTTCCGGCTTAATAGTTGGCGCAGGACCGGGTCTGGGATGCGTTTTTGCGACGCACCCGCCGATAAGAACAATGCCCGTGATGGCTGCTGTCAGGCAGCGTCGAATAATAAATTTCTTCATATTTGTATCCGGACAGAAGCTATTTCGACGCTTTGCGGTAAACGATTTCGCCTGCGGTCAGGCCCTTTACGATCTCGACCTTGCCAGCGTGAGTTTTTCCGAGCACTACCGGGCGTTTGGTCTTTTTGCCCGCCAGTTTAACATAGACGCAGTCATCGCCAGCCTCGTTGGAGATCGCCGATACCGGAACAGTTATCGCTTTGGCGTTTTCATATGCTGTGAGCGTTACGTTGCACGTCATTCCCGCGACTACCGGTCCGTGGCCCGCCGGCATGGCGAGTTGCGCATTGAATTGCCCGCCAGCAGTCGGGATCGTTGCGAATTTGTCCAGCGTGACGTTCAACTTCCTGCCCGGATACGCCGTTGCTATCGCCTTGCCGGTGCTTCCGGCGGTCAGCAGCCCGAAATCTTTCTCCGTGACGCTTACTCGCACCATCAGGGTTTTCGGGTCGACGATTGTCATGAACACTTCCTTGGCCAGCAGCTTGCCCTTCGGCGCGAGTTTGGCGTCCAGGCCTGTGCTAGCCCACTTGCCCTTGGTGCATCGCCCGTAGTAGACCACGCCGGCTGCGGGGGCTTTGATTGTCATCGCGTCGCGATCGGCTTTGAAATCGGCCAGTGCCTTGATTGCCTTCTTGCGTGCGCGCCGGGCGGCTTCGATACCGAGTTTTGCTTTTTCCAACGCCATTGGCAGGAGGATTTTCGCGTCCTTGTCGGCGGTGGTTGCAGCCTGGGCCGCCAGGATCATTCCCGTCGCCTGGCGTGCAAGGTTAGTCGCCAGTGCGGCGTCGAGGGCTGCTTTTGCCTGTTTTTCCGCGAGTTCTGAGCGTCTGACCGAGTCTTGTGTGCGTCTCAGTACGATCTCTTCAGTTGCGTCTGTCAGGTCGTCGGCTTCGTACATTTTTTTGAGCTGCCTGAGTTCTTCCTTGATGTACGCCAGGCGATCTGCTGCGCTTTGGTAGGCTTCGATAGTGGCCTTTTTTCTCAGCGGTTGGTCTTTCTTGAAGTAGGCCAGGTTTTCCTGTGCAGCTTTGGCGCTTCTTGCAGCGGCGGCGAGTTTCAGCGGTGTTGCGGCTTTGAGTTGTTCGTATTCCGCTTCGGCTTGGCGAAAGGCCAGGTCGGCTGAGAGGTCCGCGTACTGCTTAGCTTTGAGGGCTTCGTCGAACTTTTTCAGGTCAGGGGTAACCAGGATGTCGCCTTTGGATACAATTGTTCCGTGGGCGACGGCTTTGAGAACCGTAAGCGAGGCCGCTGCTTTTGCTTTGAACGACACTTCGGTCGTTTTAGTCGCTTCGAAAACCCCGGGCAGCTTTATTTCGATTTTCAGCGGGGCTTGCTTCACCTTTATCGTATCGGTCTTTGGCGGCGCTGGTGCGGTTTGGGTGGTTTTGTTTTTAGCGGCGTGAGCCCATGCCGGCGCCAGAGCGATTGCTGCGATCAAGAGTAAGCTAATGCGTCGTGACATTATGGTGAGTCCTTTCAGGAATCGTCTGATGTTATTGGGCGTTTATTGTAAGTTCGTGTGTGGCTGGTGTTGACGCTAGCAGGTTATAGGAAACCCGCATTTTCCATCTGACGAGCATCGCTGTAGCGAATCGGTCTGATGAAAAATGCGGGCCCGTGCCGTTAGCGGCAATCAGCTTGGCTCTATATTAGAGGTTAGCGTTACTTGGGTCCAGCAGCTTTCTTGAGGCTTTCGCGGAATTTGGCTCGTTCTTCCATTACCCATGTCTCACCACCGCCGGCGTTGAGTGTGGGCTGCCATCCGTTAGTGTTTTCATTGGGCTTGCGAACGATGCACTTTTCCACGAGGCCCGCCATCTTTTTGTACTTCGGATCGTCTTTCGAGGCGTATCCGGATAGTTGTCCCCATCCGCCTGCTTTTACCGCCAGCGGGGCAGCCAGGATGCGTGACTCGTCGATCTGGACGGTGTTGATCAGTGCCCGGTCGGGCTGAGCGGCGATTTTGGCGCCGAACAG
>JABGPF010000276.1 GCA_018645065.1 Phycisphaerales bacterium
CCTCATCGCGCTTGGCTAGATAAGTCTTCCACCAGGCTTGAACCTGCTCAACCGGCGCCTTCTCAGAACGTTTCATCTTGCTGCTCCTTTCGCATACCGAAGTATGCATGTCCGCAAAAAGTTGTTTTCACAACTCGCAACTAGCTGTTATACATCCCAGCCTTGTTATATCACCTATTCTACCTAAACACCCTATATTGACAAGTGGTATTTTTGTCAAATTCCGATTTTTTTTAAAATTTTCCGCACTCGCAGATGAGCAAGTAACCGTCTCCACCGGTACTCCGCGAAGACCTGCAACACACATCTCGTTTATATTAAAGGGTTTATAAATCACGCAAAAAGCCTCGCCATTCGACGGAAGAATCCTTCCTTCTGCCTTACCAGTGCCCCGCCTGGTGATAATTTATTGACCAGTGCGCCAATTGCCCGGCTGGCAGGACACTTTGGATACGCGAGCACGAACGCCTGGCGCCGCCGAACGGCTTGGCGGACTCGCGGGTCTTCGTCTATATATCCAGCGTCAAATACGCGAATGTCCAGGAAACGCCTAGCCACCTCCGCCAACCGCTGATAAGTCGCCCGCCCTTCCTGTCTATTGTCGACCTGATTGGTCAAAACGCTCAGGCTACCTACGTAACCTCTTTTGGCCAGAGCCTTTATCATACCGTACGCGTCGGTTATCGCAGTTGGTTCCGGTGTAGTAACCACCAGAACGATATCCGCACCCGATGCGAACTGCAGTACGTCAGGCCCAATGCCCGCCCCGCAGTCTATAACTATAAGATCGTTATCTGCCTCAAGCTGCGAAAGTTCTTCGGTCAGTCTCGTTCGTTGGAACTCGCTGAGATTGGCCAATCTGGCCAATCCGCTGGCTCCGGCGACAAACTGCACGCCGTTCGGCAGATCAACGACAATGTCTTCGAGTCGTTTAGTACCGGCCACCACGTGCGACAAATCGCCTTTGATGTCAACATTGAGCAGTACGTCGAGATTGGCCATCCCCATATCTGCATCGACCAGCGCCACTCGGTTCCCGGCGCCGGAAAGCGTTATCGAGAGATTCAGGGCGATATTTGACTTACCAACCCCGCCCTTTCCCGAACAGACTGCGATTGTTTTTGTAGTTCGCACCGGCGCTGGAGGTTGCACGTCCCTCGAGCGACTGTTGGGGCGACTCATCATTTCGCGCAGTTTTTTGGCCTGGTCGTTATGCATGCTCGCGTACCCCCGCTATTTTTTGCGCGATATCATCTGCGCAGGCCGGTGCGATATCGTCGGGTACTTCCTGCCCGCTGGTGACGTAGGCCATCGGTCCGACGTTGGCGCGAGCCATGTCCACAACGGCGCCATAGGTCACCGCTTCGTCCATTTTGGTCACGAGCAGTCTGTTGGCGCCCAGCGGCGCGAAACGATCCAAAATTCCCTTAATGCATCGGGGATTTGACGCCGCTGAAACCACCACATGAATTTCGTCCGCGTCGGCGGCGTCGAGGAAGCTGCGTAGTTGGCTTAGCCTGAGCAGGTCATTTTGGCTTCGTCCGGTTGTGTCAATCAGAACGACGTCCATACCTCTAAGCGCGTAAACCGCCTGGCGCAGCTCCGAAGGGGTCAGTACGGTTCGCAGGGGTACTTCCACGATCTCGGCGTAGGTTTGCAATTGATCAACCGCAGCCACACGATAGGTGTCGATCGTGATCATGCCAACCCGCAGGCCCTGGCGGAGCTTAAAGTTCGCCGCCAGTTTTGCGATAGTCGTTGTCTTACCGACGCCCGTGGGACCGATAAGTGCGATAACTCTGCAATGCCCGCTGTTCTTGCTGGGCTCCACCGCAGGATCTACGGTTTCGATCATCCCGGCGATTCGGTTGCACAGTTCAGTTCTGACCAGCGATTCGTCGCTGCGTTGTCGACCTGTGAGGTCCATTTGCAGGCCTTCGATCAACTCGGCGGCAATCGCCTGATCAACATCCTGTGCGATAAGTTCGCTATAAAATTCGCCTAACGCACCGTTTTCCGGACGCTGGTCTGCACCGTCCTGGCTGATCAGGGTGCTAACCATCTGTTTTAGTTCAGCTACTTCACCGGCCAGATGCGCCGCCGACACTCCACCGGCAGGCGAGGAATTCGCCATTTGAGCAAGCGCATCGACGGCGTGGGCTTCGCGCACCGGTCGCGCAGTGCGTTTCGGTTTATCTGCGGCGGCTTGTATATCGCACTCGAGCGGGTTTTCGGATATATATCTGCCCGGTTCGTCGTTTTCGACGAGTTCCGAAGCGGCGCATGCGGTTATTTCCCACATTGCTTTTCCACCGATCAAACCCAGGAAACCGCCCTTGCGGTAACTGCGGGTCCTCAGGATAACAGCGTCACGTCCCAGGTCGAATTTAACGTCGCCCAAGACATTTTCCATCGTATCTGCATGATAAGTTTGTTCGGTCATAGGTCTATCCCTACATGTTCGAGACTTTGAACCTCAACAGATTCAATTTCGTTATATCCCAGCACAGCCGCGTCGGGATCGCTGGTTCGCAACATTTGCTTAAGGTGTATTCTCACATCTGGTCCGCAGAGCACTACAGGCCGTTTTCCGGTTTCTCTGAGTCGCCCCAGCGCGTCACTTACCGCCGCCGACACTCTGGCGGTCAGTTCCGGTCCGGCCGTCATCGACACACCGCTGGGTCCACGGGTTATGTGTTCCTGCAGTGCGGTTTCGGCCTGGGCGCCCAGACTTACGCACCATAGTTTTCCGTCCTGCTGGCAGTACTGCCTGCTCAGCGAAACTCCGAGGTCGGCTCGCACGCATTCGGCGAGCAGTTCGGGGCAATCGGCGTTCGATGCGTGCTGACACAAACTTTCCAGGATCGACTCCATATCGCGGATCGAAACTCCTTCCCTCAGCAAGCGCCCGAGCACTTTGTGTATCACGTATGGTTGAACTTTTTCCGTCGCGTCGTCGACGAGCCCCTGGTCGCGCTTGCCCACAGCTTCAAGCATTTCCGTTACGTGTCGCCGCGAGAGGAGTTTTGCTGCGTTATCGGTTATCACTCGCCCCAAGTGGTTCATCAGCAGATTAACCGGGGTGCTGACCGTATACCCCATTTGCTGGGCGCGTCGCTGTTGCGGTTCGGTGATCCAGACCGCATCAAGCCCACTGATAGGGTCGACCGTTTCTCGACCGACCAGTTTTCCCGAAGTCGCTCTCTGCGCCACCGCCAGTAATTGTGCGGGATATATCCGACCCTGTGCCACGGTGACCCCTCGAATCTGCATCGCGTAGTCGTGCGCCCCAAGCCGCATATTGTCACGCACCGCCACCTGCGGTACGAGCAGCCCGAGATCCATCCCGATTTGGCGTCGCAGGTCCGATATCCTGCTCAGCATATCGTCGTGCGACGCATCGTCAAGCAATCGAACCAGAGCGTAACCAATCTCGATTCGCAACGGATCGATCGCGACCAGGTCGGCGACCGCCACATCAGGCTGCCTGACCGACGAGTCGCCGTCGGCGGAATTTTGTTGTCCCGAGTTATCTTGTTCGGCTTGGGCTTTTCGGGAGAGTATCCACGCCAGAGACGCGCAACCCAGCCCGAGTATAACCAACGGAACCTTGGGCAGCGCCGTCAGGGTAAGCGCCGCCAGGAACACCGCAGTGATTCCCAACACCACCGGGCGTGCGGTCAGTTGCGATACAACGTCTTCGCCCAGATTCGATTTCGCGGTATTTCGCGAGACCAGCAGGGCTGCGGATATCGATATCAGGAACGCGGGTATTTGCGTGACCAGCCCGTCGCCTACGGTTAACCTGGTGAACACTTCAGCCGTTTCGCCAGCGCCCCACTGGTACTGAACCATACCGACATAGAACCCGCCCAGCACGTTAACCAGCGTAATAATCATCGCCGCCAGCGCGTCACCGCGGATAAATTTCGACGCTCCGTCCATAGCCCCGTAGAAATCGGCCCGGTTAGCGACTTCTTCGCGCCGAGTGCGAGCTTCTTCCTTGTCGATTATTCCAGCGTTCAGATCCGAGTCGATCGCCATTTGCTTGCCCGGCATGGCGTCGAGCACGAATCTGGCAGCCACTTCGCTGATGCGAGCGGCGCCCTTGGTGACCACCACGAACTGTATAACAACGAGGATAACGAACAGTATCACACCGACTGCCAGTGAGTTTGAAGTCACAAACGAGCTGAATGCGTAGATCACTCCGCCGGCGGCCTGTGCGGCCTGTTGCGAACCGGCGCCGTCTGCTCCTGCGGTCAGGATCAGTCGCGTGGTCGCCACGTTAAGCACCAGGCGAAACAGCGTTGCGCCCAGCAGCAATGACGGGAACACGTTGAATTCCAACGGACTGCGTACGTGTATCGTTGTCAGCAGGATAATCGCCGCCATCGCGATGTTCATCGCCAGGAAAATGTCGATGAGCATCGGCGGGATCGGGACGAGGATCACGAAGATCAGCGACGCAGCGCCCACAGGCAGGATCAGACCGCGATGGCGGCTGATGAATCTACCCGTAGTTTGTAATGTCGCAGCAAGTTCGCTCACGATTGTTCTCCGGTCTTACTCTGGCGTTTTTTACGCATTCGCGAACGCATCAGAGGATCGCCTTCAGTCTTGCGAAGATCGTCGAGAACTTCGCGCCTTGTCATCATTAAATCTTGCCTGACCTTGCGCCACTGCCAGGCCCAGTCGATCCCGCCCAGCACGAGCAACACGACAAGAACCCGCCACGCCATCAAGCCCATCAGCGACCATGCCGCCGACCACTGACCAGTCACGCCGAGTCCGCAGCCGTCGGCGATTTGCCCGAGAGCCCCGCCGATAGTCAACCAGGCCACGAACACCACCGCGCCAATCTTGGTGATCGCCAGCAGCGCACGAACCAAACCGCGAGACGAAAACACCCTGCGCAAACCTGCGCCCGGTGAGAGCCTCTCGAATTTCGGCTCAATTACCGCACTGCTAACGTGCAGACCAACCTGCAAAATTCCAGCAACTATCGCCACGACCATCAGCAACGCTCCGAAACCAACGGTGATCCACACCAGCGGAGCAGCAGCCGACCAGATCGCCTGCCCACTGGCGGCTTGGGCGTTCGGGGATGTCGGTTCAAAGCTCAACATCCGCATGAGCATTGCGATCAGCGCGTTCAGCAACATCCCACCGCCGAGCCACAACGACACAGCCGCACCGAGAATCACCGCTGCGCCGGTAAGATCGGCGCTGCGAGCGACGCGTCCCTGGCGTCTGGCTTCAGCCAGTCGCAGCAGGGTCGGCTGCTCGGTGCGTTGTTCTGTAGTGTTCTGTGCGCTCATTTGTTGAGTTAACCTGTCATGCCGGTGCTATCGCCGACCCGATCGAATCCAAAATTATGTTCACGCCCGACTCCACCACCGCAGTCATCGTGACCAGCGCCCCGGCGGTAACCAGCAGCGTGAGCACCGCCCGCATCGGCAGCGACATCGAGAGAATGTGAAACTGCGGGCACAAGCGTTGCAACATTCCCATCGCCACACTTGCAAGCAGCAGCGTTATCAGCACCGGAGCCGCTATTTTCAACGCCAAAAGGAAACTGACGCCCGCAAGCGAAATCATCATCTCGAACAACTCCGGGCTGGGCGATGCGCCAACCAGCGGAACCACGGCGAACGTTTTCAGCACAGCCGATATCACCAACCGATGCCCGCCTATTCCCATGAACACCACAATCGCCAACAACCCGAAAAACTGCCTCATCACACCCGGAGCCGACGGGCTCAACGGGTTGAACATTTCGCCAAGCGATAGGCCCATTTGCGCAGCGATGTGATACGCGCCGAGTTCCACACCGACGAACACCAGTCCGGCTGTCCATCCGATCGAAACGCCTATCAGCAGTTCTCCGGCCAGTGCAAGCACCAGTTGGCTTAGCGAACCAGTGAACATCACCGGCGCCGCGACGCGCCCGGTAACCGCCATCGCAACGGCAATCGCCAGGAAGTAACGCAGCTTTTTCGGTACGGCCGGATGGCTGAACACCGGACACACCGCGAACATCCCGCCAAGCCGCACAAGCACAAGCAGCAGCGTGAGGTTCCAGGTTGTTAGTGTCGCATATTGCACTGGTTTTCTTCATATTCCGTTCGGTTACGGCAGGGAGCATGTGAACATCTCCCGGCTGAACTCTACAAGTTTCGAAAGCATCCACGGCGCGGTAATCGCAAACGCCAGGAGCATTGCAAGTATTCTGGGCACCAGTCCCAGGGTCTGGTCTTGAACTTGCGTAACGGCCTGCATTACGCTGACGATCAGCGCGACGATCAGCCCGGTAAGCAGCACCGGAAGCGACAGTACAATCAGTAGCATTATCGCCTGCCTGGCAAATTCAATTCCTTGATCAGCATTCATGGTTATTCATTCATCCAATCACTGAAAACTCTTCATTAAGGTCCCGACCACCAGATGCCATCCGCCAGCCAACACGAACAGCAGCAGTTTGAACGGCAGCGATATAAGCGACGGGGGCATCATCAGCATTCCCATCGACACCAGGAAAGTTGACACCAACAAGTCAACCACCAGGAACGGAAGGAATATCCTGAAGCCCATCCAGAACGCCACTTTCAATTCGCTTACTACAAACGCAGGTATAAGCGAGACCGTCGGCACGTCGCCCCAGACCAGATCCTTCTGTCCCGCCGTTTCTTCCGGTAGGAACAGGTAAACATCCGAACTGTTTCCGGCGTTCTGTATCTGGGTGGTCATAAATTCGCGTATGTGCGTCTCGCCTGAGACCAGCGCCGTCTTGCGGTCGATCTTCCCGTCGAGATACGGGCCCAACGCATCGTCGTAAACTTTGTTGTACGTTGGCGCCATCACCACCGCGGTCATCAGCAGCGCTAAACCGAATATCACTTGGTTGGGCGGTAACTGGGCTGAACCGAGCCCCTGACGCAGCAGGCCCAACACAACTATGATCCGCGTGAAGCAGGTGACCATAATCAGCAACGCCGGAGCAACTGACAGAACGGTGACCATCACCAACCAGGTGATAACCGTGCTGGCTCCGGCGGGCGTATCCACATTCGGCAAGGATTTAACGATATCGCCCGGCGCGGCCGTCGGAGCATCAGCCCCAGACGCCATCGACGCGAACACCAATAGCAGCAGCACTGCGGGCATAATTCGGGCGATTCTCATTCTTCGCCCTCCGGACCGGTCAGTTTTTCGGCGGCCT
>JABGPF010000005.1 GCA_018645065.1 Phycisphaerales bacterium
TAAATCGTTTTCAAAGCCCATCGCGCGGTGCGCAGGCCGAGTTCCTTCTTTTTCTTGGTGTGCAGTTGCGGAATCTTCTGGTCGTATGACGGAATGAACGCAGTGTTCTCGGCGTCCTTCACGTCGGCCAGCCCAAGACGCTGGGCCTCGCGGATGTAGGCGGCGGTAGAAAACCCCAACTCTTCGAAGTTCAGGCGGGTCTGAGCGGATCCTCCGGCGCAGAAGCCAATTACGGCCACCGGCAGTTTGGGATCGTTAAAATCTTCGCGCCATCCATCTACCATCAACTTCATCAAAGTGCGATAGAACTTAGGCTTGCAGCTCGTATTCATCATCGCGTTGTTGAATCCCTGGTGAAACGCAACGCCCTTGATGTTCAGGCCCTTGAAAACGCCGAACATACCGTTGTAGCACGACGCCGCGTCGCTTGGGCTTCGCCCGGGCACGTTCCATGAACGCAAACCCTCGCGGGTCGGTTTGGGGGGGAGCTTATCCTCGGCGACACCCTTTTTGCGCTGGTCGGCTACGGTTTTGGTCCATCTTTCCAGGGGCTTCTTAAGAGCGGCGTCCCAGTCGAACTCGGCTTGGCGTTTCTCCACCCACTTCAAGTATTCCGCCGCATCGGGATGCTCTTTGAATTTATGGCGAGGCACGAGGCTCTCCAGGGATGCGCCTCCGCGAGAGTTGTCGATAATGCCCACAGGTATCTGCAAACTGCGCTGGATACGCGACCCAAAGAAGAAGCCGATCGCCCCCATATCCATCGCCGTCTCGGGCGTGGTTACTTTCCAGTTTTTGTCGGTGTCTCTCCCGTTGAGATCCTTGTCCTCCAGATCCGTTTCGACATGTTCGGATTCGGCATAGGAGTTGATTCTGACTTGACGCATCAGCGGCAGGTGGGCCATGGACGCCTCGAAGGGAGCCTGGTAAACCGCCTTTAGAGCAAACGCCATATTGCTCTGTCCGTTCATCACCCAGATATCGCCGATGAGGATGTTGTCCATCTTGACTGTTTGATCGCCGGACTTGACGGTGATTGTTTGTCCTTTGGCATTGGCGCCTTGGGCCTTGAAAACAACTTCCCATCGTCCTTTGTCGCCGGTCGCTTTGCCCGCAGCTGAAAGCGTCCCGAGGGAAACCTTCACCTCGGCGCCGCTGGTCGCCCAGCCCCAAATCGTGATGGGCTTATCGCGTTGCAGCACCATATTGCTCCGGAATATTCCGTGCACTTTCAGCTTCTGTTCAGCGGCGAGCGTTTGCGAACTTGCTATTAGCAACAAGGCGCCAATCCAGACAATCTTGAATTTGCTGTTCATTATTCTTGATCCTTTTGGTGGTTTGCATAAAGCGTCATTTTGTTAGCGTGCATTATGCTAAATAAACTCACCGGCGCAAAGAAAGAACCGAAAACTCCCGGCCGGGTCTTCGGTTCTTTTAGGTTTAAATGTGTTGCGGTGATTACTTTTCGGCGTTCTTCAGGTCGCGGGCGATTTTGACGAGTTTTACGAACTCTTTGCGATATCCTTCCTTGTCGTCGCCGCGGGCTGAGCTGGCCATTTCAATCACCGCCCCGAGCGTATACGAGCCCTTGTACTGCGATTTCCGCAGGATCATCCCGAACGACGCCACCGACGATGCGAACCGGAAATCCTTGGAGCACTTGTCGATGCTGCGCTGATCATCGCGAACTATTACATCCATTCGCGTTGAAGTCTTGCCATCGGGCTTTTTGTAGCGGAGTTTTACGGTCATCATTTCATCGCTGGCAGGCGATGCGGTGGGTGTGGCGGTGCGGGAGTATTTCAGCTTGTCCACGCTGGGCAGATCGATCTTCACGCCGACCGGAACCACCTGGTACAACGCCGTGACGGTATGTCCGGCGCCAATGTCGCCAGCGTCTTTCTTGTCATCGTTGAAATCCTCCTTGTTCAGCATGCGATTTTCATACCCGATAAGCCGATAGGCCGCCACCTGTGCGGGATTGAACTCGACCTGGATCTTAACGTCCTTCGCCACGGTGACCAGCGTACCGCACATTTCGCGAACGAGCACTTTTTTGGCTTCGGCTTCGGTGTCGATGTACGCGTAGTTCCCGTTCCCCTTGCCGGAAAGCTCCTCCATACGCGAATCCTTATAGTTGCCCATCCCAAACCCGAGTATGCTCAGGTAAACCCCGCTTGAGGCTTTCTTTTCGATCAAACGAGTCAGCTCGCTGTTGTTGGTCGTTCCGATATTGAAGTCACCGTCGGTGGCGAGGATAACCCGGTTCGTCCCGCCCTTGATGAAGTTTGATGTCGCTTCGCTGTAGGCCAGTTCGATCCCCGCTCCACCGTTGGTGCTCCCGCCTGAGTTGAGGTTGTCCAGTGCGGAAATTATCTTCTCCTTCTGGTCGCATGACGTCGATTCGAGCACCAGGCCGGCGGCGCCTGCGTAAACTGCGATCGCGACCCGATCATTTTCGCCAAGCTGCTCGACAAGCATCTTCATCGCCGATTTCACCAGCGGAAGTTTGTTGGGCGACCCCATCGACCCGGAGACGTCCAGCAGGAAGACCAGATTGCTCTTGGGGCGTTTTGTCGGGTCGAGTTGCCGGGCTTTCAGTGCGATCCGCACGAGCCGATGCTTTGGCTCCCAGGGGCATGACGCCGCCTGAGTGTGCACCGCGAACGGGTGGGGCGACTGCGAAGCCGGTTGATCGTAGGCGTAAGTGAAGTAATTGATCATCTCTTCAATTCTCACCGCTCCGGGCGGGGGAAGTTGGTTGTGGGTCAGGAAGCGTCGGATATTGGCGTACGAAGCGGTGTCCACATCGCTGGAGAACGTCGACAGGGGATGGTCGGCGACCAATTGGAAGGCGTTGTCGATTATATGATCGTAAGTTTCGGTGTTGTGTTCTGGATTTACCGTGCTGTCGACGGGCGGTGCGGACGGATCGTAAGTTTGGGCGGCTTGATACTCGTACATGACTTCGGCATCAGGAGCCCTGCCGCTTTTCATGGCGTGGCATCCGAGGAATAGTGCGGCTCCGAGTCCGATCAGTGCGATCATCAGGAGCGATGTTTTTGTTGTGGTCTTCATTGTTGCGTTCCTTTCACTGTTTGAGGTTCACTGGTCTATATCCATGCGATTTGGATTTGCGCAGGATAAAATTTCGATTGTGAAATTTTCTCACTTGTTGACGCGGCGTGTGGTCTCGTTGACAATGGCGTTGAGTGGAACAGACAGAGCAACAACTTATATCCCGATGCATTGCTGGTCAGGAGCCGGCGTGCAGGGAGTTGTACGACTCCCGGGCGGGGCAGGTGGCTGGATACTTCCGGCGCAGCGGGTTTGATCGTTCGACGACGGCCGATCTTACGCAGGAAACGTTTGTACGAGTTTTCGCTGCGCTGAGTCAATACGACCCGGCCCGGGGCGCGTTCGGGTCGTGGTTATTGGCGATCTCACGCAATATCGCCCGCAAACATTGGCGCCGTCGCGTCACTGAGAATAGTTACGATCCGGAACTGGCCGACGCGATGTTCGCCATGCCCGCAGAAGCATCGAACAGCCCCGAGCAGCGGGAGGAAAACGCGGCCGTCGCCGATTGCGTATCATTCCTCGATGAGCAACTCGGAGAATTGATCCGCATGAGATACGTGCGCGGAATGACCACCCGAGGCATCGCAGACGAGGCCCGCATCCCCGAATCAACCGTGCGAAGCCGTCTGAGCGACGCATTGGCACGCATCGAAAAATGCTTACAGGGCAAGGGGATAGTGCAATGACGAACAAAAAAACACCCCAATTCTGCGCAAAACGCCGTTTTGCGGATATAGGTATGCAGCGATGAGTGATCAGAACAATACAACACCAGGGCGCGTTGAAGGCCTGCTGAGGCAGTGGGGCGCCGATGAGGCTGCCAACCAAGCCGCCGCAGAACTCGCAGCCCCGCCTGCGACCAGAAAAACGCCAAAGCGAGAGCCTAAGCCCAGGCGATCTCCGATGCGCACATTTTTCAAATGGGTCCCCGCAGGTCTGGCTGCATCGTTGCTGCTGGCTGCGAGTATTGTATTTATGAGAACTAGCGAGTTTGCCCCGCAGATGTCGTACGAACTGGCTCATGATCGCAATGTAGATTACGAAGCGGTGACAAGTCAGCCCGCAGATAAAACCATCGATCCGATTGTGGATCTTTCGGGCGAACTGGCTGCCGCGATTCAAGACGCCGCCGATGCTCGCAAGCAGGCCGATGCGTTGCAAACGGAACTAACAACCGTCAAGGCGGACAAAAAATCCAGCGATGCGACTATCAAGGAACTCTTGACCGAGAAGGCGGGTCTGGCTGCGAAGTTGGCGCACAAGGTCGAGATGGACAAGGCCCACGAGATCCTGCTGGCCAAATCCGAGCAGAATACCCGTGATGTAAAAAAGAAACTTGAAACGAAACTGGCCGCGGCCCAGAAACAGTTGGTA
Organism: Phycisphaerales bacterium; assembly: GCA_018645065.1. GTDB lineage: Bacteria > Planctomycetota > Phycisphaerae > SM23-33 > SM23-33 > BS750m-G57. Next base: position 4,456 of record JABGPF010000005.1, read on the forward strand.
GACGCGTTGGCTGCCAAGCCCAAGACGCCGGACAATGCAAAAGAACTTGCGGCGCTCAAGGTCAAGCTTACCGTTGCTGTCGACGAACTGAAGCGACAGCAAGCAACATTCCGCCTGGCCAGTATTGAAACAGCCAAAGCGAAGGAAGCACTCGCCGCCCTGAAGGTCCGCCAGAATGTAACGTTCGACCAGATACGACGAGTCTACCTCGCGGCCGCTGCGCCCGGTAAAACCGGAATCGCATCGCTGCAGACGGCGATGAAAAACAGGCGCCTGCTCAATCGCTGCTCAGCCCTGCAGCAAAAGAGTCGTAACGACGCGGACAAAAAACTGCTCGCGCGTGCTGAGGTGATTCTCATGCGTTTCGGGCTGTTGGATGTTTCGGACCCCAGCGCGATAAAAGCCTACGATCAACTGTTGGCCAAGAGCGATATTATCGCATCGCTGGATGCAGCCCTGGGCCAGCGGGCCACCGACGCCGAAACGCAGGACTGGCTGTTTGAAACTAAACTTATACTCACCGGAGTGCAGCGCATTGCATAAGCGAATCACATTACTGTTGGTGCTTGTCGCGGGCGGTTTTTTATCCGGTTGCGGAAAGAGTGCGCCTTGGGCGGGGCAGGCCGAGCCTGTTGATATAGCCCAGGCGATGGCGGATTATCGCGACGCCCTGAAGAGAATTGATAAGCTCGAATACGCAACGGCGTTGGTGAAGCTCGAGCGGGTTTCGCCCCTGTTTGACCAGGCGGGCGATGGAACACACGCGGCTGAATCGTTGTTTTGGTTGGGTTTCTGTCGCGAAAAGCTTCAGTACGAAGATATGGCCCGTGAAACCTACGTAGACGTAATCGAGCGATATCCGTTGTCTAAACCCGCCAAATACGCCAAAACCCGACTCGATGCTATGAACCAACCGTCTTAGACGCACAAGCGGAACGATGAGGAATTCCAGTTGAATACAAGCAGGCCGGACAAGTTGGCGGGGATTTCGCTGAAGGTGAGGATCGCTCTGATCCTCCTGCTCATGCTCCTTGTTCACGCCGCGCTGGACTACGGTATCCAGCGGTTCGTGTTGATGCCGAGCTTCATGAAGCTCGAGCGAAAAGATGCTTGTGATAATATGTATCGCTGCCTGAGAGTGATCGAAGGTGAAGTCAGGCATCTCGACACATTGTGCGTCGATTGGGCTGCGTGGGATGATACATATGAATTCGTCGAAAACCAAAACGCCGAATATATCGCATCGAATCTTAAACCGGCGACTTTTACCGATGGTAAGCTTAATGTTTTGTATATTTGCGACACCAAGGGGCAGGTTGTATGGGGGCAGGCGCGTTGTCTGGATGCCGATGGTTCAACGCTCGTCGATATCAAGGAGTTTTCGACGTCATCGCTCCGACCGGGTAGTCCGCTTCTTTCTTGCGGACCTGATCAAAATCTGTCTGGGGTTTACCTTACCCAACGAGGTCCGATGCTGATTGCGGTCAGGCCAATTATCAAAAGCGAAGGGCAGGGGCCGGTTCGGGGGCTGCTGATTATGGGGCGATTGCTTGATCAGCGGTATGTTGATACCCTCGTCCACCAGACGCAAGTTGACTTTAAAATCCAACCGATCACTGACAAATCGGTTGATCAATGCGTCCCGGACAGCGCGTCGGGTTGCAATCCGAATGAGGCATGTTGCAGAGTCAGCGTCTATAGCGATGATTGGCTTCGCGGATATGCCGTGCTTCAGGATATCCAGGGTAACGATGCATTGCTGATTCAGGCGGATATTCCACGTGGAGTCTCGGCGATAGGAAGGGAGTCGGCGTGGTTTGTGACTGTTTCCTCCATGGCCGCGGCGATCATCTTGACTCTGGTGCTCGTGGTGTTGCTGCAAAAAACGATTCTCAAACCCGTTGCGGAACTTACCTCACATGTCATCAACATAGGCCGAGGTGAAGACCTTACCTCCAGATTGAGCAGCAGCAGGACCGATGAACTCGGAGCCCTTGCTCGTGAATTTGATCACATGGTCGAACGTCTTCATGCCTTGTTGGAGTACAGGCAAAAGCTTCTTGACGCGGCGGTCACCGGTATTTTTACCGTTGACACTGAACAACGCATAATGACGATTAACGACGCATTCACCGAGATCACCGGTCTGGAGAGGGAAGATGTGATTGGAGAGTGCTGCAGCGTATTGGAGGGTACGCCATGTCGCGATATCTGCACTCTTTATGATCCAGGGCGAACCGAGCCCATCCGGAAGAATCAGTGTGTGTTCCATGCTAAAGACGGGCGAGAACTGGCGGTTTTGAAAAGCGCTGAATTACTGTATGGAGCCGACGGGAAAGTTACTGGCGGCGTGGAGTCTTTTGTGGATGTTACCGCCCTGGTCGACGCCAGAACGGCTGCTGAGGCCCAAAGCCGACAACTCGAGATGGTGAACGTTGAATTCGAAAAAGAAATCACCGAACGCAAACGCGTTGAAATGCAACTGCTGGAATATCAGAAACGTCTGCAGGCCTTGGCGTCGGAACTGGTGATGGCCGAGAATCGCGAACGCCAGCGCATTGCCGCCGGACTCCACGACAACGTTACGCAAAATCTTGTCGGGGCGAGAATCAAGCTGTCGCTTTTGAGGAAGATGGGCGCCTCAAGTCAGCAGCAGGCGATTGTTGATGAAGTATTGGACCTGATAGCAGTGACCGAAGAAGATACTCGTCTGCTGACGTTTGAATTGTGTCCGCCGATACTACAGGAATTGGGTATCGCCGCGGGGATCGACTGGCTCGTTGAAGAGTTCGAAGATCAGAATGATATCGAATGTGTCGCCAGCGATGACGGGGCTGACAAACCGTTGAAAAATGAAGTGAGCGGGCTGCTTTTCGCTGCTGTGCGGGAATTGTTGCGGAATGTTGCACGACATTCAAATGCTCGCAATGTGCAGGTGACGCTGGTGCGCGAGAATAATGAAATTAAGGTTGCCGTCGAGGATGACGGCGTTGGGTTTGACGTCTCGGATATCAGCGGGATAAACGTCAAGTCAGGCGGTTTCGGTTTGTTTGGTATTGGAGAGCGACTGCGATATCTTGGCGGGAGCCTCGAAGTTAATTCGGTGCGGGGAGAAGGAACTAAAATAATCGCGGTTGTACCGATTGACGCGGATTATTAAAAACGTCTGGAGAGCGAATATGCGAATCAAAATCTTACTGGCCGACGATCACGATGTGGTGCGCAGCGGATTACGCAGCCTGTTGGGCCAGGAAAATGATATGGATGTGATCGCAGACGCCGGTGACGGACGCCAGGCCGTTGAACTGGCCAGGACACTCCGCCCCGATGTCGTCGTAATGGATATCAGTATGCCCGAACTTAACGGTACTACGGCTACAAAACGCGTTCTGGCGGAATCGCCGGGTGTGAAGGTTCTGGCCCTCTCGGCGCACACAGACAGGCGTTTTGTGTCCGATATGCTCCAAGCCGGAGCCGCCGGTTACTTACCCAAAAGTTGTGCGCCCGAAGAACTGGTTAAAGCGATTCGCGAAGTCTATGCAGGCGGGATATACCTCTCGCCAAAAGTAGCAGGAGTGGTTGTCGATGGGTTTATCCGGGCCGATGGTCAACCAGGAGCAACAGCGGTGGCGCATCTGTCAGATCGAGAACGCGAAGTGCTCCAGTTGATCGCCGAGGGCAAGAGCTCCAAGGAAATCGGAGCCTCATTTCACATAAGCACACGCACAGTCGATACGCATCGCCAGAGGCTTATGGACAAACTCGATCTGCACACGATCGCAGAACTGACAAAATTCGCCATTCGCGAGGGGCTCACTGAACTGGAAGATTGATCCGACGCTCAGCTAATCTCACTGTGTCGTACGTAATTTTACGTATCCGATGAGGTAGTCTTGCGGACTGTTCACACACGGTTTCGTTACTGTAAAATGTCCATATAATCAAAGTGGGCGTCGGCCTATCTATGTGGACAGGCAATGGTGGACGACGCCGTTTGCAGATATGTGCAAGAGGAGCAAACGATGAAAAAGGCAATAGTTATTTCGTTGGCGTTGTTGTTGGTGTTCTCGACGGTTGCAATGGCCGGAGGTGATCAAAACCAATACCAGAAAGGCAAGGAAGGTACTCCTGGCCAGGGTGTGCAAAATCATGATCGTGAATGCCCAGAAGATCCCGGTTGCCCCGAAGATTGCCCCGGATGCCCGGACTGTGAGGGCCCCATGGGGCCGGGTGATGGGATATGCGATGACATGGCTTCGCGTAACCGAGATCGCGACGGTGGTTGCGAAGGCGACGGTCCTATCGGACCAGGACCTGGCGACGGTACTGGCGAAGGCGACGGACCGTTCGGCCCTGGTAACGGCGATGGCGACGGTGAAGGCGGCGACGGTCCGTTCGGCCCCGGTAACGGTGATGGCGACGGTGAAGGCGGCAACGGACCATTTGGCCCCGGAGATTGCACCGAATAGAATAGTACCTGCTGTAACATGACAATTGGAGGGAACCCGGAACTGCCTTATGCGGTAGCCCGGGTTTTGTCTATTATGAGAGCGCAAACCTTGACCGGGGCGGTGGGGTTCCATATCATGTGTAATTCGATGCCTCCATGCCGATTGGGACCCTGTAATGAAGATTCGCCCTTACAAACTTTCGCAGCTTGAATACGAAGATTTCTCGATCGCCGGCTATAGCGTAGCCGGTGAGGAGACCGTTATCGTTGCGCCGGAATTCGACTGCGTTTTCGATATCGGAAAATGCCCGAGAGAAGCACTCACCGTTAATCATGTGCTGCTGACCCACGGACATGCCGATCATGTTGCCGGTATTCCTTACTACTTTGCACAGCGAGACTTCCAGGGTATGTCGGGCGGTATGGCGCTGGTTCCGGCGAATCTGGTGAAACCGCTGGAAGCACTGATGAGCGCATGGGGACGCGTCGAAGGACATGTTCCGCCCTGCAAATTCATCGGAATGAGAGACGGGGACGAATACGAGATCAGACGCAATCTGATCGTCAGGGCGTTCAACTCAAGGCATATCCCGGGTTCGCTGGGCTATTCGATAGTTGAAAAACGCCACAAACTAAAAGCCGAATTCATCGGGCTCACCGGACCGCAACTGGTCGAACTCAAGGGCAAAGGCGTCGAGATAACTAACCAGACCGAAGTGGCGCACGTTGCGTATCTGGGCGACACCGGAAAAGCCGACTACGCCAAACTACCGCACGTAGCACAGGCCAAAGTCCTGCTGGTGGAGTGCACCTTCTTCGACGACGACCACACTTCACGGGCCAAAGATGGAAGGCACATACACGTGCGAGATCTCTACGGAATGCTCGACGGTATGGAAAACGAACATATAGTCATCGTGCACGTAACGCGAAGGACGAACATGTCGGCCGCTCGGAAACTGCTCAGAGATTCCCTGCCAAAAGAGATCGCAAAAAAAGTAACGTTCATGATGAGCCGCAAATACATCGAAGGCGATTGACCGCTGCAACATAAATTAAGGGCTTTGGGGCTCGTTTTAAGTGGTTTTTTGTCGGGTGTGCCAGACGCCGTTAGGTTGACGCCGCGACCCCAACATTGCCCGTTTTCTGTTTTCCTCCGTCCCGCTGGTCATTCCTTTATCATGAATTTGAGAAGTTTTTTCCGCACAGGGGTAACCCTCATGAAACAACTGCCATATCGGGTAAGAAGATGAATTATGAGAGTAACATTGATGATGCAGCCGTTGATAAGGCGGTCAAACAGGTACAGGCTGGAAAGACTGCGCCCTTCGAAGTGGTTGTGCGCCGGTATGAAAGGCCATTGCGTGCATGGCTGGCTGTGCAGGCTCCGCCCGGTATCGACGTTGAGGAGATCGCTCAACGGGCGTTTGTGGCTGCGTACAGCCGTATCAGCGACTATACGGCTGGCACGAACTTCGGAGCATGGCTGTTCACAATTGCCCGGTACCAGCTAAAGACAGAAACAACGCGTTTGCGCCGAATTGCGGACTACCATGCGCGCTACGAGCTGAATTTGCTCGAACGCGAACAGGACAGACGGGCCGATGAGCCTCCGGAGCACCAGGTGATTCGGTTGGATCATCTGCATACATGCCTGGGGGCGCTGGGAGAACATGTGCGGAGGTTTGTTACCTGGCGCTACGATGAATGCATCCCGCTCGAAGTAATGGCCGAGCGTTCGGGACGCTCGGTGGCGGCGGTGAAGAAACAGTTGTGGAAGCTGCGCAGGACGCTCCGCGACTGCATTGAAGGCAAGATGCCACGGGAGGTAGGCCCGTCATGAATACTGAAGAACGGTTCACAATTCTCTGGACTGACTACCTTGAAGGCGAGCTTGATGAAACGGGCCTCGCCGAACTGCGTGAACTGCTGGCAGGCGACCAGCGATACGTCGAACTTGCAACCGACAGCTTGAGGACGCACCGCCTCCTGGGTATGGCCGAACAGGACAAGGCATGGAGGCAGGATGCTTTCGTGGCCGACACTATGGCAAAGCTCCCGGCCAAAGGTGAGGAGTTCGTCGACGCGGTAATGCACCGGTTGCCAGACCCTCCGCAAAAGACAGAGCCTGCCGGAACCCTCAAGCTGAAGGCCTGGCGCCTGCCTCTTGCCGCCGCCGCAGCAGTCGCAGTCGCTGTCCTGGCAACAATCATTATCACCCGCGTGGAGTCGGGCCCGAAGACTATTGCCCGCATAACGGCATTGAACGGATCGGTGCAATGGACCACCGACGGCGGGCATGTTCGGACCGATCTGGAGATCGGTACGCCGATCCACAGCGGTGTGCTGGAAACACTGAACCACGACTCCTGGCTCGAGTGTGAGTTTCTCGACGGCACTAAGATATCTCTTTCGGGCCATTCACTGGCGACTGTCTCTGAGCACGAACACCAGAAGGTCCTGCACCTGCGCGAGGGCCACATGTTCGCCGACGTTAAGCCCCAACCGAAAAACAAGCCGATGCGCGTGATAACGCCGACCGCAGAGGCCAAAGTCCTCGGAACCAAGTTCCAGGTGGCCTGCAAGCAGCAGTCCACCAGTCTGAGAGTGAAAGAGGGGCTGGTGCAGGTTCGACGCCTTGCCGACGGCAGCACGAGCAAAGTTCCCGCCGGCCACGTCATCGTGGCGGCATTGGAGCAGCAGACAGAGTTCAAGCCCGAGCGGCGCAAGGAGTTCGCTTCCTCCTGGAAGGCGACCGTCAGGCGGGATATCAGCTACGGGGAGTTGCACCATGCTTCAGAAGGAAGACCCGACAGTGTTTACGCAAAGCCGCTCCTCTGGAGAGGAGACGACGGTAAGCAGAAGCCCTCGCTGATCTACGTTGCGACTCTTGATACCAGGACGGCGACACCAATTCTCCAAGCCGGGTCCAGCATCAGAGTCAGGGGCCGGTTGCGCAAGGATGCCCTGGTGGTCTTCGGGTTCACCGCCCATCACAGCAAGGGCGGCTTCGCAGGAAAATACTCGCACGCGAAGAGACACGTAAAAGCGAGCCAGGGCCAGGCAGAGTATTTTGAAGTGGAGATACCGCTCAAGGAGTTCGGTAGAGACAGGGGTCTTAAACACTACGCGGAGTCGCCGATCGGCCTCGAGCTGCACCAGTGCTGGATTCTTACGCTCGACAAAGACTACGGGTTGGAAGTTATTGACGTTGTACTGCAGAACTGACCCAACAAACATAGAAAGGATAATTCAAATGGTAGCAGAAGGCAGATACATGACGATGATGGCGGCGGTACTACTTTCAGTGGTGTCAATCGCCGTCGTACGGGCCAGCGGAAAGAGCGACTACAGGTTCTCGTACTACGCCAACGGCAGGATCTGTGTGGACAAACTTCCCGAGATTGACGGAAAAGGGCCTATCATGACGCCCCCCGGGCGAGGCTGGGAGGACTTCAAACCATCCTGGTCGAAAACAGGTGACATGCTGGTCTTCTTCCGCAGGGTTAAGAACGATCCGGTCGTTGTCAACTGGAAGACCATCCTCTGCATCGTCAAGGCCGACGGTACCGGCCTACAGAAGTTGACCGATGACAAGCACACAAACTTCAACCCGACCTGGACAAGGGACGGGAAGAACTCGCCTGTCTGGAACCGGAAACACCCCAAGGGACACTTCATCGTGATGCGGAGCGAGATCGGCAACAAGCCCGAGCAATGCGTCGCCCTCACCGACCATCGCTATCACAACTGGATACACTCCTGCCTGACCGACGGCCGCATGCTGGTGGAGTCGGCGCACCCTACGATGGGTTACGGCTACTACCTGATGACGCCAAAAGCGGGGGGCAAGTCCACGTATCAGCGGATTGATGACGGCGGTTTGCTGAAGAAGGGATTAATGGCCCGGATAAGCATCTCGCCGGATGAAAAGATGATCTGTTTCGGTCACATCCTCGGCCACAAGTTCAAGGAACCGGGACACGCGATGACTATTGCCGACTTCGATGTGAAGAAACTGAAATTCACGAATCCCAAAGTGATCGCCAACAAAGAGCACAAGCCCGCCTGGTATGCGTACCCGCGATGGACCAGGGATGGCAAGGCCGTGATCTACCACGCCAACACCACCGGTAAGGGAAGGCTTTTTCTCTACACACTGGCTGACGGATCGACAAAGCAGGTGTCCAAGAACGATGCCGTTGACTTTCGTTACCCTCACGTGGAAGATACCCCGAAATAATAAGGAGTGGAAATGCAGAACCTGAACAGACGTGACTTTATCGGAGCAGCGGTGGGCGCCGTGGCCGCTCTGAACGCCCCGCATCTTTTCGCCGCAGGCAAGAAAGCTCCAAGCAAATCCAAGGTCTCGACCGTGAGAGGGAACGACCTGGCCAGGATGACTCTGGACTCACTGGAGGCCCTGGGAGGCATGAAGACCGTCGTGAATGAGGGCGAAACGGTCTTCATTAAGCCCAATTTTGTCAATGCTCCCTGGGCAAAACACAACAAGTGTTTCGCAACGGGCGAATGCACGAAACCTGAAATCATTCTCGCGGTAACGGAAGAGTGTTTGAAGGCCGGCGCACGGCAGGTCATCATCGGCGACGGCAGCCAGCTCCCGAAATATGAATGGAAACACTTAAAAACCCTGGACGGTAAGAAGGACATGGTCACCGAGGCCAAGCGCCTGAGCTCGAAGTACAGCGGAAACATCAAGCTGGCCTGCCTGGAAGTCGACTCCCCCGGCTGGGTGGAGGTTCCCTCAAAGTGTAAGCAGAAGAAGATCGCCATATCGGACATGGTGACCAAGGCCGACAGGATCATCACGATCCCGGTCGCCAAGACCCATTCATGGGCCCAACTGACACTGGGTCTGAAGAACTTTATCGGAATCACCCCGCTCAAACGATACGCACAGCTTATCGACAAGACCTGGTGGAACCGCGGGAGTATCGATCACAGCAGCCCACGGGCGATCTCGCAGGTATACCTCGATATAGTCAAAGCCATAAAGCCGGACCTGTCGATCGTGGATTTCTCCGTCTGTCTCGAAAGCAACGGTCCGTCCGTCGGTCAGGGCGGAAAGACCGTCGATGTCAAGAAACGCATTGGCTCATGGGCGGTCATTGCCAGTAAAGACATCATGGCCGCTGACGCCACGGCTGCGAGAATCATGAGTCACGATGTGAAGAAGATGAAGCAACTTACGATGGGCTACGCGATGGGGCTGGGGCAGATCGACGAGCGTTCGATCGAGATCGTTGGTGAAAAGCTGGAGAAACTGGCAATGAAATGGAAACCGGCGCAGATCAAGGGACACATGTAGGGAAGGAGCCCGTTCGATGAACGACAAACTGGAGACGGGGGCATAGGGGTCCGCCTTTAAGGTCCGTCGAATACAGGCGAAAAAAGTTTGATAATTCTGGGATAGTTTCGCATACTTACGACACCTTGTCGTTAGACATGTAAGCGGTTTGGTTTGTGGGGCTTGATATACGGACAAGCGGTTTTTACCGGAGATACGGATGTTACGTAATATAAATTTGTTGATCGCCGCCTTGGTAATGTCAGTGGCGATGGTCTCGGGGTGTACGCCGGGGTGGTACGCCAACTGGGCCGATCGAGACGCTTACGGAGCTATTTCCGATGGGCAGGCTTCGGCGTTGGGCAAGGGGTACAAATTTGATATCGCATACAATCCGGTGGATTGCGACAATTATCTAAAGCGAGCTAAGGACGAGACCGAAAGTGATGTGGACGTATTGTCGCTCGAAGCTGCTCTGGAGGTTGCATTCAAGAACAGCAGGGGCTTTCAAACGAGCAAAGAGGCGTTGTATAGTTCGGCGCTTTCTTTGGCGAATCTTTCCCGAGGGTGGGAGACTCTCTTACCGACAGGTGAGGTCAATTCAACCGCTGAGGTGATCCGCACCGGAAAGGGTGCTCCGAAAGACGGAATCGACAGCACAAACAGATACCTCAGCGGTGATGGAAGTTACTCTCTGAGCAGGCGTCTTGTCGGCGGCGGGCTCCTTACGCTCGGGGCGTCGATGAACTTCGTGACGAACTTACTGGGCGGTACTGACACGCAGATCGGTTCGCTCATCGAAGGCGGGTTCTCCCAGCCGTTGCTCAGGGGCGCCTGGCGAGGGTTGGCGTATGAGCCCCAGCACAGGCGCGAGCGGAATTTTCTGATCGATGTCTACGAGTTCGACCGGTTCAGGCAAACTTTTGCAGTTGAAATTATGCAGAAATACTACGCTGTTCTAACCCTCAAAGACCGACTCGAAAACAGCCGCACAAACATCAGGCGGCTTCGGACTGCTTACCTCGTGACCAAGGCGATGGTCAAGGGCGGGCAGTTAAATCGGACTCAGGAAGACCAGGCCGAGCAGGACCTGCTGAATGCACAAATCGGCTTTGAACAGACCCAGTTGACGTATTCCAACACGCTCGATAATTTCAAAATTACGCTGGGCCTTCCGATTTCAAAAGATTTGAAACTCGACTACCCCGGCGCGCTGCAACGCCTTAACAAGAAGGGCCCCCAGGAGTTGCCTTTTGAAGAGGCGATCGCAACCAGTACGTCCGTTATAACCGACACCGCCTTGCTGCGGGCCAGAGCAACTGCGCGGGACGCTGACAAGGACGTAGAGATCGCAGCCGACAATTTCAATCCTCAACTCGATATTGAACTCAAAGCCTCGGCCCAAGGGACCGACAAGGCCCAGCCGGCACGCATCCAGACAGACCACGCCAACCGAAGCGCGAAGGTTACGTTCAACTACAATCTCGATCAGACCGACAATCGCGACGCCTACCGTAATTCGCTTATTTGGAAAGACCGATCGAAGCGAAGCCTTTCCGAGGCTGAAGACACCGCCACCCTGAACGTGCGGAATTCGTTCAGGTCTCTGAAGCAATCAGGGCAGAGTTTTGCGTTGCAGGTAAGGAGTGTGGATATTGCTCGGCGACGGACCGCACTTATCGGCATCCAGCGAAAACAAGGCCAGGCCTCAACGCGCGACGTCCTGGAAGCCGAAGACGCTCTGAACAATTCGCTCAACGGTCTTACAAGTTCGTTGGTAAACTACACAATCACCCGGCTGCAGTTTTTGGCGAGCCTGGGTATGCTTAGTGTCGACGCCGATGGAAAACTCACCGAGCGCAAAACTCCGTTCGGGTATGACCGCCTTCAAAAACGCTATTCGTACTTGAAGTCGGGTGCGTCCGAGAAGAAAGATGCGCCGAAAGACGCCAAAGAAGCCCCCGAAGAGAAAAAAGATGATAAATAAACTGCTTTCCATTTTGTGTGTGTCTTTGGCTCTGGCTCTGGTTTTGGGCGGATGCGAAGAGCAAGGTTCCTCTGCCCAACGCACGGCGGAGGCTATCAGAGAGACGTTGATCATCACCAATACAGAGGCCGGGACCGTAGAGGCCGAGGAAAAGGTTGTTGTCGCCAACGAGCTGAAGTTTTCCGTGATCATCAAGAAGGTCGTTGAAGAAGGCACGGTGGTTAAAGAGGGCGATCTTATCGTCGAGTTCGAGTGCAAGAACCTCGAAGACGCTATCGACGCCAAGGAACTGACGATCAACAACGCCGAACTGGCGCTCGAACAGGCCAATAAGCAATTGCTTATCATGGAGAAACAGCAGGCAATCAGCCTGGAACAATCGAAAAACGCCCTGAAGGACGCCGAGGAAAACCAGAAGCTTTATAACGATCAATCCAAGACCCTGCTGGCTCAGGCGAAAGAGACTCTGAAGCGGGCTGAAGAACTCCTGGTGAGATTCAACTCCAAAGGCGGGCAGAAGGAAAACGATCTGAGAGACGCCGACATTGCGATAACAATGGGCGAGAAACAGGTCAAAATCGCACAGGAAAAACTGGAGTTCAAAAAAAGCGTTAATAAAGATCCCAAGCTGAACAAGCCCTACAGTGAGAGCGAAATCGAATCGGATGAACTCAGCCTCGAAACCCTCAAGAACTCGCTGATCAAAGCGATCGCCACGAAAAAGCTGTTGATCAAGTATGCGATCCCGCAGTTGACCCGGCAGTATGAGGAAGATATACGACAGGCCAAAGAAGATCTGAAGATCCTGGAGACTCACACGATCGTTCAGACTATGCGCAAAAACGCAACGGCGCTCAAGGAATCCCAGCTGAAACTCGAACAGGCCAAACTCGGGCAGGAAGCTGAGCTGAAGTGGAAAAAACAGGAAATCAAGGGCCTGGAAAAAGCGCTTGATGAACACAAAGAACAAATGGGCGAACTCAGGGAAGACGAGGACAAGCTAACGGTTACCGCAGAACGCGCCGGTCTGGTGCTCTACGATCCCGGTTGGAAGGGCGAGGGGCAGAGAATCCAGATCAAGGAGGGCGAGACGGTTCACCCCAGGCAAAAGCTCATGCAGATACCCGACATGACAACGCTTCGAATTCAAACGATGATCTTCGAGGCTTTCAGAGAGTATGTGACTGTTGAGCAAGACGATACGCCCGCGACAACGAAGATCGGCACGTATATCGGAAAGGCTGTAAAGAGCCTTATGATCAGGGCGAAGTTGAGCCAATGGCCGAAGGAAAAAATCCAGGCCAAGTACCTCAAAATCAAAGAAGATGAAATCATCCCCAGAATTACAAAAGCCATCCGCGCCGGAAGAATGACAAAGAAAGACGCGAAGGCCTTTTATCGCGGTATCGAAGAAAACGAAACCAAAATGTCGCTGACGCCCACCGCCCCAGCCGGTAACGCCAAGCCCGTAACCATCGATTGGAACCGGATTCCCGATACGCCTGCAAAGGCGCTCGCCGCCAGTAAGCCGGGAGATAACATAGGCACGCGAGCGTTGGTCGTACTTGATTCGTTTGCGAAGAAAACGCAGATCCCCGGGCGGGTTGTGGAGTCATCACCCTTGCCCAAGAGCACAGGTCCGCACTGGCTGAAAACTGGGACCAAGGCGTACGATCTTCATGTCGGAGTTGACTGGGAGAAATATGGATTAACGCCCGGTGAGAACCTCAGGCCCGGTATGGGCGGCAAGGTCACGCTGGTGCTCGATGAAATCGAAAACGCTCTGACAGTGCCCGTGCTTTCGGTGTACAACAAGAAGGATCGGTATTACTGCAAGAAGATGACGGGCGGTTCGCCGGTGGAAACTGAGATTGAAATCGGCAAGATGAACGAGAGCAGAGTGCAGATCCTTTCCGGACTCGCCGAGGGCGATAAGGTGCTTCTGGTCGCCAAATCCGATGAAGGCGGTAATGGGGAGGATGAGGACAAAGATGGCGAGGCTTCCGGCGGTGGGGCGAGGGCGAGCGAATAGATGAAACCGGTTATTCATCTTGAATCGGTGACCAAGACCTACCATGTGGGTGTTGGTGTAACTGCTCTGGACAATGTTGACCTGGTTGTCCCGGAGGGGCAGTATCTCGCCATTATGGGCTCCAGCGGATCGGGTAAGAGCACTATGCTGAATCTCCTGGGTTGCCTGGATCGACCCAGCTTGGGCAAGTACTATCTTGGCGGTGATGATGTCTCGACCTTGACTGACAATCAGCTTTCGGAGATTCGCAATACGCGCCTTGGTTTTGTATTCCAGTCGTTTAATCTCATCCCCTGGATGACTGTGACCCAGAATATCGAGATGCCCCTGTTTTACAAGGGCGTTCATCGGCGTCAGCGTCGCATGAAAAGCGCTGAACTTGGCGAAATGGTTGGTCTGGGCGATCGTCTGGAGCATCGACCACCGCAGTTGTCAGGCGGGCAGATGCAGCGAGTTGCGATCGCAAGGGCGTTGTCGAATGATCCGATGGTTCTCCTTGCCGATGAGCCTACGGGCAATCTCGATACCCAGACTGGTGAAGAGATTATGGGCGTGTTTGCAGATCTGAACCAGCGCGGCAGAACTATCCTGATGGTTACGCACGAGCCTCCCATCGCGGCGCATGCGGATCGCGTAATTTCGCTTAGGGACGGTCGAGTCGAATCGGACGTTTCGGATTATTACCTGAGGGATGAATCTCATGGGTAAACTGTTCGACATTATCCTCCTGGCGTTGCATAGCCTTTCGGTGCATCTTGTCCGTTCGGCGCTGACTATGCTTGGAATAGTATTCGGCGTGTGCAGCGTCACCGCGATGCTTGCGATCCAAACCGGAGCCAGTAAGGAGTCCCAGGAGAAACTGAGCGTTCTCGGTAGTAACAATGTGATCATGAACTCGATAGAGCCGGCCCAGGAGACAACCAGGGACGGTGGTGGGCATCATGGTATGTCGATGAAGAAGTTCGGGATAACATATAAGGACCTCAAGTGCATTGTCGAAAATGTCCCCGGCGTGTTGGACTACGCCACGGTGCATAATGTTAAGGTGCGATATTACTGCCCCGAAGACCGCAACCGATTGTCGCTGGTAATGGGAGTCACGCCGAATTATGCGGACATACTCAATCTTCGCATATCTTCGGGCAGATTTATCAGTGCGGTGGACATGCTCCACATGAAGCCGTATTGCGTGATCACACAGACGCTGGCTCGAACAGCGTTTAAATGCCTGAACCCCGTCGGGAGAACGCTAAAACTGAAGGGCCAGCCTTTCGAGATTATCGGCGTTATCGACTACATACCGTCCAAACTCGGGATCAGCGAGGAAGATATACCAGTATTCATCCCCAAGACCACAAAAGAGGGCAAATTCGGGCAAGTGAATGTCAACTGGTACGACGGTAAAATGACCTCGGAGGATGTACAGGTCGATCAGTTGATTCTCAAAATGAAAGATGAATCGACGGTTCTTACCGGGGCGCCGGTAGTCAGATCAATCATGGAGAAAAATCACGATAAGCTCGAATACGCTATCATGATTCCCCTGAAACTAATCCAAGCCAAAGCCGCCCAGCAACGCATATGGGACATGATCTTCTTCGCCATCGCATCGATCTCTCTGATCGTAGGCGGTATTGGGATCATGAATATCATGCTCGCCAGCGTTACCGAACGAACGAGAGAAATTGGCGTTCGACGCGCCCTGGGAGCCAAGAAGCGGGACATTATCATACAGTTCCTTTTCGAGGCGATGACGATGACGACACTCGGAGGATTGATCGGCGTGATCATCGGTTACTTCGTCCCACCGCTGCTGAAAGACGTGGTGAACGTCACGCCTATCGTCTCGGTCCCGATGCTGATAGGCCCGTTCCTGATGGCTGTGGCGGTTGGCGTAATCAGCGGACTCTACCCAGCTCGAAGAGCAGCAGCCCTCGACCCCATAGAAGCCCTACGCCACGAGTAAAACATCGCAAATCGATCTGCGTTTACTTCTGGAAGATTCCGCCGATTTCGAACGGTATGGTTTTTACCGATGATTCGGTGACTACCGTTATCTCCAACTCAGCCGGTTCGCCCTTGCCTGTAAGAGTGAATTCTGCGATGACGTTGCCTTTCAGACTCAGCGGATCGCCTTCGTTTATTCTGCCTACACCGATTGTCTTACCGCTTGAATCGACGGCTTTGATAACTTCGATGAAGGGACCCCTGGGACCCGCTTCTCGGCGCAGGCATGCGATCTCGACGTAAAGTTCACGCTTGGAGTTTATTCGCATCGTTGAAACACGAGCCTTCAGGCCGGTGGCAAGTTCGCGGGATGTCTGCGAGACCGTGGCTGGTATTGTTTTTGTGTCGCGGGCCGAAGCGATGACTACCGCCAGGACGGTTTCCAGACGGGCGATTCGGAAGGGATTGGTTATCAATTCCAGCTTGTCGACTTTAACTTCAGCTACTCGCAGAGTCTTGCCAAGGTGCAGGATAGGGGTGAACGTGCCGGTTTTGTATGTCTTTTTCGTGCGTCCGGATCGGGCTTTTGCGGGTTTGATTATGTTGGCGCCCCGGTCTGTCAGGGCTTTGAGCACTTTAATTTTCTCGGTTATCAGGACGCCGTCAACGTCGTCGGGCATCTTGCAGGATGCGTCTATGTTCAGCGTGTAGGTCGATGCTTTTCTGGGTGTCGGGCTGAGTTCGACGTTGCATTTCGACTCAAAACTGGTGACTTTGAGTTTGTAACCGTAGGTGTCAATTATTTTACCGCGTGCTTCAATGGCTTTGCGGATTGCCTTTTCGTCGGCGTTTAGAAACGCTGCGATTGTCGAGAGCATGAGTAGAAGAACGATTGCGATCCATTTTTTTGTGATGATCATGTGTAAGTCTCCTCGACCGCTCGGTCGACTCGGGTTACATATCGTCTAAATCGTCATGGTTTTCATGGCGAACTTCGATGCGTTTAATGGAGTTTGCTCTACCGGTGTTCGGATCCACCGAAACGAGCACCGATGATATTCTTACGTCTTCCGAAGCCACTTCAAAACGAACCGGCATGGACGTGGTCAGCGCCGTCAGGACGCGGTCTTTTCGTCTGCCCAGAACGCTGTCGTAAGGTCCGGTCATTCCCAGGTCGCTCACATGCGCGGTGCCCATGGGCAGTACGCGGTAGTCGGCTGTTGGTATGTGCGTGTGGGTTCCAAATACGATGCTCGCTCGCCCGTCGAGGTGCCATCCCATCGCGATTTTCTCGCTGGAGGCTTCTGCGTGGAAGTCGACAACGCGGACCTTCACGTCTGCGGGGATTGCAGCCATTACTCGATCGGCTGCGTCCCAGGGCGAATCGTTGGATCCCATGTACATTTGGCCCAGGAAGCAGGCCACGGCGACTTTCACGTCGCCTGATTTAGTGGGCACGACGGTCCAGGTTTTTCCCGCAGCCCTTGCCGACAGATTCGCCGGGCGAACTATCCGCTCAGATGTTCGCAAAGTCGTCATGATATCGCTTTTGCGGTACACGTGATCTCCGAGCGTCATCACGTCTACACCGTAATTCAGGAGCTTCCGGAAAATCTGGGGCGTCAACCCGCTCCCGCCTGCCGCGTTTTCAGGGTTGCACACAACAAGGTCTATGTTGTGCTCGATAATCATATTGCCCAGATGATCGGCAAGCACGGTCCGACCGGGCTTTCCGACAACATCACCGATACAAAGTATATTTATTGACATTCAGTGTCCATTTCCACCCCCCGCGTCGCGACATTATATCGCATGACGCCGCAGCGTGTTAGGCAAAAGATAAACGGCTTGGCAATTGGTCCCGATGTACATCGGGAGCGAACGTCAACGGTGAACGCGTCACGACTTTGTCGTGATGAGGGCCGACATACTGTCGACCGCTAAACGGTAGTGCGAAGCGTTGGTCATTATCTCGTTACGCCGTTGCTGTTGTCGTTAAATTCCAAACCTGCCTGCCGGCAGGCAGGTCCCAAATTCCAAATTATTGATTCTAAATTATTTCTTCCATAGTTATATAACGCAGAACGGTGGTGCTCCATTGCAATTGCGGGCTCTAGGTTGGTACTATAATGGTCTGTCACCCAGGCTTGCGGTTTGGGGCGAATGAAATCGGGCTGACTACGCCCATGGAGCCAAGATGATGATCCAGTGCAGCGAATGTGAATTCTTTCAACGTAGCGAGAGCGGCGAGATATCTTTTTTGTGCGATCCGTTCGGGACGATCAGGGAACCCGAATGCCTCCAGAAATGGCAACTGATCAAGATTAACCAGATGGTCGCAGGATACCAGTCCACGCTGCAATACTACCAGAAACTTGCTCCCATGCAGGAAAAGATGTTCGACTACATGGAGCATGAGATGGACAGCATGAACGAAGCCGATAAGTGGAAGGTCGACGATGATGACGAAGAAGAACAAGAAGACTGGGGCCTTCCCGCCGATGACGATATTATTTAATCGTCGGGCCCGTCGGTCTTGATCGTTATGCCTCCGCCGCTGGACCCTGCCCATCGTCCTGTAGATCGTCGATTGGTGCTCGCTGCTTTTCGACGACTACTGTTCGGGCCATTATGTCGCCCAGACGTTGACGCGTTCGGTTCATCAGTGGGATCGCCACTGTGAAAATACAAATCGGCCATTGAATTTCAATCGGTTTGATCAGGTTTCGCAGTATCGCCTGCCGTGCGGTGGGGCGCGTGCCATCGGCAGAAGTTACTTCCAATCGCAGAAGCATCTTACCCAGAGTGGCGCCGAATCGGCATTCCATTATGGCGCCGTATATTATCCAGGCGATCATGGCGGCCACCATATACAGAAGCATCTCGACCTGGAAGTTTTCCTGGTTGGTGGGCATCATCGCTGATGCGATTTCCTCTATCGTCATGTCCTGGTGGGTGTACTTGATGGCGATGAGACCAAGAACTGAGAACGGAATCCAGTCAACAAGCATCGCCGCAAAACGTTTCGGGAGGGATCCTGGGATGAATCTCGCCGGTAGGATCATCGGTCCGATCTGTTGTTTTCGCGGGCTGAACAGAATATACCCCAGCAGCAGGGCGGTTATTCCCAGCAGGACATATTCGATGATTATATTCTGGTCAAGGGATGAGTTTTCTGCTGTAAGCTCGGGCACTTCCTCGCGTTGTACGACTTCGCCGCTTAGATTAACAAAGGCGCAGTGATATTTTTCCGCATCTTTCCAGAGCAGTATGAGTTGGCTTTCGGATGTCTTGCCCAGGCTGCATGTAAGCGGGGCGGTCCCGAGCGGAAGGTCCAGAGGAGCACCTTGGTGGGTAATAGTCTGCGGCTGGCTTGTTAGCGTATCGCCCTTGATTTCGTGTATCGCAAGATTGATTTTATCTGCTTGACCGGTGGTCACCAGCACCGCTCTACCGCTAAGCACGCTGAGGGCCAGCGGTGTCTGCGTTTTGTCGGTAAACGTGATGTCTTTCCACGCCGATTTCTCGTTCTTCGCCTCCCAGGCCAGAAGGCGGGCCGGGGCGTCTTTGGGAACTACGAGTATATAAATCCACTGGCCCGTCGATATCGCTGAGATTTTGGCTCCAGTTGCGCCGGGTACGTTGGCGATCTCGCTGATTTGGGTCCACTTGCCTTTATCGGTTTTCAGAATGAGGAGTTTCGAGAACTTACCGGCCGGTTGACTGGCCGCAGTGGTGGTCGAAATCTTGTCGCTCTCGCTGGGGACTACCGCAATTAAACCAAGTGCATCCGACTTGTCGCCCGAGGCGTTAGTCGTGCAGATCGCGGTGGGGGGACTGCCCAGTTTCCACTGCGGACCGGGAGCCATGTGGAGAATTTGCTGCATATTGCTCGAAAGCGAAAATGCCGTGCTGTTGGGATTTGGTGCTGCGGTGATCAGATGCAGGCGTGTGTCGGTTGCGGCGATCGAGGCGGGGGTTCCGGAGAATCGCTGCAGCGTGCGCCATTTTCCACCGGGTCGCCGGACTACCAGAGCGAACTTGTCGTCTGTTTCGCCCTTTTCATTTTTTTCGCCCTCGGCGGCGCGAACCACCCATAAAGCATCCTCGGCGCCGGTTATAAGCAGGCGAACAGGTTTCTTCGCGACGTCGTCGGCTTTCGAGCCCCAAGCCGCGCATGGCGCCAGAACTGCGACGAACGCCAGGGTGAACAGAGCGACTAACCGTCGATTTAGGAGCGATGGCTTCATTTGGTTTTGTCTTTCTTCTTCAGCGGAATGGCCTTGTCGACCTGGATGACGCTTTGTGCGGGAATTTCGCTCGGCAGGTTGCTCAGGAATTCGCAGACCTCGATATCCCACATCTCTTCATCAGTGGTCATCTGCGATAGTTTCAGGTGGACTGCGTTTGTCTTCTGCTGGCGATCGTTGAACCAGGTGATGGTGATATCGGTCGGCATGACAGGCGCTGCTGCCGGCGGATTTGTCATACTGGCGATATCGATCGGTTGATAATCGCTCACTTCGGCGGTCATTACTTTCCGGCCTAGAGCGTTGTAGAAGTTCACTTCTTCGAGGCGCCGGGGTTTGTCGTCGCCCCAGGTGAATCGGTATTCTCTGCGTTGCAGGAGATGTTTGCTCACCGGTTGACGGTTAACGTATCTCAGCACGTAGGCGTATTCACCGGGCGTTGTGTCCATTTGCAGCGTGACGGCCGGTGTTTTGCTCTGGTCGGCCGGTAGTTGGCAGATTCCCAGAACCGCCTGAAGGCCCGTTGGGTCTATGGGAAGCTGTCTTATTCCCGGCGCGCCGGCCAGTTCCAGATGTCCCCACATGGCCAGTTTTTTGGGCATCAGAGCCCACATGTAGTAGGCCTTGTCCTTCAGACTCGTCCCGACGCGCATGACCTGCTGGCTCATTTCGCGTCCGATGAGAACCATGTCGCCGGGGGCCAGCGGATTTTTACCCTTCTTCATTCGCAGCAAACCGTTGGGCGAACTCCACAGCGTAAGCCCGAGCCCCGTTATGTCATGGTACTCGATATAATCGATTTCCGCATACGCCGCCAGCATCTTAACGCCCGACGCGTTGGTGTTGTATTCCGAGACAAGCTGGCCCAGAGTGATCTGCGTGTTTGGGATTGGCGGTGTGCACCCGCCAGCGGCGACGAGTAAAAGTGCAAGCAGCACGAGGCTTGTTTGACGCAATTTGATCATTGAAAGTCGCCTTCCATTATCTCACCGAGGCTGTCGCTGACTTCGGCGATCTGGTCTTCGTCCAGTTTGGGGTCGATCACTAGCTGCTCTTCGGGTTCGGGGCCTGCGCCTTTGAAGTGCATCGACCAGACTTCCTGGCCTTCGTCGTTGACTCCCATGCGATCGTATATCAGGATCTTCTTACGCATCAGCACTAGCGCCAAAACGTAGCGGAAGTTGATTTTCGACGGTTCTTCGCTATCGGAAAGGCGTTCGAAAAGGTTCACCAGCAAGTCGTTGCTCACCAGGAGTTTCTTCTTCTCTTCGGGATGCGGTACGACGGTTCGCCATTTGCAGAGAACCGCTTTGGTGGCTTCTTCCGACAGCGATTCGGCGCACTTGTCGCAGTAATCGTTTCGGATAAGTTCGTCCTGCCCCTCGGAAACCGTAGCCGTGAATTCCGTGCCCGGTTCGAGTTGCGTTTCACATTCGGAGCATTGCCCGCTTGTCTTGCGAATATTGTAGTCTTTGGCCATTTTGCGTTATTCGTGCTTAAAACGCCCGTTAAGGGAGCATTTCTCTGGTTGCTTCTTCGGTTTGTGTGTGTATCGTTCTGGCACGGGCCAGGTCGTTTTGCGAGGCTTTTCTTATCTCGTCGGCGGCGGCCTGATCGGCTAGGTTCGGAAGGTTTATTCTAACGTTATAGTCGCTCAGCGTGGCTGCTGCAACTGCAAGCGCCCCGGCCGCCAGCAAATCGGTTATCAACCACTTGTTGCACTTGCCGGCGAGTTCCTGCATGTCTTCCAGCAGCGCTAACGCCGCTCGGGTTGTTTTCCGCGGTACGTCTATTGCTGCGGCTGTTGCTTTTTCGACCGCTCGGGTTTTGTTCTCACCGTCCGGGAGGCGGTTGGCCTCCTGGTAGGCTCGGTATGCGGCGATATCGTATCGCACCAGATCGAGCATTCCATCGCGAGTGTCTTCGAGCCGTTGGGTGAGTTCCGCGTAATACGGTTCGTGCTCAGCAAGGGACTTTTTGCCCTTGGAGAAGTTCAGTGTCATCGATCCAAGCGCCGCGCCAAGTGCGCCCACAACACCAGCTACGCTGCCTCCGCCGGGAGTGGGGGTTTTGGCGGCTGTTGCGTTTGCAAACTCCAGGACGGTATTGGTAAGTACGTCATTTTCGAGGGTCATTTGCTTTTGGAGCCTTTCTCGAGCAGTTCCGGTTTCGGTGTTGTTACTGTTATTACGTACCCGCCGCTGAGGTATTTTTCGGCCACTCGCGACACGTCGGCCGGGGTGACTTTTCGATAGTGACTTTCGATTTTACTGCGGAAATCATACCCGAATCCGTACAGTTCATCCAATGCGGCGCCCAGTGACAGCTCCGACATAGACTGGCTTCCGAGTAGTTCGGCGGTCAGGATGCTGTTCACCGCTTCGTCGATTTTCTTCTGTGTGGGCACGTGTCGCGCGGCTCGGCGATAGTTTTTTGTGATGATATCGACGATTTGGGCGGCGTTTTCCGGTTGGCCTGCGGCGTAGGTCATGAAGGCTCCCGGCGCCAGTCCAGCCCAGTTGTAAGCGTGGACAACGTAGACAAGCTGCTTACCGCGAAGTTCGCTGTGCAGCCAGCCTGAGGGGAGTCGATATCCGCTGATGATCGCGTCGAGCACGGTGAGTGCGAAGCGGTCTTCGCGGTTTGTGATCTTCATGCTCGGTGCGGCTACGATTACCGCGGCGACCTTGTTGGTCGTTTTCAGTGTGTGCAGTTCACCTTCTTTTGCGACTTTGCGTGCCTGGATTTTCTGCGTCAGTGAGTCGAGGCTCCACTTGCTGCGGGCGGGCATGTCACCGAATATTTTCTCGACTTGCTTGCGAGCGGCGGTGGGGTCGAAGTTACCGTAAATGGTGAGTACTCCGCGCTGCTCGCCGGCCGGTGCGATATGCTTGGCGTAATAATTTCGCACGTCGGCGGGGGAGGCTTTGGTGATAACGTTTTTATCGCCCGAAGAGAGCATCGCGTAGGGCGAGTTGGTGAAGAATTTCGAGCGGAAGAACTTTCTAAGCTGCGTGCTCCATGTTTCGTCGGTGCGCTTAATCGCCGCCAGTATTTTGGGCTTCAGGATGTCGAGTTCAGACTGTTCGAATTTCGGTTTGTTGACCACTTCGCCCAGTATTTCCAGGGCTTTTGGGAAGCTGTCTTGAAGGACCGTAGCCTGCCAGTACAAAGCATTGTTCCCGCAGTTGCCCGAGATTCCACCACCGGCCTGGGCGAAGAATTCATCGATCTGCTTGGCTGTGAAGTTTTCGGCGCCCCTGGTCGACAGGGAGCTCATCAATGCGCCCATTCCATTTGTTTCGGGCGTCTCAGCCAGGATCCCGCCTTTCACCGCGAACGTCATTGAGACCAGGCCAACTGCGGTGCTGGGCTGAAGAACTACTTTCAGGCCGTGTTTGTTGGTGAACGTCACGGGCTTGGTCGCTACGGCCGCTGTTTCTGTTGCCTGTTTGTCGTCAGTTTTAACGACCGGCGGGATGAGTCGGGTTATCACCATTCGATCGAACGTGAAATACTTTTTCGCCACGGCTTGTACTTGCGCGGGCGTTACGCTCTGGATGCGATCGGTGTAGTTTTTCGAGAAGCTCGCGTCGCCGGTTGACAGGAAATCTTTTGCGATCTGGCTGGCGATATCTTCGGCGGTTTGCTGGCTGTATGCTAATTCGGCGATTTTCTGTCGTTTCGCCCGTGTTAGTTCGGCGTCTGAGACACCGTTTTCGACTACTTTTTTCAGTTCTGCGAGGATGGCTTTTTCTGCGGCGTCGGCGTTTTTGGGTTCCGACCGGAACGAGATACCGAAGTATCCTTTTCCCCATTGTGGGGTCCACGAACTTGCCGAGACGGAGGTTACGAGTTTCTGCTGGCGTTCTACGGCCTGGACGAGTCTGCTTGCCTGCCCTTGGGACAGCACGAAGCTCAGGACGTCCAGTGCGTAAAGGTCCTTGTCGGTCAGGGAGATGGTTTGGAAGTCGATTTCCTGCCTGGTGTCTTTAAGTGCTTTGTGCACCTGGACGGCGCGTCTGATATTTGCCGGTGATTTCACATCGGGCAAGAGCAGGTCGGGTTGTTTGCGGCGTTTGAAATTGAGCGTCGCTTTGCATACTTGCTTGAGCACGGCGTCTACATCCACATCGCCGACCACGCAGAAGACCATGTTCTGCGGTACGTACATTTTGCGGTGATAGTCCAGAACGTCCTGGTGGGTCACTTTCGCCAGCACCGGCGCGAACCCGATGGTCGGCACCGAAGCGGGGTGTCCTGAGTAGCAGTTGGCCGATGTCGCATACCACATCTGGCGACGCGGATCGTCTTTACCCATCTCCAATTCGCGTTGGACCACGCCGTGTTCACGCTGGAAATCTTTTTTCGTGATCGCCGCTTTAGTCATCCAATCTGCGATCAGGTCGACGCATAGCTCGGTTTTCGACGAGGCGGCGGAGATGTAGTAACACGTGTGATCCAGCGTGGTGTAGGCGTTTGACTGCCCTCCGATCTGCGTGATACGATCTGTGGTGGCCTCCTCGCCTCCGGCGTTATTGATAGCCTCACCAGCCACCAGATGCTCCAACAAATGGCTCAAGCCGCATCCGAGCCACTTGCCTTCGTACATCCCGCCAGCCCGAACGTAGGCCTGGACGCAAACCACAGGCGAGGTGCGCGTCGGTTTGATAATGACGGTCATTCCGTTGGTCAGTTCGGCGATTGTGGTATCGTCGGTAATTATGCGTCTTACTACCGGTAGTTCGGTTTTTGCAGCTAGCGCCGCGGCGACTGCTACAGGTTTTACGGGCTTTACCGGCGATGCTGGGGGAGTGAGAGGTTTTGCAACCGGCGTGGTTTTTACGGGCGTTACCGCTGGCGCGGGCGTTTTGGGGAGTCCGTCCTCTGCTATTTGCGCCGCTAAGCGATCAAGCTTATTTTGACGCTGCGCTTCGGGCGCTTCACATCCGGGCAAGGTTAACATCGCCACAGCCGTTACTGCGAGAGTTATTGCGGTGAGCATTGAGGTCCGTCGCATAATATTGCTCCGATTCAGGGATTTTTGTTACCGAACTCTGTTTGGTAGTCGTACATGGTTCGGTGTTGGAGTCAGGCGTCGTTATTTTCGACCTGGGTCAGATACGCCAGGGTCCTGTCGAGTTCGCTCTGTAGATGTTTGACTCTCAGCAGGCTTTTCACTCGCGTGGTAAGTTCCAGGCGATTCACCGGTTTGGTGATGAAATCGTCTGTCCCGCTTTCCACGCCCCGTTCGATATCCGTAAGTTCATTCAGAGCGGTCACCATTATCACGGGAATGTCGCGCGTGGTGGGGTCTGACTTGATCTTGCGGCATACTTCGAATCCGCTCATTCTGGGCATCATTATGTCCAGCAGGATGAGATCCGGTTTCTCAGCGGCGATTTTCTCCAACGCATCGACCCCGTCAAACGCTGTAACCACCGGGCATTTGAGCGATTCGAGGTACGCCACCAGCAGCTCGAGATTCTGTTCGTTATCGTCGACGACCAGTATCTTGCTGTCGGCGATCATGGCGTCGGTGTTGTCGGTTGTATCATTTACGTTCATGTTCATATAAAACTCTCCAAATCGCCTGGGCAATATCCACAGGCAAGTATCGTATAAGCATACACATCCCGCAGTAACAAGGCAATAAGGCAGATAATTGATCGCAGACAACTGTATCTTAATCGTGAAGTTAAGGCCTACAGTCTAAAGGGCTGATAGTAGAAAGGAACAAGTGTGCGTCATTCAGGAAACCCATTGAAGTTCCAGTGAACGGTGAGATTCCACGCAATCTCGTAAGTAGAGATTGATTAGTTTCTGGTAGGGGATGCCCGTTTCTTCTGACATCGCCTTGAAGTAGTCAATGATATCAACTCCCATACGGATAGTGACCTGCTTTTTAAGGCTTTTGGCGTATGGGTTCTTTCGCCCCTTCATTTTCGAAAAATCGTATTCCTTTTTCATTTTGCACTTACGGGGTGATTTTCCGTTCTTTTTTCTCTCTGTTTACGGATTTAATCCGAGCTCGGGTTATGCGTTGTTCGGGCTGAGTGGTTGAAGCTATTTCGATGATTCCAGGGAGCGTCGTTCCATGAGTATCTCTCGTCCCAGAAAAAGCTTTACCAGGCTCTGGTAAGGAATGTCTTTCTTGTGGGCGAGAATCTTCAATTGCTCAAGCATGTGTTCCGGAAGTCGAATGGAGATAGATTTTAGCGTAGGCTTGAGATTTGGAAATGCTCCTTGCCTGGCCGAATCAATATCCATGAAGTCCAAAGGAGAGTTCTTTGACCAAAACTCTCGTTCATGGTCCTCAGTCTTGAATAACGGTATTTTTTTACGAGTGCTTTTCATAGAATCTTCTCTCTCCGTACTGCAAGTACTCAGGAAACCCATTTAAGTTCCAGTGAACGATGAGATTCCACGCAGTCTCGCAAATAGAGATTGATTAGTTTTTGGTAGGGGATGCCCGTCTCTTCAGACATGGCCTTGAAGTAATCGATAATATCGACGCCCATACGGATAGTGACCTGCTTTTTAAGGCTCTTGGCGTATGGGTTCTTTCGCCCCTTCATTTTCGAAAAGTCATATTCTTTTTTCATTTTGCACTTCCAGGGTAATTTTCTCGTTCTTTTTTTGTAGCTTTGCGGGCTGAGATGATCCTTATCGTGGAAGCGTTCTGGCGATAGCAATGACACACGACAAGGACTCTAAGATGCGCACTGAGCCCAAGCATAATGAACCTGTCTTCTGATTCAGAATGTATAGGATCAAAAAATTCTATTGCATCCTCATCAAAAAAGACTGATTGAGCTTCCTCAAAAGAAACACGATGTTTCTTTTGATTGGCCTTGTTCTTCTTCTCGTCCCATAAAAAGGATATCTTGTTCACAATTATAATGTAAATACAATGTAGTGCGATTTCAAGAGGCGATGTGATAATTTTTCTCCTCGTACCACGCAGAGTTAAAATTCTTAACCCCATTAGCTGTAATGGACTGTTGGCTACAGAGGTCTGTGCGGATAGTATGTGCGTATGTCTCGCTTGTTTGAAGAACCTGAATCCGTGGTCAAGGCGCCGGCTCGCTCCGATAGCGGGCAGGTGATTGTGGGCGTTGCGGTGGCTGCAAATGTGTGGTCAGGCTACGATTACGTTTGGCCCGAGCGACTTGGAACGCCCAAAATCGGCCAGCGGGTTAAAGTGTCGTTCGGGCGCGGCGGGCGGATGACTATCGGAGTAGTCGTGCGAACCGAAGGCCATGCCAGTGATCGAAAACTTAAAGTCGTCGGGGACCTGATAGACGCC
Source organism: Phycisphaerales bacterium (assembly GCA_018645065.1). Taxonomy (GTDB): domain Bacteria; phylum Planctomycetota; class Phycisphaerae; order SM23-33; family SM23-33; genus BS750m-G57. The sequence continues at coordinate 31,739 of JABGPF010000005.1, forward strand.
GAATCACCCTTCGACCCGGTAAGATGGGAACTGGGCAACTGGATAAGCCGCTACTACTTAAGCCCGCTGGGGATGACGCTTACTGCGATGATACCCTCTGCCGTTGGAAAACACGCACCGCGAACAGAGACTGTAGTATTCCTGGACGCCGAAGAAAAAGATATCCCTTCCTCGCTGGGAGCCAGGCAAAAACGCGTTCTGGACGAACTGCTCGAAGCACGCATCCAGGGGATCGAACCGCTGGGCCTGAAAAATCTCATGAACCACAGCGGGGCGTCCCGCAACACGATAAGTCGCCTGAAAGACCGCGAGCTCATACGCACCGAATCTCGCCCGGTCACCATAGAAGACATGAATCCCGCCGCGATGGAGCCCGACGCCATCGAACCCAACGAGCATCAACAGACCGTTATAGACCAGATCGCCAGCCGTCTGGGCGAAGGCTTCTCGGCGATGCTGCTGCACGGGGTTACCGGCAGCGGGAAAACCGAAGTTTACATCCGCGCGATTCGCAAGGTGGTCGCCGCCGGTAAGCAGGCGATTGTCCTGGTGCCCGAGATCGCGCTGGCCACCCAAACTTTGCAGCGTCTGGTGCGGCGCCTTCCGCGAGTGGCGGTTCTGCACAGCGGACTCACCGACACCCAGCGAGCGTTTTACTATCAGCAGATTCGTCTCGGGCACGCTGCGGTGGTTGTGGGCCCGCGAAGTGCGATTTTCGCTCCGACGCCGAATCTCGGCCTGATAGTGGTCGATGAAGAGCATGAATCGTCATACAAGCAGGATACCGCACCGAGATATCACGGTAGGGACGTCGCGGTTATGCGTGCCTCGCTCGAAAAAGTTCCGATCGTTCTAGGCTCAGCCACTCCGTCCCTGGAATCGCTGCACAACGTTCACAGAAAACGATACGAACTTCTGAAACTCCCGGTCCGCGTGCGTTCGCTTCCCATGCCGAGTTTGAAGATCGTCAGTTTGCGGCAGGAGATCAGGCCCGGTAAGGTCGAACTTCTCGGCAGGACGCTCACCCAGCAACTCGCGGTAACGCTCGACGCCGGTCAGCAGGCGATTTTGCTGATGAACCGTCGCGGGTTCGCCAGTTTTGTTTTCTGCCCGAGTTGCAAATGGGAACTCGGTTGCGATAACTGCACCAGGCCGATGGTGTTCCACCAGGCCACCGAGATGGCGATATGTCATTACTGTCAGGGTTCGGTAGGCGTTCCAGACCGCTGCCCGGCGTGCGGTGGTAAGTTGCTGCTGTTCGGTATGGGGATTCAGCGCGTCGAGAACGAGTTGGGCAGGAAATTTCCCGGCGCGAAATTCGCACGCGTCGATTCCGACACTATGACCTCGCCCAAGCAGTTCAAAAAAGTGTTCGATGATTTTTCGTCCGGGGAGCTGGACATTCTTCTCGGTACGCAGATGGTTGGTAAGGGATTGGACTTCCCTGGCGTTTCGCTGGTTGGCGTTTTGTCGGCCGATACCGCGCTGCAAATGCCCGATTTCCGCGCCGCTGAGCGTACGTTCCAGCTTATTGTTCAGGTTGCCGGGCGTGCGGGGCGTTCTGATCTGCCCGGGCGGGTGGTGGTCCAAACGCTGCACCCTGACGAACCGTCGATTATTTACGCATCGCAGCACGATTACAACGGTTTCGCCGAGATCGAAATGTCTCAGCGCAGCGAGGCCAACTTGCCTCCGTTTTCCCGCATGATTCGCTTTGTGGTTCGTCACGAGAAGGCCAACAAGGCCCAGGACGGCGCCGACGAACTGGCCCGAGCACTTCGCGTATTGCTACCGGCTGAGCGAATATTCATGATGGGGCCCGCCCAAGCTGGTATAATCAAGCTGCGCAAGATGTTCCGCTACGAAATTACGGTAACCCCGCTGTCTGGTCCGTCCGGATGGGTGCAAAATGTGCTGTATCCGCAGATGGGCTCGTTGTCTCGGAGCAATCCCGCCGAAGTAGTGATAGACGTTGACCCGATGAACCTAATGTAACCCGTGCAATGAAAGCATCACCATGCCTCACGAACAGATGACCGCTTCGCAGGTCGCAACGTATCTTGCAATGGACATGCGCGACGTGATAAAGATAGCCTCTCGCGATCAGATCCCCTGCCAGAAGATCGGCGGCGACAAGGCTCCCAGGGATCGCTACCGGTTCATTAAAAGCGATATCGATCATTGGGTTGAGAATCAGGTGCACACCCTTGACCGCGAGCGACTCTCGGGCATTTCCAAGGGCGTGAGCGAGCATCACGGTCTGGATTCCGATGGCATGATTCTCTGTTCGCACATTCCCGACGGCGGCTTGGATGTTCCGATGCACGCGCGGACCCGCGAAGCCACTATCCGCGAACTGGTCGATGTCGCCGATCGTGCGGGCATGGTCTACCTGAGGGCCGAACTTATCGAAGAAATTCGCCAGCGCGAGGAAATGTGCTCGACGGCGCTTATACCCGGAGTCGCCATGCCGCACCCGCGTCACCCGGTGGAATACGATATTGCAGACAGTTTTGTAGTTGTCGGCCTGACCCATTCGGGCATCCCGTTCGGCGCCCCTGACGGATCGCTGACCCGCCTGTTTTTCCTGGTGTGCTGCAAAGATGAACGCACCCATTTGCACCTGCTGGCGCGGCTGGCGCAGATGCTCCACACGCCCGGGGTTATGGACGAACTGTTGCACGCAGACAACCCCGAAGAACTCCTGGACGCTTTGAAGAAGTGCGAAGAAAAGATTGTCCGCGATGAACAATAAATAATAAAAGTGGGTTGAGTGAAGAACGATAACGATAATTTGTTCGATGCTGATTTCCTGGCCAGGCTCGAACGCCTGCACCTGATCGCCAAGCGTATGTCCGGCGGATCGCTCGGTGGGACCAGGCGTTCCAGGCGCCTGGGCGACGGGCTGGAATTCGCCGATCATCGCGATTATGCATCAGGCGACGACACGCGATTTATCGATTGGCCTTACTACGCTCGGATGGAAAAACTGCTGATCCGACTGTTCCACGAGCATAGTGAATCGACCGTGGTGATTGCGCTGGACTGTTCAGGGTCGATGGCGCCGGGCGGGGCGATGGAGAAATTCAACTACGCTCGTCGCACGGCCGCTGCTTTAACATATGTTGCGATGGGGGCGTTGGATCGAGTGACTCTGGTTGCTTTCGGCGGCCAGACCGGATCGCGCGACGCGTTTGACGCGGGCAGAAATCGCGGGCGAATTATGGGCGTGCTGGACTATCTCAGAGCATTGGCGCCGGGCGGGACGACGGATCTGGCTGGCAGTATGAAAAACTTGTCGAACCTCGCAGGCGGCGCCGGCGGGACCGCTGGTACGGTGCTATTGATATCCGATCTGCTGGATTGTCCGCAACAGTTGGACGAATCGCTGGGGCGCCTTGGGGTGTCTGATCTCGCGGGGCGGAGAGACATCGCGGTAATTCACCTGTTCAACCAACAGGACGCCGGTCTCGAAACGCCCGCCAAGGGCCCGGTGATCTTTCAGCACGCCGAAACGCAGCAGCGAATGTCGTTGTGGTTGACCGACGAACTGATGGAGGCATACCGCGATAAGTGGGCGCAGTTCCAGAAACGTTGTGGTAAAATATGCGTATCTCGCGGGGCGGTGTACGTTTCGGCTTGTACGGAGATTCCGTTTGAGAAATTAATTTTGACCACCCTGAAGCGAGCCGGCGTGCTGGCTCCTTAGCCCAGAGGTATTGAACATGCCAATATCGAAACTAATAATTCCATTCCTCATAGTGGCGCTTTTGCTTTGGGGCGGTTTGTTTTTTATGGGTCCTGAACTGGCTGAGCGGCTTTCGTACGCCAGCGAAAAGGGGCGCCAGCAAGCGATCACCGAGAACTTTCCCACGCTGAAACAGGCTGACGGACTTTCAGTGTTGCTCAGGGAAGTTGTGCGAACGGTGAAACCCGCGGTGGTCGAAATCCGTGTTTCCAGAAAAACCAGGTCGCCCCGTTCGATACGGTTTTCCACAGGCGACGGAGGATCAGTTGGCAGCGGGGTGATTATCGATAGCGAAAACGGGTACGTAGTGACTAACGAGCACGTGGTTCGCGCGCCGGACGACGTGAAAGTTATACTTGCCGACGGGCGCGAACTCGGCGCCGAGTGGGTCCGTTCCGACTGGATGGTCGATTTGGCGGTGATCAAGGTGTCGCCTGAGCGGCTTTTGCAAATTCCGATGGGAGACAGCAGTAAGATCGAGGTCGGGGATCATGTTCTCGCAGTCGGATCGCCTATGAAATTGCCCCAGACCGTCACGTTTGGCCGGATATCAGCCAAGGGGCGAATGATCGGCCGATCGGCGAAGTATCAGAAATTCTTGCAGACCGATGCAGCCATTAATCAGGGTAATTCCGGCGGGCCGTTGATAAACATGTCCGGTGAGATAATCGGTATCAACACTGCTATTGTCTCGGACTCCGGTACGAATGCAGGGTTGGGAATGTCGATTCCCTCGAACATTGTTAAGCGTGTGGTCAAGCAGTTGATCGAGGGCGGAAAGGCGATACGCGGTTTCATCGGCCTGGGGTTCAGACCTGTCGACGCAAAGATCGCTGCTGAGTTGCGCCTGCCCGACACCAAGGGCGCACTGGTTGAAATAGTCGTTATCGACGGACCGGCCGACGTTGCGGGTATCGAGGCCCATGACTTTATAGTTTCCATCGGCGATAAGCCCATCGCCAACAGCCAGGAATTGCGGCACATAGTGGCTGATATTGCACCGGGAACGACCGTGCCAGTAGAACTCTACCGGGACGGGGAACTACAGATACTATCAGTTAAAATAGCCGTCCAACCAGAAAATCTCTTCAGAACACCAAGACCGTAATTATATTTGGGATTTGGAATTTGACGACAACGACAAACGACAACGCCAGCAATGTGACGTGATGCTAATCGACGCTTCGCATTCCCGTTTAGCGGGCGACAGTATGTCGGCCCTCATCACGACAAAGTCGTGACGCCGTTCGCCGTTTCAATTTGCTGTTCAATTCCAAATCCCAAACCGTGCCTACCGGCAGGCAGGTCCCAAATTAAGATTCCACGCCGTTCCCCTTTTCTTATGGAACGGGTATTTGTGCTTGGTATAATGAATTAGGTAGTTGTTCGTGAACCATTTATGTTATGGGAAGTTCATTTGTCGCTGCTTTCGATAAATGTAATAAAGGACTGATCTATTATGGCGTCAATGACTATGCAGGCATCTCACGATGAATCGGGCGATATGTTCAAACCGACCAGCGGTCCAGTTAGCAAATGGGGCGATAAGGTGATGGAGGGCGGATACCATCACTATTGTTCCGGGCAAAGCTGGTCGCCGGCGATGAACGTATACGAAAGTCCGGAGCAGTACACCCTTGTGGTGGACCTCGCCGGTCTTTGCGGTGAAGATATCGAACTGGAAACCGATGAGGGAATTCTTCGGCTCAGCGGGAAACGGGACATGCCGAATCCGCCAGTGGCGGCGGACATGGTGAAAATACGCATCATGGAAATCGATACCGGATGGTTCTGCCGGGCAATCGAGCTACCGGACGATGCTGATGATGAAAATATCCGCGCGACTTATCGAGGCGGGTTTCTCTGGGTCGTAATACCCAGGAAGTAACTCTCGATTCCAGAGGCGAGAGTCGGCGGGGGCTTACAAGCAATATTACACGCTTATCAGTAAAGGCGTAATGACGTTATGGCTCGAAAAAGAAAACAAAACGATAAACAGGCGATCAGCAAAGTAGTTACCGATGACGAGCCGGAAATAGTTCTGGAACCCACTGCGACAGGCACGCGAGAATCTAACCGCGAGTCCGGACCGGAAATCCCGCCCGAAGCCGCCGTGCTAACCGTCAGGAATATGGTCCTCTTCCCGGGCACCGTGATCCCGCTTTCGGTAGGACGGGCCAAGTCACTGAGCCTGATAGAAACCGTATTGCCCGAAAAGAAGGTTATTGTCACCGTCTGCCAAAAGGACCCCGACCAGGATGACCCGGGCGTTGACGATCTATACCAGATCGGGACCGCGGTGCTTGTGGTGAAACTGCTGCGAGTAGACCCCGACACGCTCAGTGCTATCGTACACGCGATAGGGCGAGTGAAAATCGACAAGTGGACGCAAACCGAACCGTTCTTCCGCGCGGAAATCACGCCGATACAGGATACTTTTGTCCCGACAACCAAAACCAAAGCATTAGAGTTCAACGCTCGCAATCTGGCGTCGAAAGTTATTGAACTATCGCCAGTTATTCCGGACGAAGCGGCGATGGTGCTCTCGAATATCGAATACCCCGGCGCACTTGCCGATTTCCTCGGCGCCAACCTTCAGCTTGACTTGAACTTCAGGCAGCAGTTGCTGGAGCAACACGACGTTGCAAAACGCCTCGACGACGTGGGCGCAGCTATGCAGAAGCAACTTGAAGTACTCGAACTTTCACAGGATATTCAAAATCGAGTCAGGGACAGTATCGACAAAAGCCAGCGACGATATTACCTCCAGGAACAACTCAAAGAGATACAAAAAGAACTCGGCCAGGACGACGATCAATCGATCGAAGTGGAGGAGCTTCGCGAGAAAGTAGAACTCGCAGGCATGCCCGAACCGGTCAAGGCCGAGGCGGTGAAGGAACTCAATCGTCTGGAGCGAATTCCCTCGGCCAGTCCGGAATATAATATGATCAGGACATATATGGACTGGATGGTCGAATTGCCCTGGTCGGCTTCTACGCCCGATAATCTGAACATTAATCGAGCAAAACGCGTTTTGAACCAGGATCATTACGATCTGGAAAAGGTCAAGCGGCGCATACTTGAATATCTGGCGGTTCGCAAACTGGCTCCGCATTCGCGAGGCCCGATCCTATGCTTTGTCGGACCGCCCGGGGTGGGCAAAACTTCACTGGGCCGCTCCATCGCGCGAGCGCTGGGCAGAGAGTTTATCAGGATGAGCCTTGGTGGAATGCGGGACGAAGCCGAGCTCAGAGGCCATCGGCGAACTTACATCGGAGCCATGCCGGGGCGGATCATACAGGAAATAAAAAAGGCCGGCGCCAACAATCCGGTGTTCATGCTCGACGAATTGGACAAGGTCGGGACGGACTTCCGCGGAGACCCGACCTCGGCGCTGCTGGAGATACTTGACCCGGCGCAGAACTATTCGTTCCAGGATCATTATCTTAACACGCCGTTCGATTTGTCGAACGTGATGTTTATTGCGACGGCGAACTATATGGAGCCCGTACCGGCGGCGCTGAGAGATCGCATGGAGGTTATCGAACTGTCGGGATACACGCCCGGGGACAAAATGCACATTGCTGAAAAATACCTCGTTCCCAGGCAGCTTATCGAGAATGGCCTGCAAAAAGAAACGACGGTTAAGCCCGCCAAAAAAGGCGGGAAACGCAAGAAAACCGTTAGTCTGCTGAAATGGACTGCCCCCGCGCTGCGAACCATAATACGCAGCTACACCAGAGAGACGGGGGTGAGAGAGCTTGAACGGAAGATCGGTTCGGTTTGTCGGGCGGTGGCTGCGAAAGTGGCTTCGGGCAAGGCTCCGGACAATAAGGCGACAACCGTGACCGCTGGGTTGGTTGCTGAGATTCTTGGTCCGCCGATGTATATCAGCGAAGTGGCGTTGCGGGCTTCGTCGGCCAATCTTACCGGTGTTGTCACGGCGCTGGCCTATACGCCGGTGGGGGGCGACATCCTGTTCATCGAGGCCGCCGGTTACAAATCCAGCGGATCCGACGGTGGTCTCACGCTTACCGGTCATATTGGCGATGTCATGAAGGAATCGGCGATGGCGGCGCTTACCGTGATAAAATCCAACGCCGAGAAGTTTTCGATATATCCGGAAAAAATAGCCAAAACCGCCATTCACGTACACGTGCCGGCCGGCGCGGTGCCCAAGGATGGACCATCGGCGGGGGCTGCGATATGCACAGCTCTTGTCAGCATGTTAACCGGAAGGCCCGTTAAATACCGCATCGCCATGACAGGCGAAATAACGTTGCGCGGGTTGATTCTCCCGATAGGCGGAGTGAAGCAGAAGGTTCTCGCCGCCAAGCTTGCGGGCATAAAAACGGTGATACTTCCCGAGCGAAACCGCAAGGACATGGTTGACGTTCCCGCTGAGGCTCGCGAAGGGATGAAATTTGAATTTGTCGAGAATATCGATCAGGTTCTGACTATTGCGTTGCGATAGGCTTGGTGACGGGTGTATTGGTCGCGGTTTTTTTTTTTTTGCAAAAAAAAATAAAAGATAGGATTGTGTCGCACGCAAATAGTTATGTATAATGACTTCGGTGGTCAAATTGCTTTGATTGTTTCTTGAAAAGCTTTTGATCGCTCGGATTCGTCCGGTACATGGGCGACAGGCAAATAGTGATGCGTCTCCCCCCGCGCATTGCACCGTCTGTCGCCCACTTTTTTTTACCAACTATATTTGGCCCCAAACAACGGGCTCTGCTACTGCCCTCAGTTGCGTCGAAAACGGTCGCAAGGCTAGGCAAGCCTGTAGTTGGATGCTCAGAGATAAAACAGCTCCAGGAACGCCCAGTTGCATGTCTGCATGGTGGTTTTGTGCGTTTTGTACATCTAAAAGTGCTGTATGGGACTCAAAGAACTTGCTCGGGGGGATTGTTCGTGGTATGTTTGCTCGTACATGGCTGTAACAGTAAATAAAATCACGAAGAACCTCACGCGAATCAGGCGAGATATATTCGACGCTTGCCAGCGCACCGGGCGATCGCCCGAGGCGGTGGAGGTGGTCGCAGTTACTAAGAGCGTAGATATCGACACGATCAAAAACTGCATGAAGGCCGGCTTGACCAATCTCGGTGAGTCGCGTCCGCAACAACTCGCAGAACGATTCTCGCAGATCGACGAATATCTCTACGGGCGTCGTAAGACTGATCCGGTGAGCGTTAAGTGGCATATGGTGGGGCACCTTCAGCGCAACAAGGTCAAGCAGACTCTGGTGGCTGCCGATGTGATCCATTCGGTCGATTCGTTGCGGTTGGCTGAAGAGATTTCACAACGCGCCGAAGCTGATGAGCGTGTCGTAGATGTGATGCTGCAGGTCAATTGCTCCCAGGAAGCCCAGAAATTCGGATGCGCTGTCGGGGCGGCGACCCATCTTGGCGAGATGATATGCTCGATGCGATCGCTGAAGCTAACCGGTCTGATGACTATGGGGCCGACTAACGGTGATCCGGAACAAACGCGCCGAACGTTTATTCGCCTCCGCGAAATATTCGAGGAGATGAAGCACGATAAGATCGGCGGTGACAGCTTCTCGCATCTGTCTATGGGGATGAGCGGCGATTATATTATCGCGGTTGAAGAGGGCGCCACGATCGTTCGGGTCGGTACGGCGTTGTTCGCCTGATCAACTCAATGCGGTGATAATCGCTTTCATGAACGCGGGCAGGTCGTCGGGCTTGCGAGCGGTGATTAGCTTTCCGTCAACCACGCATTCTTCGTCGACCCACGCGGCGCCGGCGTTTGTAACGTCGTGGCGAATGGCCATGAAGCTTGTGGCACGCTTGCCTTGCAGTGCGCCGGTCGAACAGAGCATCCACGGCCCGTGGCAGATCGCCGCTAGAACGATATCTGCGTCTACGCACTGCTGGATGAAGTTCACCATCGATTCGTCGCGTCGCATGAAGTCAGGGCACCATCCGCCCGGTACGATAACCGCATCGAAATCTGAGCCTGAAATATCGCCGGCCGACAGATCTGAAACGCACGGGTAGCCCAGTTTCGAGGCGTATGCAGTGTTGGCGTCGCTCGCGACGCAGGATACCTGGGCGCCGGCTTCAATCAGGCGGTATAGAGGGTACCACACTTCGAGTTCCTGGTACTGCTGATCAAGCATTATCGCGACACGTTTACCTTGAAGTGACATGATACTTTCCTTTGTTTTGCGTTAGCTACCGCAGGCATTATATCGTCCTGTGCGGTGATTGCATGAAAAAAGCCGCCTTTCGGCGGCTCGTTTCATGGAGCTGAAGGGAATCGAACCCATGACCTATTGATTGCGAACCAATCGCTCTCCCAACTGAGCTACAGCCCCGTCCTGTACGTCATAGTACGTCATTGAGTACGTCATTGAAAAAGCATTATACATCGAACGGATTATTTTGGGAAGAAAAATTCTCGACGTTTGTTAAACTGGTGCGTGATATAAAAAGAGGCGTCCGAGGCCAACGGATAACGGCAAGGTCTAAATCGTCCCTCTATAATGTCGCACACAACACGCGGGGCGTTGCTCCGCCGCTAGACGAAACCGCGCAACGTCAACTATGATATGTTCGCCGTTGCCGTTGCCGTACGTCGTTGCCGTACGCCAGTTGCCAATTGCCAATTGCCAGTTGCCAAGCCGCCGAAGGCGGCTACCCATCCAACTGTTTTGGCGAGATTTCTTCGTCTGTCAGGTAGCACGCCGGGTCGTCGCCCCAGATGTCGTCTCCGCCCTGGTCGGCCCGGGCGCGGAAGTTTCCGTTGCATACGTTCAACCAGCAGCATTCGAGGCATCGGCCTTTCAGGTGACTCTTGCGGTCTCGCAGCTTCGAGAGGAACGGATGGTCCGGATCACTCCAGATTTCGCTGAACGCTCTTTCACGCACGTTGCCCAGTTCATGCTGGCGCCAGAACTGGTCGGGTAATACTGTTCCGTCCCAGCTTATGCACCCGATACCCTGGCCGCTTGAGTTTCCACCGTTCATTTGCATCAGTTCGAAGCAGTCCTTCTGACGCTCGGGATTGGTTTCTTTCAGTCGCATGTACAGGTAGGGCCCGTCGGCGTGATTGTCTACGGTCAGCACTTCGAGCATTCGCCCAGCGGCGTGTGCCTGGGCCGTGCGATCCATGATAAGGTCCAGCGTGTCGCGCGTTTCCTGGTAGGTTAAAATCGCGTCGGACATGTCTTTCCCGCGTCCGGTGTCGACTAAGTGATAAAAACAGACGCGCGGGATGCCTTCGGCTTCTATCAGATCGAAAATACCGCCGACTTCCTCAACATTGTGTTTGTTCAGTGTGAATCGCAGGCCGACTTTTACTTCGGCTTCCAGGCAGTTGCGTATTCCAGTAAGGGCCCGGTCAAATGCGCCGTCCACGCCGCGGAACTTGTCGTTTGTTGCTTTTAGTCCGTCGAGGCTTACCCCTACGTAGCTCAGGCCGGCTTCGGCGAGTTTGGCGGCCATCGGTTTGTCGATAAGGTTACCGTTGGTTGAGACTACCGCACGCAGGCCTGCGGCTCGGGCGTAGGAGATCAGCCCTGTCACGCCCGGACGCATGAGCGGTTCACCGCCTGAGAACAGGAGCACCGGGCATCCGAACTTCGCCAGGTCGTCGATCATTACCTTTGCTTCGTCGTCGGTAAGTTCGTTCGGGTCGGGTTGGTTGGTGCTGGCTGAGTAGCAGTGTTTGCACTTCAGATTGCATCGTTTTGTGCAGTTCCATACGAGCACAGGTTTCTTGTCGGCCGAGAACTGCAGCAGGTTGCTGGGAAGCTGCGCGCTGTCTCGTCCGTAGCGGAGCGGGTCAGATGCTTCAACCGTTCCGCAATATAGTTTCGATATTCCAATCATGATAATCTCTCTTTAGTGTTACTCCCCGCAATAGTATAGCGTTTTGCTGAGGCTTTTTGGGAGTTTTTTGGGAGTTTTTCGGGGGGCTTTGCTGAGCGGCGTGGGCGTTTGGCTAGATGGCGTTCATTACAGTTCGGGCGCCTGGTCTGGAGGGCTGTACTTCTTCAGGAGTTTTTTCAGGTCTTCCTGATCAGACATGATCTCCAGCGACTGTCGCCAGGCGGTGAGGCCCTGATCGCGAAGTTCGGTGTCATCCTGCGACAGGACGTACTGGGTTATGCGAACGGTGCCCAGGCCTCGCAGGGCGGTGGCGTCTTTCGGGTCGAGCGAGATCGCCTGTTCGTAGGCTCCGATGGACTTATCATACTGCTTAAGGCGGTAGTAGCATTGTCCGATCTGCCTGAACGGAGCGGGGTCTTTGGGGTCTTGTTTGCTCGCCAGACGGAAGGGCGAGAGGGCGGCTTTGCACATCCCTTGACGCATGTACGTTGAGCCCAGATTAAGTAGTATCTTGGGCTGGTTTGTGTCGAGTTCGAGTGAGTCTTTGTACGCTCGAACGGCTTTGTAGAGTCGATTTTGGCTGTCGTAGATGATCCCCAGGTTGCTGTGTGCTTGCGGCGACTTGGGGTCTTTGGCGATTGCGGCGTGGCAGTATTCTTCGGCAAGGTCGTATTTGCCTAACTGGAAATAGCAGGCAGAGAGGTTCAGGTTCGCGTCGAAGTCATCGTCGCGGATAACAACGGCCCGCAGGTAAACGTTAACCGCTTCCTTGAGGTTCTTTGTGTATTCCTCAACCGCTTCCGCCGCCTGGGCCAGCGCCTGGTACGTAACCCCGAGATTATAGTGTGCTCGGAACGCGTAAGGATTTGTGCGGCAAGCGTTTCGGTAGGCTTCCGCCGCCAGTTTATGGTTTCCGTCCTTGCGATGGATATCACCGATAGCTGAATGGGCTGCAGATAGTTCCGGATCTGATTGAATCGCCTTGAGCAGTTCAGCCAGCGCCGCGTCTGTGTCACCCGATTCAGCGAGATATTGCCCGTGCGCATAGTGATCGAAGGAAATCTCAAGTCCCTTCTCTTTTGAGTATCTGCACCCAGCGGCGCTAAATACCGCAGAGAAACTCAGGAGCACTAAAAGCGTTCTTGTAGGCATTGATTTCATAGGGATTTCAATAGGTCCAGGCGTCTGTTAGAGAAACTGTCTGGATACTTGTAACCTCTGGGGCGTTCGGGGTCAAGATTTTAGACCGCTGAGTTTATTCCAAACGCCCGCAGCCGTTTTTATTTTTTTGGGTAGCTTATGTTCCAGTGAGTGGGTGTCTGGCTTGGTGTTTTTCGTATTTCCAGGTTTTCGAACTGCTTTTGCTGACCGGTGGGAGTTGTCACGGTCAGTTTGTATCGCCCGTGGAATCCTCGGAAAGTCGCTTGCCCGTCTGCGTTTGTGGTGATGTTCGTTTCTGTGCGCCAGTCTTTGGTTATCAGTTTTTTCAGGACATTGTACGCCGGCTTTGGCGTCATGTCCTTGTTGAGCAGGCCGGCGGGGGCTTGCATCCAGGCGTGTGCGTCTGACATGTTCCACCAGGTAATCGCCTCGACTGACGGATGCGAGAACAGCAGCGTGTAGACCCGTTTTGCGTCTATTGCCTGCTGTGCTTCGCCTTTTTTGCTCGATAACCACGGTTTGGGGCGATTCCATCCCTTCCTGCCCGACAGGATCGTCAGTTCGGTGAAATGGATCGGTTTTTTGAAGGCTGCGAACCGCTGGCAGACGGTCCATAGCTTTTGGTTCGACCATGTCCCACCGTGCATGTGGGCCTGGAGCCCGATCACGTCGTAGAACGGTTTGCCGTTCTTGTCGACCATGCTGGCGACCACTTTGGCGAAATCGTCTCCGACGTGGAAATCGTTTATGACGAGCGTGGCGTTGGGGTTGGCTTTTCTTGCGGCGCGAAAGGCTCGGCGGGGCAGTTCGATCCGCCCGACTTTCTCCCACATTGCAGTCACCGTAGGGGCTCGGGTCTTGTTGGGCTTCTGGGCGAAGTTGGTGGTCTCGTTGACTACGTCCCACATGTCGATCTTACCGGTGAACCGTTTAACGCAGTTGCTCACATGGGCCAGTTGCAGTTTCTCGACTTCAGCCAGATCGTCAGGCAGCCACTTAAGTTGCGAGTAGTTCCAGACCAGCGGGTGGCCCTTGGTGGTTATTTTTCGTTCGTTGCACCATACCGCGATTCGTTCGCGGCTGGCGTGCAGGGGCGCCCCGCGATGCTTCTCGTATCCCCACCAATAGTAGGGCAGCGTGGCGAAGTTGAACAGTTCGACGTACCGATCGGCGAACTTCCGATAGGGCTCATCCTCAGCCAGCGGGAGTTTTAAATCACCGGACTGCAGCTTGTAGACCAGCGGGAATACGCTGCTGCCGAAAAGGAACTCAGAACTGACCTGCCGCACCTGGACCCTGGCGCCGGACAGAGGTTTCCCGTCCGGGCCGGTCAGAGTTATCCGCACGTCGCCTTTGCGATGTTTCTCAATCCGCTGCGGCGCCGATTCGATCAGCTTATCCGGCGCGGCAGCGAGGCTCGAAACCGTGAGCGTCGCCAGAACCAGAAGCGAGATACGAATCATTGTTGCGCGTCCTTAAATGCGAGGCCTAGTCTTCGATGATTACTCGGAACCCGACGTCGACGAACTTTATCGCTGCGTTTGCGGGCATTTTCGAGAATGGGGTCGCGGTTTTGGGACGATCACGCCACGAGCCGCCCTTGGCGATAAGTTGCGCCGGGGCGGTCATGCCTGTCGGAGCTTTCCATGGCGTTGAGGTCCACTCGGCTACGTTGCCGATCATGTCGTAAACACCGGCGGCGTTGGGGGCGTACTTGCCCACCGTTGTGGAAACTCGGGCTCCGTCGTCGGAACTGAGAATCGAAGGACGCCACAGGGGCATTTCACCGCTGGCGTATTTGGTCAGAAACGACTTGTCAGCCAGGTTGGCGAGCTTGCTGAAGTCCTTGTCTGCGTAGCCTTTTTCGTCGCACTTACCGAACACCGCAGCCCATTCCCATTGCGTTTCAGTCGGCAGGGTGCATTTTTTGCCCGTCTTGTCCGACAGCCATTTGCAGAACGCCATCGCCTGGGTCTGCGAGACGCGAATCACAGGTTGCTGCGGTCCGTTCAGGAGGAAGCCACGTACGATCCCGTC
>JABGPF010000277.1 GCA_018645065.1 Phycisphaerales bacterium
CCCTGAGGCCATTCCACAATCCCCTGCCCACCGAGTTGGCCCAGTTCCAGAAGGAGCTGCAGGCAGACCTCGATATCAGTGGAAAAGTATTCCCCGCCCAGATCGTCGAACCTGTCCAGCGTATCGCAAGCCAGTCGCAGGTCGGCGACACCCTTGGCCTCGCTAACGAAATCGCGCGTCGTTTGCAGGCGTTTACCGTCCACTTCGGCCAGAACCGTCTGCCCACCGCTCTTGGCGCTATAGTAAGGTCCCCGATCACCGAACGGTCTTACCGCGATTGCAGCTTTAAGCCCATCACCATACGGATAAAGCTGCACGTGCGGTGTGGGGCATGGTTCGATATTTTCGACGTGCTCGTGCTCGTGACCGACACCAATATCAGACTGAACAGTAACACTCGCCGAAGCCGCCGCGATGGCTTTGAGCAGCACATCCTTACCTCGATTTGGCACGTCGATACCGTCGGGGCCCACCAGAGCGGCGATCCGGCGATGCTCGGGCGAAAACGTAATCACCGCCAGGCGTGTGGGGCTTTCCTGAGTGGCGACGAAGTCGAGGGTTTGGCCATGGCGATTGGTCATCGACGGCGTGAGGCTCACGTGCAACGATTTGTCGTTTTGCAGCACCTGCAGCTCCGGGCGTGACGAGACCACGTCGATCTGCGTATCGCCCTGGTCCCAAAACACCTGCGGATGCCCCACCAACGCCAAAAGAGCCTTGCACGTATCGAAGGCGAACACCTCGCGCGGCCCGTAGTAGCTGTACCCGTCCGAGTCGTATTCAACCTGAATGGCGCCGCAAACTTTTCTATCGTGATCTGTGAGATACTCCAGTGACGCAGACTCTTCATGCAGGCGCTTGATCGCGACTTTTCTCCCTCGGGTCCACCCTTTGAGCGTGGATTTCTGTAGAACCGGCTGGATGCGCTCTACTGTATTGTTATCCTTCATCACGATGCGCCATATGAGGCGTTCGGTGCGTTTGGACGGACCACCGCCTGGCGCGATCTCGCCGATTTGCGCCATCGCCTCCAACGCTCGGAGCCAGGGCTCCTGGCGGGTCGCGGTCTCGCAGATGCTCACAGTTCGGGTCTCGGCGCGGAACTCGGCGGCTTGGGAGCCCAGATCCGACGACTTGGCGTCCATGCGCGACATCAGCTCACCGGCCTCCGCCGCCAGCCAACGATATCCGCCAGCCGTCGCACCGGAATGCAGCTCGCCCAGGCGTTTCAAGTCACAGATCTTATCGCCCTGCCAATACGTCAGCATCTCTCGGAGCAAAATGGTCATGGGATGCTGCGTATCAGACGCGCTCCAGCAAGCGTAACCGCCATGCAGTAACCCATCAGGATCGCCAGACCGCAGCTTCACCACGCGCTCGAGTATTTCATAGGCCAACGCAAACCATTGCCCCGGCTCGTTTCGAGCAAACTTCACCAACTGCGCCGCCCGGGTCAGCGATTTCGGCCGACCATCCTTCACCAGCGCCAGGATAAACGCTATCCCCTGCGGACCGGAAATATAGATGTTCCTCCGACCTGTCTCTTTCCGAATCAGTTTGATCGCCGCTTCGAACCCGCGAATCGCTTGTTCGTTGTTCCCGACAAGAAAGTCCATCCACGCGGCGAGAATAGTTCCGTTCTTCTGATCGAGTCCCGAAGCGGTTTCACACGCCGAGGCCCACTGCCCGCACAAAATCTGCGTTTGAGCGTAAACGAATCGCAACGGGATGAACCCTTCGGGCTGACCTTCGACCAGGATAGCCTCTGCACGCTGAAGATAATCCCCCAGCGGTTCGAGGTAATCGGAGCGTTCGACGATAATTTCCAGCAGCGCCTCAGCCTGCAGCACCGGATGCATATTCGCAAACCACTCGGCGTCAAACGGATTACAACATATCGTGTGATAAGCGTTTAGTCCGAAATCGACTCTGGCTGCGTCCATCGCGTCGAGAAGTTTAAACGCAAAGTCGACGTCGTTTTGATACAGTGCTATGCGAAATGCCCGCAAAATATCTTCTGGGCTTTCCATTCGCCATTGAAGTCTTTCCAGGCCAACGGGATAAATCTCGCATACGGCTTGGGAGATCGGTTCGAATCGCCCCTGGGCAATCATCCGCCTGGTGAGCATCTCGACGATCTCGCCGCAGCATGCGACCTTGGTTCCGTCCCAAACCGCCAGCCCCTTGCGATCAAGGAGTTTGATGATGGGCGTCATATCCGCAGCGGAAAACGGTTTACCGGTTTCGCTGGGCACAGAGGCGGCGTTGAGCGTATCGGCGAGCTTCGTTCGCGTGGTGTGCGTATATATTACCGCCAGGGCCTCCATGACGGCGACTTCCTGCTGGGTCCGGCGGATCATGAGGACCATCAGATCGTCACGATGAGTTTGCGTATAGTTAATGCGGTCGAGCATATATTCGGTAATACCTGATCTGATCGATTCGGCGCCCTTCAGAGCGTCGTGAATCCCGTATTATAGCATATATTCCCCTCCCAAGCCAATTTCACTGTATTGTGGTTCCAGAGCTTACGCATCTAAATCCAGCCTATGGCCTGGTGGTATGGAGGAGACTCATCTCCCAAACCGCAGACGCCCGCCATGTTCACAATTGCTTCACACATATGACGTGTGAAGCCATGACTCGGAAAAGTGGTACTTCTTTTCCGAGTCATGGATCCGACAAACAACAACCTAGCGTAAAGTACTGCGACAAAGATAGTTAGAAGAATATCACCACACATACCACGGTCTAACCCGTCGCTGATAGGCTCGTAATTGGCCCGGATTGGAGCTTCGCACTTCGCGGGGGTGTGAAGATGTGTAAACCCGCCCAGGGGGGGCGTATAGATTACCGCCAGAGCCTCCATTACGGAGACTTGCTGCTGGGTCCGGCGGATCATCACGTCACGCTGGGTTTTGGAATTCTGGTTTATCTCCGTTCGTCGGGGGTGGTCGTCTTACTCGCCGATTGCAGTTTCACCGGACCGAGCAGGCCTGAAGGCATCAGAGGAGAATTGGCCTTGAACTTTCCGACGTTCGTCTTTGTCAGGCGTTTTTCCTTCGGCAAGCCCGCGTCGCCAATCAGGCGGTTGGGCCATAGATTTATGACGTCGATCTCGAGCTTGTTGCCCTTTGGCTTCACCGCTTGGGTGATATCCACACGCCACGGAGCCGTCCAGACCACGCCCAGGTCCTTACCGTTCAGACGCACGCGAGCAACATTCCTGACTCGGTTGAGGTCGAGATACAACCGCCCGCCGGCGCCTTTGGGCAAATCGAACGTTTTGTGATACGTCGCCTTGCCCGAGTAATATTTGATCCCCTTTTCCGGGCGCTTGGTCCAGTCTTCAAGCTTCTTGAATTCGACCGATTCAGGCCCGCCCCACTTCGGGTCGAATTTCACCGTCCACGGCCCGTCAAGCTCGCCGACGGATTTCAGTTTCGGGTAGTTGCTGGCTGCCGAACCTTTAGTCGCGGTGATGGGTTTGGCGAACACCACTATCAGCGACCCGCGCGCCGCGAATTCCAGCGGAACGGTGGTCCGCCCGCCGGCGATCTTGAATGCTACCGCATCGCGCCGCTGGCCGGTTACAGCGTCCCACAACTCCGGCTGGCGGCCGGCGACTCGGAATGTGCACTCGGCGCTGACGGGTTTGCTGTTCTGATTGGAGACGAAGTAGATATCGGCGGTCCGGCTGCGACGGTGGATATAATGCAGCGCAGCGTCCGTGGCTTCGAAGTCGGCCTGGATTCCCATACCGCTGAGCGCCGCCTGGATGCTCTTGGGCGAGGCGAGCTTCAATTTGCTCGTGAGTTCCTTAACCTCGTCATCACACGCCGGATAACCCTTCAGCCCCGGCGTGCGGGTCGGTTTGGCGCCCACAACGGTTACGCCGGCGTTTACCAACTCAGCGATTTTCTTGACCACCGCGATAGACATCGCATCCGTTTCGGGCAGAACGAGCATGCGGTAGCTCATCCCGTCCGGCAGGACGATGCGGCCGTTCTTGGCCGACACGCGAGTCATGAGCACTTCGGTATTGATCGTGTCGCAATCGTATCCGGCGGGCAAGGCGGGTTTCATGTGATCCCTGCCGGGCACGAAGGCGGGAATGTCTTCCCCGTAGTAGTAACACACGTCGGCTACGAACAATCCCTGCTGAAGCATGAACTGGCAACGGGAAAGGTAATCAAGCCACGCATGACTTTGCGGGAACCAGGTAATGTTCCGATCAAAATGCGTTCCCGCAGCCGCCCACTGATTGCCCGGTTTGAAGTCAAGCTGCGGTTGGTGGACGTAGAAGCAGAGCATATTGCGGTTGAGCCCTTGGCAGAAAGCAAGATCGCCAATATCCTTGAGCATATACGGGTCCTTCTCCCAGTTGGGACCCATCGTAGTGTAGGCCTCCGCCTGGACGAATTTTTTGCCGTATATGTGCGCCGCGGTGGCGGCCTGTCTGACCGTATCGCAACGCTTGAACTGGTTTCTGTACCAGGCGCGTCCGGAAGGTTCTGTCTGGCGAGACCAAAACTCGCCCATGGGAATATCGCTCTTGCCCAGGCACTGAAGCGCGTCGATCAAGTGGGTGAAGAATGGCCCGCCCGACTCGGGGTGTATGCCCAGTTTGTGTTTGCGTGACAGTTTGCTGAGGCGGCCGTAGTAGTTCTCGGCGATGCAGTCGGCGACGGTTTGGCGGTGATCTCGTGCGAATCGTTCTGAGATTTCCTTGCTGTCTACGATTTTCCCAGCCAGTACGGGCAGATACGGTAGCGGATCGTAACCACGCCTGCGTTTGAACTCCGAGCGGAAGTCGTTTGTCCAGTTCGGGACACCGAGCTCCCAGCTATCGATATGGGTGTACTTCAGAGTCTTGCCCATGAATTTGCTCATATCGGAAAGGCAGGCTCCCAGCGTCGCGTCGAAGTGTTTGTCCATCGCTTTTCGGCTGAGCGGGTCGATTTCGAGCCCTCCGCCGCCGGGGCTGGTGCAATGCACATTACCGCGACTGACCAGCGTGTATCCCATTCGAAATATCTTCCAGGAGCCCTTGGGGGCGTCCCAGACCAGCTTGCCGGAGGCGTCTGTTTTGTACGTCAGATCGACAAGATCGCCGCTCTTGAATTGAGCGGTCTGCGACGGTGGTTTCTGGCCCTTCTTCAAAAGTGCGATTTCGCTGATCTGCACGTTCCAGCATTCCTTCCCGTTGAACGGATAGGAAGAAGTAATCACCAGGCGGAACTGTTTAGCATTCGTCTCATCAAACGTTACGGTTCTGGTCTTGCGCTCGGCGACTATGAACTTGCAGATCGTTCGGAAAGTCTTACCGTCGTCGGAACATTGAAGTTCGCAATCTTTAGGCCCGCAGTCAGAATACGGGGTGATTACCAGTGAAGCCGCTGGGAACGATTTGGTGAATTCCCAGTTCAGAAACTCCGGGGCTTTGGGTTTGGGGCCTTGTCCGGGCTTGTCGCCATTGGATATCCATCGCGAGGCCGGCTGGCCGTCAGTCGCGAGTTGCGGGCCATATTTGGGATAAGACGAACTGGCTGTAAGTTTTGACCCAGCCGTCGCCTCTTGTGCGGTCGTCTTGAACGCCACCACAGCATCGTCGCGATAGTAATTGTTCTTGAGTTTCGCCGGCGCAGGAAGTTGGATTTCGATCTTCTTCCCGCCCTGGACAACTGCTTGCGACCATACAACTTTCTTCGCCGCATCGTCCGGTTTAACCCAAGGCCCGCCCGCGTTCCAACCGCTGCAGAGGTTCAGGCTTATTTCCAGGCCCAGCCGCTCGGCTTCCTGTAGAGTGAATTTCAGATGCTCCCGCCATTTCGGGCTCATAAACACCGCCCCGTCAGGAGCCAAAGGCCCGCCGACTCCCGCATCAAACACGAGAGCTCCTGCGATACCCTGGGCCTTCATCGCCTCCAGGTCGGCGGTAATACCAACCTTGCTGACATTACTGTCAAGCCACCACCAGTAAGCCCACGGTTTAGCAGAATCCGGCGGGGCAGTAAAACCGCTCTCCAGGCCCGAATCAGCGCCACAAGCCCCCCCAACAATTCCAACCACCAACAGCAACACGATAAATATCCGCTTGATCATCATAACTCCTGGATTTAAGAGGCATTTCTTTACGTGGCGTCTGCGACGATTGTACCCACTCCGGTGCGGTAAGTCACTTTCTGGCCCACAAAGCCTGGTGCCCCTGCCGTCCGCCGTTACGCCGTGAAGCCCTCTGCAAGAAGGCGACCGAAACTAAAAATGCGTGGTTTTCGCCATTCGCCAACGAGTGTTCTTCGCAAACTCGGGGGCAACCTGGACTCGGGAATCAATTATTACTGTCCAAGTCGCCGGCTTGATCGTTATAAGAGTAGACCCAGATACGCACTACCGATTTGGGCGGAGAACAGAGACGTATGACAAACACCACGAAGACAAACAAGAAGTTCAGTCAGCATCCAAGCGAAATTGTCGCAGCAATAATCTCGGTCGCGGAAAGCTCCTGGCCTCAGTCGGCGTGAACAAGGTAATGAAGACATGGAAAACCGTAAATTGGACTGGAGCATCAAAGTAGTCGCGCGGCGAACTGAACGACCCAACGGAGTTGTAAAATGCTGAAATATACACGAACGCTTATTGTATTATGGATGTGCGTAAGCGCCCCTGGCGGCGTCCTGTCGGCCGACGAGACAAATAAAGACTCGCCCCCTCCGGGCAGGAAACCGGAACACAAAAGGCTCGCCGCCAATTGGCTCAAGACGATAAAAACCGCCAAAGGTCCGGCGCGTCTCAAAGCTGTGCGGTCGTGCGGCGATTTTATATACGAATGCCCAGAAATTGTGCCCACTTTGGTTCGCATAGCTTGCGATCCGACAAGTTCGGAGGATCTGTCACACTCAGCGTTCGCATATTTGCGGAACGCCCGCCGCCCCTTCATGAAACCAGAGCAAAACGCCTTGCTCAAGGTCATGCACAATCAAAAACGCAGCAAGACCGTACGCAACAACGCGATGAAACTGTTCGCGCAGAAACATTCAGCACTGGTCGGGACTGTACCGGCGGTAGTCGAAACGCAGTTCCCCGACGGGTCGAACAATGCGCGATGGCGCCTCTTGCAGCTCCTGGGACCGGGACAACCTGAAGATATGAATCCGCTTGTAAAGCTCTTAGGCCACAAACACCCGAAAGTTCGTTCCGGAGCTGCGGAC
>JABGPF010000006.1:0-12682 GCA_018645065.1 Phycisphaerales bacterium
CAGATCCTGGTCAATGGGAAGGCGATCTACTGCAAGGGCGTTAACCGTCACGAGCATGACCCGGTTACCGGGCACTATATCACGCGCGAATCAATGATCCGCGACATCAAGTTGATGAAGCAGAACAATATAAACGCTGTACGCACCTGCCACTATCCCGACGATCCGAAGTGGTACGACCTGTGCGACCAGTTCGGTATTTATCTGATCGACGAAGCCAATATCGAATCGCACGGTATGGGCTACGGTCCGGCGTCGCTGGCGAAGAAGCCCGCGTGGAAGAAGGCGCATGTCGATCGTGTTATCCGCATGGTCGAACGCGACAAGAACCACCCGTCGGTTATTATCTGGTCGATGGGCAACGAAGCCGGCGACGGGATAAACTTCGAAGCCGCTTCGGCGTGGATACACAAACGCGACCCGTCCAGGCCCGTGCATTACGAGCGCGCCGGTAAGAGAGCCCATACCGATATCGTCTGCCCGATGTACGCGAGCATAAAAATGATCAAAGCGTACGGGTCGCAACCGCAGGACCGCCCGCTCATACTCTGCGAATACGCCCACGCGATGGGCAACTCGGTGGGCAATTTGCAGGAATACTGGACGGTTATCGAAAAATACAAGCACCTCCAGGGCGGATTCATCTGGGACTGGGTCGACCAGGGCCTGCTGAAGAAGTCCGAACCGTCAATGGCGGTTACTGATGCGAGCAAGTCCGGCCACGGCGTCAAAATTTTCGGTAAGGTTGTGGGCTCCTCGGGCCCGCAGGCCCTTCGCGGGCACGCCGTTTTGCCCGATGATGCGAGCCTCAATATAACCGGCAAGGCGCTCACGCTTGAAGCGTGGGTCAAGCCCGCCCCCGCGTCAAGCCACGCGCCGATTATCGGAAAGGGCGACACGCAGTACGGGCTGAAGGTTGATAAGACTGGCGAGAAACTCGAGTTCAATATTTTTGGAAAACAGGCCAAATGGGTCACGCTGGAGACGCCCCTGCCTTCGGATTGGATCGGTAAGTGGCATCAGGTGGCTGGCGTGTATGACGGGAAAGAGTTGAAACTGTATATCGACGGTGAGCTCAAGGCGACCCGTAAGTCCAGTGCTGCGATCGCCTCGTGCGGATTCCCCGCCAACATAGGGCGCAACGCCCAATACCCCGGGCGAACTTTCCGGGGACTGATCCGTCGCGTGAGGATATACAACAAGGCGTTGCCCGCCGACGAACTGAACAAGCCGGACGCTGCGCCTCCGGGGTCGGCGGTGCTCTGGGTCGATTTCGCTAAGGCCCGCAAGGTTGGCGCCAAAGCAAAGGCGTTCTGGGCCTACGGAGGCGATTACGGAGACAAGCCCAACGATGGGAATTTCTGCTGCAACGGACTGGTCCTGCCCGACAGAAGCCCCAATCCGTCGCTGATGGAAGTTAAGAAGGTATACCAGAATATCAAGGTCACGCCCGTCGATCTGGCGGCCGGTCGAGTGAAGATCCGCAACAAGTATATCTTCCGGGACCTCAGTTTTGTCGACGCTTCGTGGGAGTTGGCGTGCAACGGGAAGGTTGCCGATAGCGGGTCGCTGGACAGATTGAAACTCGATGCGGGCAAGACCGCCGAAGTAACTATTCCGATCAGGAAACTCCAACTCCTGGCGGGGGCGGAGTATCATCTGAAAGTTATTTTCACCCTGGCCGCCGATACGCTCTGGGCCAAAAAGGGGCATGTCGTTGCGTGGGACCAGTTCAAGATGCCCTATAAGAATTCGCCAGCGCCCGAGCCGGACATCGCGAAAATGGCGGAAGTTAAACTGGCGAAATCTCCCGATGCGTTTGTCGCTGCGGGCAAGGGATTTGCGGTAACCGTCTCACGCAAGACCGGAGCGATTGTCTCGTTCAAAAGCGGCGGGGTCGAACTGGTCTCGGCGCCGCTGGAGCCCAATCTCTGGCGCGTTCCGATTGATAACGATCGCGGCAACAAGATGCCAAACCGCCTTGGCGCCTGGAAAAACGCGGGGGCGGGACGTAAGCTGCAATCCGTCGCAGCCGCACAAACAGGGCCTAAATGCGTCCGTATTCTCGCCGAAGCTTCAATACCCGCAGGCGGGTCGGTCTGGCGAAATGTTTACACGATCACCGGCGATGGGGCGGTTAAGGTCGAGTGCAGCATCAAACCGTCAGCCAAGGCTCCGAACATACCGCGAGTCGGAATGCAGTTGGCGATACCAGCGGTCTTCGAGACGATGTCCTGGTTCGGACGCGGACCGCACGAAACCTACATGGACCGCAAAACCGGCGCCGCGGTCGGGTTCTACTCGGGCAAGGTTGGCGATCTGGTGCACCCATACGTTCGCCCGCAGGAAAACGCCAACCGCACCGATGTTCGCTGGGTGACGCTCACCAATTCGCGAGGCGCAGGCCTGCGGGTGGTCGGTCTTTCCGGACCGCTGAGCGTGAGCGCCTGGCCGTACACGCAGGCGGACCTGGCGGCGGCTCGCCATACGCACGAACTGCCCGTCCGAAAAACGATCACCGTGAACATCGACCACAAGCAGATGGGCGTCGGCGGTGATAATAGTTGGGGAGCCCGTCCGCACCCCGAATACCTCTTGCCCGCCAAGAATTACGCATACAGCTTCAAACTACAGGCGGTGGCGGGAAAATGAAGCGAATCAAAGCCGCCCGGCTCGCAGAACCGCCGCCGATCAACGCTGATTGGGATAAATCGTGCTGGCGGGGCGTTCAAGCTGCGATGATCGGGAACTACATGGGCGACAGGCCCGCCCACTTCCCGAAAACGCAAGTGAAGGTCGCTTGCGACGAGCAGGCGATGTACGTGATCTTTTGCGTTGAAGACCAGTACGTGCGGGCCGTCGCCGCCGAGCATCAGGACGATGTCTACAAGGACAGTTGCGTGGAATTCTTCTTCGCCCCAAACGCCGAATCGCCGGGCGACTATTTCAATCTGGAAGTAAATTGCGGTGGAACGATGCTGTTTCAGTTTCACCGGCCGGCCCGCGGCGAGCATGTCGAAATCCCCCGAGAAGCACTCGCCCAAATTGAAATCGCCAGCTCATTGCCCAGAACTATCGACCCTGAAATCCCCGACCCGGTTACCTGGACGGTTGAATATCGCCTCCCGCTGGCGATTCTTGAGGAGTATTGTGATGTGACCAGACCGTCGCTCGGGGTTGCATGGCGAGCGAACTTTTACAAGTGTGCCGACGAAAGCTCCCGCCCGCACTGGCTGACATGGGCGCCGGTGGAAAATCCCACACCAAATTTCCACCTGCCGGAGTTCTTCGGCCTGCTTGAGTTTTGATTTTTATCGTTTCGCGTGGCGTTTATTTCTCGTCTACTTTCCAACT
Organism: Phycisphaerales bacterium; assembly: GCA_018645065.1. GTDB lineage: Bacteria > Planctomycetota > Phycisphaerae > SM23-33 > SM23-33 > BS750m-G57. The sequence goes on from JABGPF010000006.1 coordinate 3,355, forward strand.
GTCGCCTTCTTTTATTACTTGTACTCCGGCGCCTTGCACCTTCCCGTTGCGGAAGAACTTTACTGTTCCATCTTTGGCGTCGCCTTCGAATTTGAAGGTGAATTCGGCGAGTTTGTAATCGCCAAAAACTTGCTTGAACACCTTTTGGTACTTCTTCGTCGTTGTATCCCAGCCGGTTTTGGCGTGGCGAGTTCGCATTCGTTTGGAGAACACGGTTTTGAGCAATGCCTGGTCGCCGGTCTGTGCGGCTTGGAACCATGCTAATACGGGTTTGGCCTGTGGGCTGATATTGGGCGATGTGGACGGGGTGCCGGCGCCGCCGAAGCTGAACGAGTACAACTTCGACTCACGCAGTTCGAACTGCAGGCGGATATCCTTGCCCTTCAGCGTCGCCAGGGAGAACCCGTTTTGCCACTGAATCGCCGCATCGGTGACCGTTTTTGTGATCAGCTTGCCCTCTGCGATTTGCTTGCCTGTCTTGTCTATTATCGTTGTTTTTACAAAACCCGACGGGGCGATGTCGGCTGATATTTGCAGCTTGCCCGTTACGGCTTGGATGGGTTTGGTGGTTAGCGATCCGGTTTTGTTGCTCCCGCCTTCTATCTGTTCGTATCCGGCGAAACCGTCGGCCCGCAGGTGCGCCAGGCAGAAGAACCCGTTGCGCCATGCCATGAATCGCCCGTCATTGGCGCCGTAGTATAGAATGATACCGTCTTTTCGGATGATCGGTTTTGATGCGAAAATGCAGCCCCAATCGTAATCGCCCATCTGGCGCGAGTTGGGGATCAGCGGTTGGCCCGGCTGGATCCGGCGCCATTTCTTGCTGTCTGGGCTCCACGCCAGTTCGCACCATTGTTTGCTGGCCTTGATGTCGAACAGGCCCACCAGGCCGATGTATGCGCCCGCGTGAGGTGCAACGAGCATATCGTGGATCTGCATTCGCAGGTCGAGCCCTTCGATAGTCGGTTCGGGTTTGGACCACTTGAGAAAATCGCTCGATTCTGATCGCACTTTCTGGCGGTGTCCGCCTCGCCCGTATCGCCCTGTGGTTTTCGCTCCGCCCCAGCCGCGTGTGATTATCACGTACTTCTTAATGCTCTCATCCCACCAGAGACTCTGGTTCGTGTCACCGTGGGCCATTGGTCCGACGTTGATTCCCTTGCCCCAGTTGATACCGTCGGGGGAGAACCAGACCATGGACTTTTTGCGTTCGGGGTGGATAGCTTTGTAGCGTTTTTTTGGGTCCTTTTCGTGGATATCCTTCATTACCGCAACGCCGTGCGTATATTTGATAACGATGTTGTTGGCCTTGCTGCCGTCGTAGTCGATCAGGCCTAGTTGCGGTTTGGTCCACTTGATACCGTCTTTCGAGGTGGCGTAGCAGACGCCGAAACCGCGCTGGCCTTCGCGCCACTTCACCCAGGCTCGTTTCTCAGAGGCCAGTCCCTCACCGGGGAAGTCGCCCCTGGCTCCGGACTTTATAAATATGCTGTACCAGCACTTCCATATTTTTTCTTCGGCGTCGTAGATAACGCTGCAATACGGATTGTCAAACCGCGGTTCCCAGGGCTTATCTTCTTTGAACAGCGGATTATTCTTGTCCTTCCGCACGACGCCAACGGTGAGTTCTACGTTGGCAGTCTTGTCGATTATGCGTGAATCGAGGACGAGATAGCGATCACGTTTTGGTGCGGTTTCCGCGCCAGCGGGGGTGACAAGGGCGGTGCAGATCGAGATCGCCAGGGTGAAAAGCAGCAGCACAGTTAAGGTTCGTTTCAACATTATATACTTCCCTTTATGTCCCTATTAAACTGATGGGGCCAAATGGCCCCAGGCGTCAGCCGATGCTGACTTATGCGGCAATTGTAGCGTTAAAGTCCGCCGGGCCGCAAGGGGGCGTCTTATGTTTATGGGGCGGATGTGACATCTTCTACGGGCGGGTTTGTCGGGGAATTTTGGTTCTGGAGCGAAAAGGCTTGAAAGTTCCGGGCGATTTGCTATTATATCGGCTTAGAGACCGCTGAATAAGCGGTTTCCGTGCTGCCTGGATAAAGCAAGTTGTACCGATTTGCGTTATTGGGGATTAGTGTAACGGTAGCACGACGGTCTCTGGAACCGTTAGTCAAGGTTCGAATCCTTGATCCCCAGTACGTGCTAAGGGCCGAGAAACACAGTGTTTCTCGGCCCTTTTGCTATTTATTGCCTTTATTCCCATGATATTCTGCTGGGGTGCTGCGCAATGGGCGGAGGCTTGGCCGGTGACAATATCGCCTCTTGCTCTTCACGAATCTACACTCTTTGATATAAACAGGTCCCGTCAGGGTACCCATTTCGAAAAAAAAATATTTTTTTGCTTCTCAAATTTGGGAAAAGGATGTATACTACGATGGTCGAAGAATCCGTGAGGTTCGATTATTGCGGATAGTTTGTTTTTCCGCCGCGTGCGGATTGGCAACAGTTTGATGAAGAGAGGTTGTTTGGCGGCTTGCTGGACAGGAGTTGTCGGGCGACATTTGGCGTCTTGTGTAGCCTGGAGGCTAGGCAGGAAAAAACAAGTTAAGATGTCTTGTCGTAGTTGACTCATATTTTATTCAGTGCGGTCTGATCAGCAAATCTTGCAGCCCGCAGGAGCAGTTCGGAGTGTTTAATTGATGGTACTTCGGAGAAAAACAGGGAAACCTGCAGATCGAATCAATAACAGCAGCGGCGGAGAGTCCGCGCTGTCAAAACCACTTGGTACAGGAGTTTTTTCATGACTACTCGCAAAGCCCTCAATATTGTATTGGCGATCACAATGGTGTTTGCAGCACCATTATCGACCCAAGCCCAGGAAAGCCACACCTGGACTGGTGATGGAGGTACGCTATGGAACGACGTGTTTAACTGGGATACCTTCGATATCCCAGAAGCCATCGACACAGTCACGTTTGACGGGAACGGTGTGGAATTAGTGGTGGATATGGACGGTGATCCACTACTACTAGAACCCGGTACGGTGATCGATACGACGGTCGATACGATGACAATATCGGGTGCCGCAGACGGTTATGACTTTATCAACACCAACTTAACTCCTGGTGTTCTGAACCTCACGACGTTGAACCATACTGCTTCGGGGGAAAATACGATCTCCGGCGCATTGGTCACCAGCGGCGCGATAACCGTTTCGAACGGTACTCTCAACCTTGCCGGTGCAAACACCATCGGCGGGGCGGTCAACGTTACCGGTGGTACGCTCAAGGCTACTGTTCCGGCGTCTGTGGCCTCCTCCACGGTCACTCTCGACGGCGGGACGTTCAGAGCAGAAGGCGCCAACAGCATCGTCTTCGCGCCGTTAGCATACGGTTTCAACACAGCAGGCGCCGCGGGTCTGGACGGCTGGAACATCATCACCGGCCCGGGCAACAACTCTGTATTCTCCGGCGACACCAACCCCCGCAGTGCTCAAACGCCGTACGAGGGCGCAAATTACATCGAAACTCACGCAGGCGGCGACGCTAATACCGGAATCATTCGGTCCGATCCGTTCATTATGGGAAGCGGCAACGGCGATCAGATTAGTCTGCAAGTCGGCGGCGGGAACTACGGCGTTCCCCTGGGCGTTATGCCCGACACGCCGACGGCGACAAACTGGATTGGCGCCACGCTCGAACAGTATGACGCTGGTACCGACACCTGGACGGTTGTCGAGCAGGCTCCGCATAACTTCCAATGGGGTCATGGCCTGGTGACCTGGGACACTACCGGCTACATAGGCAAAACGATGCGGATGGGTATCTACGACACCGGCACCGGCAGTTGGGCCTTTGTCACTGTCGACGACATTCAAATCAGCAGCGCCGGTTTCGGCGGATACGGCATCCTCAATATGCCCACCACCGACATTGACGTTGCCACCAGCTCGAACCTGGAAGCGGTCACTGGCGAGACAGCCACCTTCGGCGCCTTGTCGATCAGCGACGGCGCAACTCTGACAATCAGCGGAGCCGCACTCGGAACCACCTTCTCCGGTGGCGCCGCTATTCCTCATGATGCCAGCGTCGGTATCGTTTCTGACACCGCGGTGACAATCACCGGCGGACTGGTAATTGGCGACCGCACCGACGTGACTCTCTCTGTACCCTCACTCGGCGGCGGATTGGTCTTCAATGAAGACACCGCTGACGCCGACACCGTATTCCAGACGCGAATCAGTTCAGCCAGCACGCTGGCACTGAACGGCTACAGCGACGCTGGACAGACTGTCGAACTGACCAAGGCCGGGACTGGCACGATGGATTTCGGGGAACTTGCCCCGACCGCAGCGGCCAACACCACATTCATCGCCGAAGCAGGCAAAATGCAGTTCGCCAACGGAGCAGCCGGCGGCGCTCCCGTGTTGCAGCTTGACGGCGGAACGATCGAAGTCGTCGGCGGAATCGGGGAAGTATATGTCCCCAACCGACTCGACCACTATGGATACCACACCGGACCCAACGGTGTGATGGACCTTAACAACAATAATACAGGCGGAATGATGGGCGGCGGCGACCCGACGCAGGGTCCCACTTACTTCGGCCATGCACTCCTGACCGACGGACCAGGCGGACGCGGGCTGGATTTCAACGGTGATGGCGACTTCACCTCAATCGGCGTCGTCGGACAGAACGACAACTACTCGAACCTGTGGTTGGGTATCTTGCAGCCGAATGAAGATGGCGACTGGTCGTTCAGGCGCAACGCCGACGACGATCGCGTCGGAATCTGGTTGGACCTTGACCAGGACGGTGTGTTTGAATCGAGCACCGCCGGATTAGGCTCAAACCGCGGTGAGCAACTTATGTGGGAAAGCGGCTCAACTTTTACTGTTCCTCTGCTGGCAGGCGAGAAATACATGATCGCCTTCACGCACTCCGAGGGCGGCGGCGGTTCGCAGGCCGACTTCCAATTCCAGTCGCCGTCTCTGTCGATGCGCACCATCAAGCCGACAACAGACGCAGCGCAGGATGGGTTGTGGCTGGCACAGGGCATAGGTCCCGGCGGACAGGCGATCGACATGTCGGGCACCGACGTAGTGGTCAATAGCGATTCTAATCTCGTTGCGAGGACCGAGTTAACCGCGACTTTCGGAGCTTTGACGCTTAATCAGGGCATCTTGAACGTTACCGACGCGGGCGTAGGCGCGATCTTCGGCGCGACATCGGTTGCAGCAGGCCAAACCACTGGTGTTGTCTCGACCAGCGGACTGACCCTGGGCGCAATGACGGTTGGCGCAGGAGCCGACCTGACTATCGGCGGGACCGCCGGTTCATCGGCTGCCTCCATAGATGTTGACGGAACCGTGACCTTCCGACCCGTCGGCGAGTTCGACGTAGGCACATACAACGAAGGCGCAACAGCAACCACGCTGACCGTAGACGGACCTGGCGTGCTCATGCTGACTGACATGGCGCCCACTGCCGCCACGGCCACCGTATTCAACGCAAAGAGCGGTACGCTGGCGTTCAGCGGATTCACGCCTCTGGGCGGTTCAACTGCAGACCTGAACATGGACGGCGGTACAGTTCGAATCAGCTCCACCAGCGATATAACACTGGGTAGCACGAACCTTAACGTAACCAACGCTTCGACTCTCGAGCTGGTTACAGCCGGTTGGGCGACCCTCGGCGCTGCTGATCTGCACAGCGGTATTCTAACGGTTAACGGATCGGCTGGCGGAACTACGTTCAGCAGCATAAATGTTGACGATGCGGCCGACACAGGACTGGCGTCGACTGGCGGTCCTATAAATGTTACCGCAGGCGGTTTGACGATCACCAATACGACCAACGATCCCAACCAGAACTTCAAGCTCGGCGGAACCCTGGCGGTTCCCGGAACGCTGACTCTCGGCGACAACGTGAAGCTCTCGGTTGACGGTGGAGACGTGACTGCTGCTGCAGTGGTTATGAGCGGAACGACCAACACGTTCAACTTCACCAACAACGGCACGCTCGCCGCAGGCATTAATGACGGCGGAGTAGCCAAGACATTTAACGTACAGGGCGACGGGACAGGCGGTCTGAGCCTGGGCGCCGGTACAGTAGCCAACAGCTCGGTGTTCAACCTCAATGCGGGTGGTAACATGGTGGGCGAAGGCGCACAGCCCCTCGGACCCAATGGAGCAACCCTCAATCTGGACGGCGGTACGCTGAAGGTCAGCCTCGCCGGAGTCAAGCCGCTGGCTGCCCCGGAGGCATGGTTCGATTCATCCAAGGGCGTCACCGTCGATGCAAGTAATAATGTGACTAACTGGGCCGATCAGTCCGGTAACGCTAGAGATGCGGTCACCTGGCAGGGAACCGGATCATTGACCGCCGGCGAGATCAACGGCTTGCCCGCAGTCAAGTTCGGTGAAAACGAAAATCTCCAGGTCACTGGATCGACGTTCATGGCCAAGGACACCTTCATCGTATTCCGATCTGACAGCGGCACGGGCGTATTTGGCCCCAACGGTGGCGGATGGGGTTCACCGTTCGGTCCGTCATCGCAAGCTGACGCTGACCGCTCGTGGATGCTCGATGGCGGAGAAGACCGCTTCTGGGATCAGGAAAAACCCGAAGCCGTCGTCTGGAACAGCCTGGCGATCGCCGACGCGAACAACTTTGATATGTCGGCTGTAGCCGGCGGAGCCGGCTCGGACATGTCCGAGTACATGATCCTGAAAGTAACTTCGAGCGACGCACGCAATGGAACTCAGGCCAGAGCTTACTCTCTTGGCACGCGAAATGACGGATGGTCGAACTTGCAGTTCGCCACCGCTGAGGTAATCGCCTTCAGCGACGCGCTGACGGCTGCTGAAGAAAACGATTTCGGCGGATATCTCGCCGCCAAGTACGGGATTACCGCAGCGAACTACACAGGTAACCTCAACCCGTGGGTGGCTGTGGGCGATCTTGACCTGTCAACGACGAACGTGATAGTAACCTCCAATTCGGGTATCGAAGCGGTTACTAGCGGGAACGTAGTTATTGGCGACTTGGTGCTCGGTGACGGCGTGGATGCAGGCGGAATGTTGAGCGTCAGCGGCGCGGCGGGCTTCGTATCGTTCGCGACGGCGACAGTAGCCAACACATCGACTGCTGCGATGGGCTTCAATAATGATTCTGACATCCGTCTCCTGGATGGTATCGATTTTGGCGGTCTGGCCCAGACCATCACCAAAAACGGCGAGGGCGACTTGGTGCTGCTGGGCTCAAAGGCCCATAACACCGTCGCCGGATCGGCGTTTGAGGTTGGCGGCGGACGCCTGATCGGTTCGCACGCTTCGAATCCTTACGGCGACGGTACGCTCCTGAAGCTTACCGGCGGCGAGATCGTCCTTTCCAGCGATGTGGCTGCGGCGATCACATACGACAACCCCGTAGAAATTGACGGCGGCGGTACGCTGACTGCCGGCAAGGGCGGAATTGGTACTGAGGACAATGTTGTGGTCACGCTCACCAACACTGGCGGATCACCTGACTTCCTGCTGACCAGCGGAACGGTTAAACTCAAAACCACCGACGGATACAGCCTGAAAATCGCAGGCGGCTTCACTGGTTCAGGCGGATTGGAGATCGACGGCGACGTGATTTATAATCACGCTCCTCTCGGTCTGCAGAACCTGATTATGACCAGCGGTTCGCTGGCACGCGGAGCCGGCGCAACCGGCGACGTGATCGTAACTAACTCACTGACGCTGCAGGGTTTGGACCTGGATATGACCGGTTCGACTCTGACCACCAGCGGAGCAGACGTTGCGCTTAACGGCGGAACGCTGACAACCGAAACTGATCTGGTTGCCAAGACTCTGCGTATGGGCGGCGGTGTGCTTAACTTAACCGGCGGTGCGGGCAATGACGGTATTACCCTGACCGGCTCGGGTAGCGCACTTACGGTTGACGGAAGCGACCTGGATGTGGCCGGAACCCTGACCACCGACAACAATACGGTTCTCACCGTTGGTGCAGGCAGCACGTTGACACTCGATGCGGCGACGACCCCCGCGATCGCGATCAATGACATGTTCATCTCCGGAACGATCGACGCCCCGGGCGTAACGATCACCTCCAGCAATACCTACAACAACAATAATGACACTGTCTCCCAGCATAATATTCTCCCCGGCGCGGTCATTAACGCCAATCTGGCTGGTAATGTCGAGTTGAACCTCAACCTGATGCCGCAGTTCAACAACAACGCCAACACGCTGAACAGCACTGGCGCTGCGTGGGAGCACATGGTAACGATCGCCGGACAGCACACCTACACCGGTATCACGCGAATCAATCGCGGTGCATTGAATCTCGGTAATGTGGACGTTAACTACCTGCCCTCAAACGACAACCTCGAACTCAGTGCGAACAACACGGAGCGATCTGCGGTATTGATGGGCTACGGTACGTATACAAATACGATCGGTAACGGTCCCGGACAGGTTCGCTGGGAAAACAACGGTGGTGGTTTCGCCGCAAAGGACGGTAAACTCACCGTCAGCCTCACTCCGCAGGGCGGCGCCGCTGGCGACCCGCTTACATGGAACAACGGTAACACCGGCTTCAACAGCAAGCACCTGCATATGGGCCATTACTTCGCCGACAACGTCGTCGAAATAACCAATGATATCGCTTTGGCTGGAAACCGTTCTGTGTATGCGTTCGATAACCCCAACAGCGACCAGGACGTGGCGAGACTCTCGGGTGTCATCAGCGGAGCCGGAAACACGCTGACGAAGCAAGCCCACGGTAATAACGACTGGTCATACCTCCACGCCGGTACGCTGGAACTGACGAATCTGGATAACAGCTACGGAAACACCGACATCAATGGCGGTGCGCTGCGTATCGTTATCGATAACAACGCCGACTTCGCCACAGATCCTATCGACACCGGAATGCTTGACGATGACGATTCTCTGGGAACCGGACGCATTCGCTTCTACAGCGATCGTCGCGACCAGCCGGTAGTCATCGAAGCCGCAGGCCTGTTCGAACGTCAGATCGGTAGCGGCGTTGACGCCAACGGACGCGGACAGATCTATTGGGAAAGCAATGACAACAACCGTCGTGGTGGTGGTTTCGCCGCGTTCGGCGGTCCGCTGACCGTAACGTTGCACCCCGGATCGGACATTAATTCGACCAACCTGACTTGGCATGGCGATTTCGAAGGCTTCGGCGATCAGTCGAACGTTCGCCTGCACCTCGGTTCGTACTCGGCTAACGATGTGGTCACGTTGACCAATAACATCGAGGGCTCGGGGCAGACTCGTGACATCGTGGCCTACGATAACCCCTTCTCTACCGCAGACCGTGCGGTAATCTCCGGTGAC
>JABGPF010000006.1:12782-16294 GCA_018645065.1 Phycisphaerales bacterium
ATTACGAATCATCGCCTCAGGACAGCCAACGGCGCCACGATGATTATCGATGGCGATTACTTCAGCCAGAACAACTGGCTCCAACTGCAGAGCGGCTCGACCGTGAAAATCGCCGGTGATGTCTACCAGGGCAACTCTTCCGACGACGGTATCTATATCGAGAACGGTAGTAGGTTCGAGAGTGGTGGCGATATCTTCGCCTGGGACGAGATCCGCGTGCATAACGGCGGTACGTTCTCGCCTGGTGAGGGTGTTCACACGATGAACATCTCGTTCAACCCGACCAACAACGAACGACGCTTCTGGTTCCAGACCGACGCCGCTGGCGGCGCCACCTTCGAGTGGGACGTCAACGGACACGCCGGCTTGGACAATAACGCAGGCGACATGGTCATCATCAGCAGTTCGCGCAACCCGGGTCTTGAGTTCGAGAATAACGATTTCTGGACTTTCATGATCGATGATCCGGACACAGCGGGCACGAGCATTCTGCAAACCGACGGCGTTGACTTTAAGGTCTTCGATTACAGCGGCGCGATCACGAACTTCAACCCCGCCCGCGTTAAGTTTGCAGTGACAGATGCCGCGGCTCACTGGGGCATCGATGTAAACGACCTGAGCATGTACAACGACGGAGCTGGCGGAATCTGGCTTTCAGGTCTGGTCGTAAACGAACAGTACGCATCGATCTTCAACGACGAACTGGACGGAAACTGGAAGACAGACGCCACCTGGACCGGTACCGGAATTCCGGACCAGACCTCACTGGTGAATGTTGACAGCCACACCGTCACCGTCGCAGCGGGCGTAACAGACGCTGAGGCCAACTCGGTAGTGGTCGACGGCGGCACGCTCAACATTGACGGAGCCTTGAATGTCATCAACCAGACCGCAGTTGACTCTGGGACTCTGACAGTCGGTTCGGCCGGTACATTGACCACCGCGTTGCTGCTTAACGGCGGCGGCACGATCAACATCGACGGTACGCTCATCGCACCGGCGTTCAATACTGCGGCTATGAACATTGGCGCAGGCGCCGTAATCGATGTGGCGGATCTGACGGTTGATTCAGCCGAAGACGCAAGCACCTTCACGATGACGACAGTAGACCGTAACATTACGATCGCCCCGACCGGCAACCTGACACGCAGCGGCGCTTACGCCGGCGGCGCCGGGACGCTGAGCATCGGCGGAGTACTTGATGCGGCTACGACCGACATCACGGTTGCTAACCTTAATGTTACCGATAACGCCTCCTACACCGTTGATAGCGGTGAGGCGGTCAACGCGACGCAGTTGAACGTAGGCGGAACCAGCACACTGACGCTGGCTGCCGGTTCACTGCCGACGATCTCGAACGTAAACGTCAACGGCGGTACGCTAAACACCGCTGTTGCACTGAATGTTGATGATGTTGCGGTAGGCGCCGCTGGTGCTATAGCAACCACAGCCGCCATCGCCGCACCCACCGTTACTATCGGCGGCACACTGAGCACCGACAGCAACGTAACTGCAGCAGACACACTGACGCTTGACGGCAGCACGATCAACGTCAACGGTGCGGCCGATTTCGCAACCGGAACAGGGAAACTGGATACCCTGAACACCCCGGACCTGAACATCGCCTCAGCCGGACACCTGACGATTGCCGGTGGAAACCTCGGTGCACCTACTGCACCGATCGCCTCCGGTCTGCTGACCCAGTGGGACGCAGGAAGCCTTGCTCTCGCCGACGGCGCCCAGGTTGACTCCTGGATTAACTCGGCTGACCCGGGAACCCGCGACCTGACTCGTCAGGGCGGAAGCCCCACGTACATCGCCAGCGAACCTGGCCTGAACAATCTGCCCGCAGTTGAGTTCGCAGTAGGCGGAGAAGATTGGTTCAGCTTCACCCAGACCAACCAGCTTCGTTCGGTCTTCTTCGTGCTGAAGGACGCCCGCGTGAACGGTAACGAGCAGTTCCTGCTCGGTGACAACAACCAGTACCACTTCCACAACGGCGGTTGGAGAATTACGAACGGAAACGCTCACGATGACCTCGAGAACGGTTCGGTCGAACTCGACGGCGTTGCGGTAGTTCCGAATAACACCGATCGCCCGAGCGATTTCGCGGTGCTCTCAATGATCACCAGGAATGGTACGGGTCTGGAAGTAAGTCAACTTAGTAAGGACCGCACCATCGCCAACCGAAGTTGGGAAGGCGTTATGGCGGAAATCCTGATTTACGACAGGACGCTGACCGCAGACGAGGAAGATCTCGTCGGATTGTATCTCGCAGAGAAGTACGCACTGGCCACCGCTTACGAAAACTGGATGCCTCAGTTCGGTGACCTGGCGATGGAAGCTGGCTCGCAGGTTACATTGACCGGCGACGTCGCTGGAAACGGTACGGGCAGCTTTGAGTCGATCAGTGGAGACGGAACCATCAACGGTATCGTTACCGTTACCACCGCCGTATCGCCCGGCAGCAGTGCCGGAACGATCGCCGTCAGCGGCGACCTGACCATCGCCGGTTCAAGCACCATCACCTGGGAAGACGGCGATCTGATCGACGTCAACGCAGGCGTAGGACTGGCTGGCGACCTGACGCTCGAAGATGGCGTCACGGTGGATATCAATGAAGCAACCGATGCGGTCCGCGGTGTGGCTTACACCGTAGCACAGTTCGAAGGTACGCTTACGCTTGGTGAAACCGCAGCCGCTTCGTTCGGCCGCGTCAACGCCACCGTGAACGATATCGGAGCTGGCGACTGGACCTCGGCTAACTTGTGGCACGACAGCAATAGCCTGTTCGTCATCGCCAGTGCAGACCGTACATGGGATGGCACAACCGGCAATTGGAGTGAAACCAAGTGGCTGGACGGTGTTACGCCCACAGGCCCGACATCACTGGGCAACATGACAGTTAACGCTGGAACAGTGACCGTCGATTCGGCCCATACGGACATGGCGGGCGCTTTGAATCTCTCGATCGGCGGAGGCGCCGTTGTGGTCGCTAACGACCTCGACGTTGTCGACACCACGAGCGTGACTGGCGGAAGCTTGAATGTTAACGCGACAATGAACACCACTACGGTGGACATCGCAACCGGCGGAACAGTTGTTGTTGACGGCGTCCTGAACGCTTCGGATGTCGCCTCGGCAGGTGCTCTGACCGTAAACGCCGCAGGCACGCTGGCCGCTTCGACGGTTGACGTGACAGCTGGCACAACTGGCCTGACCAGCGGCGCCACCGTGAACATCGCAAACATGAACGTAAGCGGCGTACTGAACGCCGGTGCGGACATGACGAATGTTGACGTGTTGACTGTAGCAGCTGGCGGTTCGGCCAACTTGACGAGTCCCAACGTGGGCTCGATGAGCGTCAAGATCGGCGGCGAGTTGAACAACGCCGCTGCTCTGGCGGTTACCGGTAATGCAGATCTCGGTGGTGTCGCGACGACATCGGCGAATATCGCAGCCGGCGGTTCGCTGGCCCTGGGCGGGACGATCAACGCCAACGGAACCGTTGA
>JABGPF010000006.1:16304-34973 GCA_018645065.1 Phycisphaerales bacterium
CGTTGAACTCAGCGGCGCCGACATAACTGTAATCGCAGCGACCCTGAATGTGGACGGAGACCTGACTCTCAGCACCCCCGGCACGATTACGGGATTGGCTTTGAATCAGCTTAACTTCGGTTTCTACTCCGGACAAACTGCTGCGGACCTTGACCTTAATGACGGTGGCGGACTGTTCGCAAAGACACCCGCCGACTGGGCGACATGGCCCCAGTACTTCAAGGACAATATGTCTGCAGCCGATGGAATCACGACCAGCAAACTCTCGTTCCCGGGCAACCAGGCTGATCAGTACGCCTTGTTGTGGGATGGATTCTTCATCGCTCCCGAGACCAGAGACTATGTGTTCTACACCCACGGTGACGACCAGGAAGCCGTATGGATCGACATCGACAAGGACGGCGTGCTAGACGCCACCGACATCGTGTCTGATAACCGTCCGCCGGAAGGTTGGAATGTGCCTCATACTGAAACCGTCGCTTTGACGGCTGGCATCCACCGCTTCGCAATCGCCTTCACCGAAGGCGGCGGCGGCGACTGGATGGACTTCACGATCGATGGTGTGGACGTTGATCCCAGCGATCCGAACCAGGCTGGCTGGTGGGCAACTGGCGGCGGAGCGGCGATTTATGATGCGGTCAACCTGACCGACGGATCGACCGCGAACCTTGGCGCCACCACCGACTCGGTGATCTTCAATGTCGCAACCAGCGGCGCAACTGCTGGACTCACCGGACAGGTGACCGTTGGGCAGACGCTTACGCTCAACAGCGGCAGTGAGACAGGAATGCTGGCTGTAACCGGCGACCTGGCGATGGCTCCCAACTCATCGATCGACTGGAACGGCGACGGCGATATGGTCACCGTCAGCGGCGCACTTGACCTGACCAGCGACTGGTCAGTTCTGATGAACCCGCCCGGCGTTGTACAGCCAGGCACATATGACCTGTTCACCTACGGTTCGATGGCCGGAGCTATGATTGACCCCAGTCTGGTTCCCCCGGCAGCGAACCCCTACGCAGACCTTGTCGACATTGGCGCCTCATCGGTCATCGACAATAGCATAGATAGTAAGATTCAACTTGTGATCGTCGGCACGGCTGCGGCGATCTGGGACGGCACGGCTGGAAACGATTGGATCACTGCGGGTAACTGGGTTGATTCGATCGCCCCGAGTGCAACGATAGCGGCTGTTATCGACGATTCGACCGCCAGCGTACCTACGCTGACCGGCGCCGCAGACGCACACACCCTGATCATCGACGCCGCCTCGGCGACGATCGGTGCTGGTGGTGATCTGGCTGTTGCCAACAATACGCACGTAATGGACGGCTCGACGCTGACGATAGCGTCTGGCGGCCTGTTGCAGAGTAGAGGCAACACGACGGTTTACCTCGGCGGTGACCTTGATCTCGCCGGTACATTAACCCTTAATGACGACAAGAACCTTAACCTGGGCGGCGACGCCACGATCAGCGGAACGGTGAACCTCGCCGCGATCGACGCCACAGCAGGCAACCTTAACGTCACCGGTGGTGAGGCCACTTTGACAAGCAGTGCTGTGATCAACACCAACGCGGTAAACGCGACCGGCGGCGTGCTGAACCTCGAAGCTGACCTGGGTGCGACCGGAACGCTGCTGTCGGTTAACGGCGGTACGGTTAATACTACGGGCTTGAAGGCTGCATCGGTCGATATGATCGGCGGAAGCCTGACCAGCACCGGCGCCTCATTGGCCAGCGATGTGACCGTCACTGGCGGAAGCATGACCACCGCAGGTGCCACCATTAGTGGCGGGCTGAATATCAGCGGTGGCGAACTGCTGACCAGCGGTGACGTAACCGCTGGTACTGTTGGATTGCACGGCGGCGGAACGCTGACCAAGATCGGCGCCGGCGCTGCAGCACTCTCGACGACCGGTGGAGCTGGATCTCTGGCGACGACCGGCGGAAACCTGACGGTTGCTGAAGGTAGCTTGACTGTAAACCTGGCCGCACCAGGCGGACTGCCCGCAGCCAGGCACATCCTGTTTGTGGTGAATGATCCGGCCGCAGCACACTCTGCGGACGTGCAGGCGATAGTCGACCAGATGGCGGCGCGAGGCTACGACGTGGACGACGCTGACGCCGATGGTCTTGAAGTGACCTTCGTCGACAGGTTCACTCGCCCCGACAACTTCGAACAGGAGTTTAACTTGGTCTTTGGTACCGAGAACCTCGGTATTGGCGCCGCCCACAACGATGCTCTGATGGCGTCATTCAGGAACACGACCGTTCCGTTTGTGAACTCAGAAAGAGCGATATGGTGGGATCAAGGTCTTACGACCGCCGATTCCTGGGTCGATTCAGAGAACGTAACGGACATCGTCATCGCAGATCCCAGCCACCCGATCATGGTCGAAGCCGGCTATGGCGCCGAGGCTGCGGGCACGGCGGTGACGATCTACGATCCCGCTACTCCTGGTAAGATGGAGAACGTCAACTTGCCTGGTGTGGCCCTTGGCGACGACGCAATAGTAATTGCGACCGCTGCGGAGTTCCAGGTCGACGGCGTGACACCCACCGGCGACGAAGGCAAGCCGACTCTGTTCATCTACGAACAGGGCAGCCGCCTAGCCGACAACTCGGAGATAGCTCTGTCGAAGCATGTCAACTACTTCTTCGATGAAGAGGCGTACAAAATGCCTGATCCCCTTGTTGATCCGCTCGCGGATCCCAAGCCATGGGACCTGTTCTTCGCGACGCTGAATTACGCGATGACCCCGTCGACCAACGCCATGCCGGTGCTTGGCACGGCGACTGTTGAGGGCGGCGCGACGCTGACCTTGGCTGGTCCTGGCGGTAACACGGCAGTCTTCGAGGCACTCGAAATGACCGGAGCCGGAACCGCAACAATCGACGCCAACGTCTTCGTTACCGACGCTCTCCAGCCCGGCGCCGGAGTCGTAGGAACGCTGAATGTTGTCAACGATCTCACGGTGGTTGCTACTACCAGCTACACCTGGGATTCGGTTGGCGACCTTGTGGATGTCGATGGTGTATTGACTCTTGATGACCAGTGGACACTGGTTCTGCAGCAGGCTGACGTTGACGCTCCGCTGGGCGGAACTCGACATGCACTGTTCAACTACGGAACCCTTGACGCGACCTTGGACGGCGACCTGCTGACTGAGGTTAACATTGACGTGACTGCCGTCCCGACTTGGGGCCCGGTCGAAGACATGTTCATCCGCGACGACGGAATCGACGAAGTTTACCTGCTTATCGCTCCCACGCAGATATGGGACGAGAGCGACAACGCCTACGGTGGAGCGAACTGGGTCAGCGGACTTGGCACGACAGCTCCGATGGAACTGGGCAAAATGCAGGTGGATGCTGGTAATGTTAACGTAACTGCCGCATACGCCGGACCAGATGCCCTGTCGCTGACAGTAAACGGCGGATCGCTTACTGTTGACCCCGGCGCATCGCTGTCGGTGATCAGGACCGTTGATGTAGGCACGGGCGGAGCACTGACTGTAAACGGCGGAACGTTGTCCGCCTCGGCAGTGAACACCGCCGGTACGACGAGTCTGATCGATGCGACCGTAAACGGTACGGTCAACGTAACTGACGGCGTCACGAATGTCGCCGGAACGAACGTCGCAAACCTGGCCGTTGCCGGTGGTACGGTTACCTCGGCTAACGGTAGTGTGACTGACCTGCAGGTGACCGGCGGACAGGTTGACCTGACTAGTGGTGGCCTGACTGTTGCAACCGCGGCCGTAACCGGCGGTGCAGTTGATGCATCGAGCAACGCACTGCTTGTTACCGATTCGGTTAAGATGGACCGAACGACCGCGACAGTTGTTAGTGGTCCTGCGATCGACGTAAGCGGTTCAAATATCCTGACCGCCCGCACGCTGACGCTTAACGGTGGCGAGATGAGCCTCGCTGGCCCGGGAATAGGCGGCGGAGCGATCTTGCCCGCAGGCGCCGTGATATGGCTTGACGCGAGTAATGTTAATGGCGATGGAATAGCACCCGCCGACGGTGCCCCGATCGAACGATGGGTCGACGTCTCCGGTGCTGGTGTTGGCAGTGATGGAACGACCGCACTACTCCAGAACGACGCCGTTCAGATCAACACGGGCGATCAGCCCACGTACGTTGCATCCAGTGGCTTGAACGGAATGCCCGCGATTCGATTTGTCCAGGACAACGACGATAATGGTGACGACATGATCTTTGATAATCATGGCGGTACTAACGGAGATAACCTGGCTGCTCAGGTTCCCACCGGAGCAAGCTGGTTCGCCGTGACAACGATTAACGAAACCGGTAATAAGCGTTACAATATCTTCGGTAACCGTGGTGAAGACGGACGTCTCGTCGCCCAGAACTGGAGCGAGATGATTCCTGGTGATTTCCGAACGAACCGTAATAGTATGGACGGATACGCCGATATGCCTAATAGCGGTAACCACCTGTTGAGCTTGGAAAGTGACGCGGCGGTTTATCAAGTCACGCTGGACGGAACCGTGATCGGCTCCAATACCGCCAATGCCTACAGCGGCGGCAACAGGGACTGGATCCTTGGCAACCGCGGTAGGGATGCTGGCCAGGCGTTCAACGGTGATATTGCTGAATTCATTATCTTCGACCATGTTCTGTCGGCCGCGGATATCAACAATGTCGGTGGTTATCTTGAAGCGAAGTATAACCTGGCTACCGCTTACGACGGTGGACTGACCATGCTAGGCGGCACGGTGAACGCTGTGAACACCACGATCTCGGCTGTAGATAGCAGCATCGTGAGCGTCGATGGTATAGGCCTGAATCTTGCCGGTGCTGAGATTGCAGACGGTGTGGACCTGACGATTAAATCGCCGGTTACAGCGGCGTCGATGGCGATCGGTATGACGAATATGACCATCGGCGGCGGATCGAGACTGCTTTCGACCCATGCTGCAACCATTGGCCCGGTTTCTGTAACAGTAACCGACACGCTGACAGGCGGCGAGAGTGTATCGAATGTTGGTAGCGACGGCGACTCCGGTGAGATGAGCCTGACGCTGACATCCGATTCGACGTACGACTTCACGCTGGCTGCAGCAGACAGCTACATAGACGTAACCGGCTTGATCACGCTGGAAGCCGGTATGACGATAAATATCGACGGAATCGCTCCGGCGGGATCCCAGGACATCAAGCTGTTATACACGTACTCTGATAAGTATGACATCGCTGGGCTCGTCTCGGATGCTGACAACCAGATCTTCCCCGATCTTACGGGCGTCAAGAATGCCGTACCGAGTGCTACGAGCGGTATCAATGTTATCCTGCCTGAAGGCTGGATGGCTGGTGAACTCGGTTGGATGACCACCATTGACGATGAAACCTTCCTGATGCTGTTGGACGTAACCGCCGGAACGCAGGAAGGCGACGCGGACAACGATCTGGATGTCGATGAAGATGATATGGCGATCCTGTTGGCCCAGTTCGGTAGCCCGCACGATGCGGCAAGAACTGGCGATCACGCTGACTTCAACGGTGACGGTTATGTAGACATGGCCGACTTCGTGATCCTGCGAACCAACTGGGGCGAAGGCACGACAGCCCCCGGTGCTACGGATCTGCCGGGCACGACGCCCGAACCGACGACGATGAGTCTGCTGGCGATCGGCGCCCTGGTGGCGCTCCGCAGACGTCGCAGGAAGGCGTAATCGATTTCAAACATAGGCAAGCCCGGTCCGGACCGTGTCGAAGCGGTCCGGACGGGACGCCGCTTCAACCCGAACAATTAGATTACATTAACAACTTGATAGTCTGTGAAAAATGAGTCTCTCCTTAAGGTTTGATGGTGCGGAGCTCGTTGCTCCAAACGGTTTCACGAGAGTGATTGTCAGCCGATACCGCCCAACCTTATATACCCGGGAGTCGGGGCTGCACCCCTGACTTTACGACCACGCAGATTATCAATTCTCAGGCGGGCACGGTAAAACGTGCCCGCCTGTCTTTTTTTGGTGTGCCCGGCAGGGCAGGGCACACTGACTTGGAGGTGAAAGTCCTCTGTGGCCCCGGCAAGGGGAACCACTAGCCGGACGGCAAGGGCTGCCGTCGCACGGCGTCGCTCTGAAGGAGGGCGCAGGCAAAACGCTACCTTGATGAACAGAAGTCGCATATGAGGCATGCAGTTGGGGTCAGAAGGCAAATATCTTAAACACCCCGTATTTGCACGGTTGGACTGTATGTATATACGGCAGTGATAAGCGTGATGGGCGGTGTGCCTGCCTGAGGAGGTCTGTGGGACCCACATGTGCCACCGCTCGTGAAGCAGCGGGAAAGAGGCTTAGAAGTCCGCTGAGGGCCATAGCAGGGGCGCGACGGGTCCGAAGGCTCAAGCATGGTTTACCGGTGGGCGGAGTCTCTATGAATCGCAAGCAGCAGAAGATGAGCGACAACGGCTCATTGCGGCCGTCCAGCCCCTGAGCTAATGGACACAGTAGTCGAACACAAGAACATGAAAGCCGCCTTCCCTCGACGTTACTTTGAAGTTGTGGACTCGTGTCGCAGTTGACAGGGCTGCGGATGTTGTAGAAACAGTGAACTGTCGCAGTATGGAATCGCATGCCCGGTGGTGTGGCGGATTATGCATCATTGATATTAATACTTACACAAAAAGGAGTTCGCAACTACAGTAGATTTGCAAAAAACTCCTCCCCAAAGCGCTAAGCCGCAAGCGGCAAACCCAATAAAACCCGAACGAACGTGAAGTCGTGCCGCTTGCGGCTTAGCGCTTTTGGGAAGCTTGTTGCATAATCCTCTGTGGCGGGAGGGGAGAGGCGATTTACCCTGCCAGTTTGATTTCCGGAGGGCGTGTTTTCACGATGGGGGGATCGTGTATTGATCCGCCAGGTTTGTCGCGACTGCCCCGTCATGTTCTGCACAGTTGGCGCTGGTTGCGGATATAGATATCCTGTGCGGGTTTTGCTGGCGTAAATTGTTGTAAGAAACTTTTATTTATGGACTTGACAATAACCGGGGGTGCTGTGGTAGACTCATGGTGGATTAACAAGTGGTAGACACGGCGGGTAGTTCGTGGAATAGTTTCATGTCCCGCCAATCCGTAAGATGTCGTTTCCCATGGGGCGGGTTTGGTTGTGCGGGTGCGGCGGATTTTGGTGAATCCGGCATGTTAATCTGGATTAAGGAGCCTGAGCATGGCTACTGGTAAGGTTAAGTGGTTCAACGATTCCAAAGGTTTTGGTTTTATCGAAGCTGATGACGGTACGGACGTATTCGCACACTACAGCGACATTCAATCCGAGGGGTTTAAATCCCTGGCTGAAGGCGATAGCGTGACCTTTGAGGTTGTTCAGGGCGATAAGGGCCCGCGTGCTTCAAACATAATGAAGGCCTGAGCCTGATCGGGCTTGGTTTCACGTCGTTTGTAACAGGTTACTAGCGGGGGCTACAGTTCGCAGTAGAGCGAAGCTGAGGGTGGTTTGTTGAATCAACCTGACGGGGTTCTTGGCTCGCGATTAGGTCAGGATGTTATCGCAGGAGTTACCTGTCAATAACGCGGCCTATCGTTGCGCCTACGGTCATGCCTTTACCTTTGTCTGTTTACCGGTAGGTATTGGCGGCGAGAGGCGACGGCTTTTTTTTACCACCCCGATGTGAAATCGGGACTTCCGCGTTGCTCCAGCGACACTGATTCCCGCGGATTTAGAAACGGCAACGACAACAGCCAAAGACGGATATGCTACGGATAACGACGGATAACGGCAAGGGCGGACGACAACATCGCTAAGCCGCAAGCGGCGTGGTAGTACGCTTGCTGGAGTTTGCCGCTTGCGGTTTAGCGATATTGCCGTTAACTTCCCTGGTAATCCGTCATGAACCTAAAATAAAACCCAAGCCCTGAAAGCCGCCGCTTGATTAGGCATCAAGCTTGCGTTCTTCCAGGGCTTGGGTGGATTGTAATTCTAACTTAGATAATCGCTATCTAGCAAAAATCTTCTCACCGGTATTGGGTGTAGAACCTTATCGAATCACTCTGACCGGGTTCTTGGCTCGTGATTCGGCGATGATCTTGTCGCTGAAGTTTCCGAGCACTATCTGGCGTGCGATCTGCTGTGCGTTGGGTCCGGGCTTGCCGGTTCCTTCTGTACGCTTGGTTACCTTGATGATGTGGAACCCGAACGGTGTTTCGACGATCCCGCTGACATCGTTAACCTTCATCCCGAACGCAGACACTGAGAACGGGGGGACCATTCTGTGGAATGCAAAGGCGCCCAGATCACCACCGCTGCTCTTGCCCGAGGGGCATTTTGAGTGAGCTTTGGCTGCGTCGGCGAATTTGACCTTGCCGGCTTTGACATCGGCGGCGATTTTTTCGAGTTCCTTGCGAGTTTTCGTGCGTTCTTCGGTTGAGCTTCCCGATCCACAGCTCAGGAGGATGTGGCTGGCCTGGACTTGCGTTCCGTCGAAGTATGAGGGGTTGGCCTTGATGAACTTGTCGAGTGCTGCGGGCGAGGCGATTTTCATCGCCAGCTCGTTGAGTTTCTCAAAGCGAACCATTTGGGGAATTTCTTCCTTGGGGATCTTTCGCTTGGCCATGTACTCTTCGAGCGTTCCCTGCTTGTCGGCTTTTAGTTTGGCTTCTGTTTTGGTTTTCCACGCTTTGATGTCTTCTTTTGAGCACGGTACGCTTCGGACGTATGCTTCGATGAGCTTCTGGTTGACCAGTTGGTCCAGGGCGTCCTGCGGAGTGCGCGCCCTCATGCGCTGCATCGCCACCATGACCTGTTCGTTGGTAATTGTGTCGGTGCCTACGGTTGCAACTACCTTTGACGCGGGCCTGGTTGTGGGGCCCGGTGTTTTTGCGGCTTTATCGGCGGTCCAGGCGGTAAGTGTCAGTGCGCCCAGAATGGCTGTTGCGATAATAGTATTGCGTATTTTCATTGGTTTGATCCTTTCGATTCGGGGGGGGGAGTCTATGTAATGTCCTCCGCCCGGTTTTGGGCGGTTGCGTATTGTAACAGATTGGATATCGCGAGGCACGCAAAATGTTCGCTCGGTTGCGTGCAGGGGCTCGTCCGGATAGCGGCGTTACTACAGCCGGTTTTCAGTGTGATCCTATTGTCGTGTTAGAATTCCCATCGAAGTTGGATGCCTACCGAATTATCTTCGCATGCGTTGGCTACATTGCCCATCAGTCCGAATACCGCCGCGATCGTCATATGGTCGTTCACTACCCAACCGGCTGCGAAACTCTGCCAGTTGCTTTCGTGTCCGATCAGTCCGGGTACTTGCTTGTACGGGTCGGGTTTGGATCTCAGTTCATACGCCAGCGCCAACCAGTCGGTCGGCATGTACACCACGCTGCCTTCAAACGTTGCGTAGTATTTGTCTCCGAAACCGAGCAGTCCGATTTGCGCAGCTTTGGACAATCGCAGACCGCCTGTCAGCATAACGGGTCTTCCGAAGGCTAGTGTCGGGAACATTTTGGTAGCCGTCAGCGTGAAGTCCACTCCGCTGCTGTGCTTGAACCCGATAGCGCTAATTGCGCCGCCCAGGTTTCGGTCGGCCTGCCTGATTCCGTGGTTGTGTTTGAGGTGCACGCCTGCAGTAATTGCCGGTAGCGGAAGTCCGAAGTCATTTTCCTTGACCAGCATTCCACGCAGATTGAAGTGGTGCAGTTGTATGTTTCGTCTGCCCGGGTCCATTCCGGCGTCGCGGATGTCGGAGTAGAGCGAACCGAGGTCCATATGGCTGTATGCGTACCCGAATTCCAGGCGGTTGAACAGCGGTTGGGTTATCGCGACGACGTGCATTTCCTTCGATCCGGCGTTCAGGAATGTGTACGAGACGACCGGTCCTCCGCAGCATTGTTTGTTGCAGGACGCGTTGCCTATGTACGCCATTGGCGTCATTGGGGCGCCGGAAATTCCTTCCAGGTTGTGCAACGGTAAGGGCGGGCAGCATCTTTCGTGATGTTCTTCGGGTTTGATCGATTCGGATGGCTCGGCGTTTTTTTCGCTCGCGGCCGCCAAAGTGTCCCCGGCGTCCAGCCATTTCTCAGGCTTTTCGCCCAGTGCGGACGAGGCTGCTATTGCTACGATCATGATAACTGTTGAGGAGATACGCTTTGTCATTGGCTGGTTCCTTTCGGGTTATTACGCTATTGTTTTTTTGTTGTCGCGAACATCGCCTGGACGATTTTACCCTCGTTGGCGAGTGTTTACATAAGTTGTATTTCGGGCCGCTGTACACCGTTTACGAATCTGTAAGCCCATTGGTCGCCAATTGTGCGGCGTTTAAGCGTCATTGGCCCGATACCTAATGTATGCCCGACGATAATGCTACACCTCGCATGGGGAATAATGCAAGAGTAATCATTGCGGTGGTCTGTTGCCGGTCGCCTGCTTGTGGTATAGTCTGTGCGTACGGAAGTTGGGAGAACTAAATGACTTCATCAATCAAACAAGAACTACTTCGAGCACTACCTTCTATAAACGACCTGCTTGGCGACGATACCGTGGCCGGTTGGTTGGAGCGATATCCGCGCAGTCTGGTGACCGTTTGTCTGCGAGACGCCGTCGAGGAAATTCGACAAGGCATTCTGGACGACACAGGCGGTCGGTGCGGGGCGATGCATACAGATACGGCCTATGTTTTGGCTCAGGCGAGCGAAAAACTTACCGATCGGACCTCCCCCCATATTCGTGGAGCTGTCAACGCCACGGGCATCATATTGCACACCGCGCTGGGAAGGGCGGTCTGGCCCGAGAGCGTGGTCGACTCAATGACCGATGAGCTAAAGGGGTATGTGACGCTCGCGATCGACCGCGAAACGGGAAAACGCAGCGATCGCGACCTGCGAATCGAATATCTGCTGACAGAACTAACCGGCGCCGAAGCCGGGATCGTAGTGAACAATAACGCAGCGGCAACTATGCTGGTGCTGGCTGCACTTGCCGCCGAGAAGGAAGTAGTCGTCTCGCGAGGACAGTTAGTCGAAATCGGAGGATCGTTCAGGCTGCCCGAAGTAATGGAGCAAAGCGGCGCCAAACTCGTGGAAGTCGGCGCCACAAACCGCACGCACCCCAAGGACTACGACCAAGCGATAAACATGAAGACCGCGGCGCTGCTGCGGGTGCACCCTAGCAATTATCGCGTGGTCGGTTTCACCAGGGAAGTTACGCTGGCTGAGATGTCTGAAGTCGCCGGGGACCAGGGCGTGATGCTGATAGACGATCTTGGCGCCGGTTCGCTGGTAGGGCTTGAACAGTTCGGCCTGCCGCATGAACCCACCGTTCGCGAGTCGATAGACGCAGGAGCCGACATAGTCCTGTTCAGCGCCGACAAACTGATCGGAGCCGCCCAGGGCGGCGTTATCGTCGGACGCAAGGACCTTATAGCACGCATCCGCAAACACCCGCTGGCCAGGGCGATGCGGGCCGATAAGTCATGTCTGATGGTCCTGGAACGTACACTGCAATTGTTCAGAGATACGGAAAAACTGGCGGAATCTCACCCGCTGTACCGCATGCTCGCTACGCCCGAGGAAACGCTTAAGGCTCGTGCTGAGGCGTTGGCGGCGGCGATTTCTGTGGGGCAATCCACCGTGTGCGAGGGTGTTGGATACCTCGGCAGCGGATCGCTCCCGACTCACGGGCTGCCCACATGGGTGGTGAAGGTTTCGCTGCCTGATATGTCGGTCGGGCAGATCGCACAAGCCCTGCGAACCGATGAGGCCTGCGTGTTCACGCGAATTGAAGACGAGCAGATAGTTATGGACGTTCGCACAATAACCGACGAGCAGATCGACTTGATCGCACAGGCGTTTGTGCGTGTGGGGCAGTAGTTGCTATGGGTCAGGATCGTAAAAACATCATGCTGGGCACAGCCGGTCATGTCGACCACGGTAAAACTGCGCTTGTTAAGGTGCTCACCGGCTGCAATACCGATACGCTGGCGGTCGAGCAGCAGCGCGGACTGACTATCGAGTTGGGTTTTGCGCCGTGTCAGATGCACGACGACCGCATTGTGGGCATAGTCGATGTGCCCGGACATGTGGGCTTTATCCGCAATATGGTCGCCGGAGCGCAGGGGATCGATGTGGTTATCCTGGTAGTCGCCGCCGACGACGGCGTGATGCCCCAGACCCGCGAGCATCTTGATATCCTCACTCTCATGGGCGTTCGACACGGACTTACCGCCCTTACCAAAACCGATATCGTAGACGCTGAACTGAGCGAAATGGCCCGCGACGACGTTCGAGCTTTTGTAGCGGGCACTTTTCTGGAAGATGCTCCGATCTGCCCGGTGTCGAACATTACCGGCGAGGGTTTTCTCGAATTCATGGCTGAGATGA
The DNA here is from genome assembly GCA_018645065.1 of Phycisphaerales bacterium. Classification (GTDB taxonomy): domain Bacteria; phylum Planctomycetota; class Phycisphaerae; order SM23-33; family SM23-33; genus BS750m-G57. The sequence goes on from JABGPF010000006.1 coordinate 28,668, forward strand.
ACAAAGCTGTTGATGCCTGTGAATCTCGCCAGGTCGATGGATTATTTCGCCTGTGGGTCGAGCGATCATTCTCTATTCGCGGGTTCGGGACGGTGGTTTCGGGCATCCCGTCAAGCGGGCGGATAAGCGTTGGCGATGAACTGCTGATCCCGCATACCGGGCGGAAGGCTCGCGTTCGCGGCGTGGAGGTGTACGGGCGAGAATCGCAAACGGGCATGTCGGGCGAGTGTGTCGCGATTAATATTGCCGATATCGACGCTTCGGATGTTCCGCGAGGGGCGCTGGTGTGCAGCAGCGACGTTTACCAACCGGCTGGGATGGTCGAAGCCGAACTGAAAATACTCACATCGGCCCACAAGGCGATGAAGGACTACGCCGAAGTGCACGTGCACGTTGGCACCGCTGAGGTGATGGCGAACGTGGCGATCCTGCAGGGCGGTCCGATTTTGCCCGGTGAAAGTCAATTCGTTCAGTTGCGGATGAAGTCTCCGTTGGCGTTGGCTCCGGGGGAGCGGTTCGTTGTTCGCGCCGCAGGCCCGTCGGGGATTAACACCACTCTGGGCGGTGGGCGAATACTGGACACCAGCGATCAGCGTATGCGAAGGAACCGTCCCTGGCTGATCGAAAAACTCACCGCGATGCGGGACGCACTGGACTCACCGCCCGACTGGGCTGCGATCCATCTAAAACAGGCCGCCCAGGCCGTTACCCCCGAAACTCTGGCGACGCTCGCGAAAATGCCGCTGGTGCAAACAGGCGACGCACTAAAAAAACTCACAGCCAAGCGAACCGCACGCAAAATGCCTGACGGAAAGTTCCTCTGCTGCGAACTGATTGAACAAGTCGCTGATGCGATCGCCGAAACGCTGCGGTGCTTCCACGAGGAAAATCCCACGCGGGGCGGGCTTACGCGAGCCGAACTGAACCGTTGCGTTACTGCGGGGGAGGGTCTGTTCGATCCGGCGATGGAGGCCCTGATGGCCGCTGGGCGTGTCGAGCAAGTTGACATGGTTCTCGGACTGCCTGGTATGGGCAGGCGAATATCGGCTGAGGATAGCGAACTGTGCAGGAGGATCACTGAACTGCTGGCGAGTGCTGCGCTGGCTCCGCCGCTACCGGGAGATATCGCCGATCAACTCGGAGTGACAGACGAAAAATTCGCCGAAATGATCGCCGTCCTAACCGACCAGGGGACAGTGGTTCAGGTTGATCGGAAAGTAATTCTGCATAACGATACAGTTGACGCCGCCAAGGACGTGGTGCTGGGACTGTTCGCCAAGTCGACGATATTCACGACGATGGAATTTCGCGACGCGCTCGGCGCCAGCCGGAAGGTCGCCGTCCCGCTGCTGGACCACCTGGACGCCCTGAAATACACCGTTCGTAGCGCCAATAAGCGTAAAGTCGGGTCCGAAGCCAGAAAACTTCTTTCCGAAAACCAATAATCTTTGAAAATGCGTGCTGTTGTTTCCAAAATGCGATGTGTATAATTCATGCGTTGAAGGCGTTTTCGAGTACTTGGAACCCTAGAGGACCAGACCGATGAAAAAAATAACTATCAGCTTTGTGTTGTTGATGTTATGTGCGTCGTTTGCGTTGGGCGCCACCGGCGATCTGACGTTCATGAAGCAACCTCCGCCCACCAGATCGAGCGCTCGGATGTATGTGTCCGGCTTCAAGCTCGCCGGAGTTGACAAGGCCAAGGGGCTTGTCAACAAAAACGCGCTTGTTGGGACGCTTCGAGGTGCGGCCGGTGCGGTGATGGTGGCGATAGATGCCGCCAAAGCCGACGCGACCAAACCCGAGCTGATCCGCCTGGACTTCTCAGGCACGGGAATGTTCAAGGACGCCCCGACCGCTCCGATCAAAATGAGACCCGCGCAAAGAAACGTGACCATGGGCATGATAGGCCCCGTGGTTATCAACGCTAAACGCGACGGGCAGTCAATCCCCGTCACGCTGCAGGGAACCTACTGGAAGCAGGGGACTCGCAGGGGACTGTCGCTGATGATGACAGTAGTGGTTGAAGGCTCCTGCAAGTTCGGAACTAAAACATATCCGGTTAGAATTATTGACGGGAACGGAAATCTCAAATTCGCCGACGCACTGAAACCGCCGTTCCGCCCGTCGACGATGATGCCGTTCGACCGTGTTATGGTTGGAACCGATGACGGAAAGTTCTCCAGCGGCGCAGCTACTGCGTACATCGGACAACCGATCTTTATCGACGGGAAGCTCTACAGCGTCGATATCTCAGGCATGAAGATCAAAGCCGCAGCGATGGATGTCGCAGTAGGCAGCGTGAAGGTTGACTCTCCTCGCTGGAATTGCACTCTGGTGGGAAAGAAATATTTCCTGACCGTCAGTGGCGGTAAAGAGGCGATTAACGTACCGGCCGATGAGTACCAGACTGCAAATTACACGCTCTACACAAGCAACACGCCCGGTAAGCGATCGGCCTATATCAGAGGATACGGAAGCTATCGAGGTGGGAAGTCTTTCACCGTTTCTTCCGGTAAAACCGCCGCTCTCCCGATCGGCGCCCCGATCGAAGCGACTGTCACCTCGTCGAATAGTAAGGGCAAGGTCAGGATGAACTTGCTGATGAAAGACTCACTCGGCGGGCGTATCAGCAGCATCGCCAATGCTGCGGGCCAGAGACCGGCGCCACCGAGCATTCAGGTGATCGACAAGGCCGGAAAGGTGGTCTACACCGCCAAGTTAGGATATGGCTGAGGCGGTACATGCTCGCACACGTGGAGTGTGCCCAATACCACTAAAGGCCAATTCAATCTGAAAGTTAAATACGACACCAAACCGTTTGAGTCTAAAATTATCGACTCGAAACTGACGTTGAAGTAAATCGGTCCCGCGGTCTTGACCACCCGGGCCGTGGGAAAACCGAAATATGAAAATCGATCTCGCCAAGCGTCGCCGCGTAATGCAGCGTTCTATTAAACTCGGACATTGCGTTTGCGACCCGAAGCGTCCTTGTCCGTGCGATGTGTTCAAAGACCAGGGGATATGTCTCTGCGCCGGTGAACGCCCCGAACCGGGCGATATCGCCGACGTTAAGCTGACCCAAATGGTCCACAACGCCGGATGCGCCTCGAAGATATCGCCTGTCGATCTAGAAGCCGTTCTGGCTCGTCTGCCGGAGGTTGATCACCCGTCAGTTATTTCAGGCATTCCCGCTGGCGACGATGCGGGGGTTTTCGATCTCGGCGACGGGGTTGTGCTCGTGCAAACTGTTGATGTGTTCACGCCGTGTGTGGATGATCCGGAACTGTTCGGGCGAATTTGCGCCGCCAACTGTCTGTCGGACATCTACGCCATGGGCGCAACACCGCACACCGCTCTGAGCGTTCTGTGTTTCCCTGCTGAAACCCAAAACCCCGAAATCATGTACCGCATGCTGAAGGGCGCCATGGACACCCTCGCAGGCGCCGGAGTAGCGCTGCTGGGCGGACACAGCATTAAAGATGAAGAGATCAAACTAGGGTTTGCAATTACGGGCACTGCCGATAAAACCGCTATCGAACGAGGGGCTGCGAAAGTTGGCGATCGACTGGTGCTGACCAAATCCCTTGGCGTGGGAGTGCTGAACTTCGCACGCCAGATCGGGCGAATTGACGCGTCGGCGATGGCGCAGGCTGAGGCGTCAATGGCTGCCCTGAACAAAGACGCCGCCGACGCAATGGTCGCCGCCGACGCTTCGGCGTGCACCGACGTTACCGGTTTCGGACTGTTCGGGCACCTGATAGGAATGGCCCGTCACTCTGGACTTACAGCGTGCATCAGGGCTGAAATGCTGCCGGCGATGGACGGTGTCATGGAACTGCTGGCAGACGGCGTGACGCCTGGGGCGATTGAACGAAATCGCGAATACGTTGCTGACGATATTTCAATTGCCGACAACGTTGACGAATCGCTGGCCGACCTGGGCTTCGATGCACAAACCTCAGGCGGGCTATTGATCGCAATTAACCCCGATCGCTACGACAAACTCTGCGCCGAACTGAAAACGCGCGGCGTGGCGTATACCGAGATAGGGGAGTTTGTGGCAGAGTCCTCCGGGCAGATCATGCTGGCCAGCTCGTTCACCCGGGCCGAAGATGTCGAGGAAACCGGGGACGAAGCGACTGGGCCGGAAGTTTCATGCTGCGGGCCTGCGGTGACTGATGAACCATGTTGCCCAGACCCAACATCTGCGTCGTGCTGCCCGACCCCCGAGCCAGAACCATGTTGCCCTGACCCGACCGCTACGTCGTGCTGCCCGACCCCTGAGCCCGAACCGTGCTGTCCGGCCCCGACTTCTGCGTCATGCTGTCCGGATCAGTCTGCCGCTCCGGTCGCCCTGGATGACGGAAAGGGCTCAAGTGCACATGCCGCACAGGCCTTCGGAATGCTCATGCGAGTAACTGCATCGAGCGGAGAACTTGACGTTCACACAAAAGAACTTATCAACTTCGCACTGGCGGTGGCCTCAAAGTGCGGGCCCTGCGTAAGAGCCCACTACCAAAAGGCTACAAATATGGGCATCACCCGAGACCAACTGGACGAAGCTGCCTGGTGCGCCATTGCAATGGGCGGGGTTCCGGTCAAGATGTTCTACCAGGACGTACTGACGGATCTGGGCGGCGGTAAAGGCGGATGCTGCTCCTAGATCTTGATTTGGGATTTGGAATTTGGAATTTGGGATTGAACGGCGTTACGGCATTACGGCAGCGACAACGGCGTGGGCTTGTTTTTGAACGGTTGATCCAGCCAAAGGCGGAACATCGACAGTGATCAGTAGACCGCAGGATAATTATCTATTGGTCGCGTATTGAATAATTCGGATTTTGCCGTTGTCGGTTCACCTGCTCACCTGCTCAACTGTTCTCCTGTTCTGTGTACAGGGGCTTAAATTGTTTTTGCGTGAGGGCTGGGGGTGCGTATAATAGGTATTGCTATCCTTGGGCGATATTGGCCCTCGGACCTACTTAAGGGACGTTTATATCATGCGAAAAATGTTACTGACAATATGTGCAGTCGGCCTGGCCGCTGCGATGCTTACAGGCGGTTGCAAGCGTTCAGGCGAGGAATCTAACTCGGGTCCGCAAGGGCCATCGGCTACTGGTCCTACGGCGATGACGTTCCTGAAGGATAATGATCTGCTGGGTAAACCGGTGCTTATTGAATTCGGTATCGTCGGGTGCGAGCTTAGCGACGAAGGTTACGGGATGATGGTCACCCAGCACAGCGCCAAGATGATAGAAGGGCTCCAGTACGTTCGCGTCGAGGCGTCGACCAAGGCTGATGTCGTCGAAAAATACTACAAGGACAACCCCGCCGACTTTCTGGTCGTTCGGGACCCCAAAGGTGAATTGGCTGATGCTTTCGGGGCTACGATCTTCCCGTTATTCCTTATGATCGATAAGTTTGGCAACACCAGATACATGGGCGCCTTCCCGGACGAAGTTGGTGATTGGACGAAGATCATGCTGGCTGAGAAGTCAGACCCCGGGCCCGATACGCCGCGGCTTGGCGTAAAGGAGGTTGATGTTCAAGCGTTGCTGGCGTCTACGAAATTGCCCGAACTGGAAGGTGACGAACTGGCTCTTGAGGAATACATAGCCCAGGGCGGTCTGATGCTTGTTTTTGCTGACGCGAATTGCCAGTACAGTAATCAGGCGTTGAGTGAACTGCCCGGTGTGGCCAGCACGCTGAAAAAGGCTGCACTCATTCGGACGGTCGTGGTGAATATCACAGATTCCGAAGATACCGTCAGAGCGTATTACGGAAAGATGAAACTTAACCTTCCCGTCGCTTACGACGAAGGGTCGGCGGTGCGAATGAGTTGGGATATCCAGTCGGTTCCGACGATAGTTCTGGTTGGCCCGCAGGGGCAGCTTATCTATCGCGGGTCTGCGGTCTGGGCCGATATGGGCGCCGCCGGTGAGGCAGCGTTGGATTTGCGGCCTGGGGCGTTAAAGTTTGGTGCTCGCGGCACGCAATACGGCTGAGGCAAGTAGCCCCCCTCCGCATCACTTGGTGGTGATGCACTAATGACGAAACAACAGCGGCGATCCAATTGATTTTGGATCGCCGCTTTCGTTTATCGGAGGTGAATGGGAATCGAACCCACCCAGGACTTTGTTGAGCCCCACATTGGTTTTGAAGACCAAGGGCGCCACCAGGCCGCCGATCACCTCCATTGCGTCACAGAGATTGACCTGTCCGAAGCGATCATTATCCATTAGCGAAGAACAAACGTCAAGAGTGCTGCGTTTGGTAAATGATAACGCTGAACTGCAACGGCGC
>JABGPF010000006.1:34983-46488 GCA_018645065.1 Phycisphaerales bacterium
TAATTTGATGTTCGATAAATTCTTACCGCTTGCGGTTTCGCGCGACGTTGTCTTTAGTCGTTTATCGTTCACTGTTGCCAATTGCCACGCCGTTTAGCATAATCCATATCCAGTTCCATTGTACTAACTCATGCAGCCCGGAGAAAATATGCTGGATAAACTATTTGAACTCAATAAACGCGGTACTAACGTCAGACGCGAGATCGTCGCAGGCGTCGTTACGTTTCTCACGATGAGCTATATCGTTGTGGTCAATCCCGACATACTGGCCCAAACCGGTATGGATAAAAACGCACTGATCGGGGTTACTATCCTGGCAGCGGCGTTTGGCACGATACTCGTCGGGTTCTGGGCCAATGTTCCGTTTGCAATGGCTCCGGGCATGGGGCTGAACGCGATGTTCACGTACATGCTGGTTCAAGGGCACGGTGTTACCTGGCAGACTGCTCTGGGCGTTGTGTTCCTTTCGGGCCTGGTGTTCTTGTTGCTCACGGTTATTGGCGCACGGGAGAAAATAGTGGCCGCGATCCCGCTATCGCTCCGTTTGGGAGCTGGCGCGGGGATAGGGCTGTTTATAACGTTCATAGGCTTCAATAAGCTGGGACTGGTTGTCGATAATCCGGCGACGCTTGTTTCGCTTGTAAGTGCTTTCGACGGCAAAATCGTTTTGGGGCTGATCGGGCTGGTGATTATGGGCGTTCTGACCGTTCGCAAGGTCAGGGGCGCGATCTTGATAGGCATTGTTTTGGTAACAGTGCTCGGGGTGCTTACAGGGCTTGTGGACAGCTCGTCCCTCAGCATCGGAAGTATGGTTTCGGCTCCGCCGTCTATCGCTCCGATCATGTTTAAGCTCGATATTCTCGGTGCGTTGCATATCTCGCTTATCGGTGCGATATTCTCGTTCATGTTCGTTGATCTGTTCGACTCGGTGGGCACTATAGTCGCCTGTAGCCACGAAGCCGGGTTGATTGGAAAAGACGGGAAAATCAAAAAGATCAATCGTATGCTGGAGGCCGATGCGATCGCCACACTCGCCGGGGCGCTGCTTGGCACAAGCACCACGACTACATACATAGAATCCGGAGCCGGTATCACAGAAGGCGGCCGGACCGGGCTGGCTTCGGTTGTCACCGGGCTGCTGTTTATCGCTGCATTGTTCATCACGCCGCTGATAGCTATTGTGCCTGAGTTCGCGACGGCCCCGGCGCTGATTCTCGTTGGCGTGTTCATGTTCCGAAGCATCGGTAAAATTGACATGTCGGACTTCTGCTCGGCGATGCCCGCTTTCCTTACGATCATTCTCATGCCGCTTACATACTCGATAAGTACGGGGCTGGCGTTCGGATTTATGGCCCATATTATCCTGACAGTAGCAGCGGGGCGGGGCAAAAAAGTGGGCCTGGTGATGTGGATTATCGGTTTGCTTTCACTTACGGACATCCTGGTGCGAACCGGTGCGTTCGCGTTGATCGGTAAGTGAGATAGGATAATCGTGGAGCCCGACGAACGCGGGGCGTTGCCCCGCCGCTAAACGGAAGTGCGTAGCGTTAGAATATAAAATGCCCGCGGCGTTAGTAGCCGCGGGCATTTTTCGTTTAGTGTGTAGCGAGTTTTATTTTGGCGTTGCGGCTTTGCCCCTGGCCCGTATCGGCACGGTGGTTACCGCCGGTTTATCGGCGTAGGGGTCAGACAACTGTCTCGATGAAATCTGATCGAGCGTTTTGGCTCCGAGAAGTTTCCCGAGAACCGGTGCTACGATCGTCAGTACAACTCGCGTGGTTTTAGTTGATGCGCCTTTTGGTACACTCCCTGTGTACGAACATACGCCGCCTCAGCCATATTTCATACTGGACGAAGATGCTATTTTTCTCCCGTTCAGTATGATTATTTGAGGTGGTTTTGTGTTCCCCTTACGCGTGAAGTCGATAGGCCCGTAAATTTCCGAACCTGCACCGAGCACCTTCACGTCATAGGCCGATAATTGCACCTTGCCCCCGCGGTACGAAGCGTCAAAGTCCACTCGGGCGGGGGGACCGATGCGAAGAGTGTTTACCATGTCGGCGGTTATCGGGTAGTCCGGCGTCAGCGTGCTGGGCTTGAAACTCAACTTTTTCGAACCGCGTCCGATTAAGCCGTACGCCAGTTTGTAGTCGCCAGCGGGTATTCCGGCCAGCCCGTCAGTTTTAATATCGTAAGCAGAGTCTGAACCCACGAGCACCAGCGACTTCAACATGCTGCTGGAGAATTTTGTTATGACCCGCCCGAGTTTGGCGTCGTCAACGCGTTTGTAATCGATGCTCGTTCCGTCTGCCGCTACAGTCAACTGGTAAATATGCTTCCCGATCCGGTGGGTTTTCCTCAGCGGAATTGCCGATGGCGACGAACCGATCATGATAGCATCGCTGCTGAACCTGGATTTGTTCTGGGTGAACTTACCGTCCATGTTATCGTCGAGGATACGCACGGGGATGTTGTGGAGCCTCCCGGCCATGCTAGATCGAATAATCGCCTGGCCCCAGCAACTAACGGTCTTCTTGTTGTAGCTGACACGCATCTTGGTCAGGGTCATCGAATAGGAAATATCTCCTGACTTACCGGTGATCCGCATGGTTCCTGAAGACGGGATGAGCGCCCATTCGGATTTTGCGATCTTACCGTCGCCGTTCCGGTCGAATCCGAGATAGAAATTTCGCCCGGTGACCTTCGCAGATGTTTTGACCGACTTACCTGCGACTTTGATGCCCATGGATGACGAACTTCCCACGCTGAAGCGGTTCCCCCCCGATATTATCGACGGGGTAGTCGCGCGTGACGCTCCGATCGCGTCGTACCTCAGTTTGATTGTCCCGTTGGGTTCGGGCTCAGGCGGAGGTTTTTTCGCCGCTCCCCACGCCACTCCACAGGCCGCCAGGAGCAGTGCTGCGCTTAAGGCTGCGTTGCTAAATTTTTTCATAGAACATCCCTTCATCGTGGATACGCATTACGACCGGTTGAGGTTACAAGTACACTATTATATCGGCAAGCTGCCGGGCGGAGTGATGCAAATTATTGTCGTCCGTCGGCGGCGTTGCATATAAGCGTAAAATCGTTCGGCAGGTAATCATCTATTAGACGCACGTCAGCGGTGAATGGTTTCAAAATTTTTAATACCGAATCGGGATCGTAGTACGTGCAGTGCGGATATTTCTTTTCGGTCCGCGTGTGCAGGAGGTTCACAACCATATGCCCGCTGGCCAGTTGCATCATTCGCTTGAGTGCATCGGGCAGGAAATCATGATTGTTGCCCAGTTCCAAATTCAGCATCCCTGAGCAGAACACAACATCGAAAAGTTCATTGGCGCCTAAAGGATCACCGTTTTGTTCGGCGTGAAATATATCTCCGCAGACGAATCGCCCGTCTGGGTTTCTGCTCCGGGCCGATTCGATCATCTCGCTCAGCAGATCGACTCCGCAATAATCCGTCGAAATTTCGCGTCCTTTGAGAAATGTCAGGAGATCTCCGAGTCCGCAACCTACGTCCAGCAGCGTCCGCCCATCCAGCGGGAGATTGTCAGCCAGTACGGCGAATCGTATTTGCTGCGCTTCGGCGCTTGCCCAGTCGACCACATCGTAATTGGCCCGCATGTCGTCGATTCGCGGTTGGTAATGATGTCGTATTCGTTGCGATCTGCTCATGGCGTTCTCGTTGCCGCTAGGCTTCTTCGTAGATATTCGCGTTTGCGATCAGGTCGTCATAAAACTCTTGCCCGCCCAGTGCGATCGACCATGGCAGGATGGCTCCGCGTGAGTCCCAGTAGTCCAGTTCTGCGGTGTGGATGTCGGCGGCGATCTGCTCGACCTCGGCGTTCAGCAGTTCGGCGCCGAGTTGTTTCGATCGTTTTGACAGGTTTCGTATTTCAAGTCCCTTGGGGTCTGTTTGCGCCAGGTCGCGTCTTGCCAGATCGATATCGGCGATTTCTCCCAGGCGGTGGCTTTGGGTTTGCTGGCGCCATTTGAGGCGTCCCTCGGGCGTTGCGAACGCTTTCAGGCGGTCGGCGGCGTCGCTGGCGAGTTGGCGCCACGTTTGGCCTAGTTGGCTTGCGGGCGCCGTTTCGGCGTTCATGGCGTTTTGCAGGTAGTTCGGCAGGCGGATTGGCGTGTCGATGTTTTTCAGTGCGTCCAGGAACCCCAGGCGCACGCGGACTATCGGTTGCAATTGGCCCGGCAGGAGTCCGGCGGTTTGCAGTTTCTCCGCCAGCCGCACCGCAGCGGGCATGTAGAGTGATCCGCGGTAGGGCAGGGCGAGTGCTCGCCCGCTGGGTCCGATGCGAACCTGAATCACCAGCAGCATCGCCTTGCCCGCCAGTGCGATAATCCCCGCGTCGCGGAGTTTGTCGACGGGTATTCGCCCGCCGCTCAGCAGGTCGAAGTGCATGTCGGCGATCTGCAGCCCTCCGTTGAGCAGGGACACTCCGCAGCGAACCATTCGTCCCTGGCGGGCTATGGTGGCGAAGAAGGGCAGTTCTCCAGCCGCGACGTCAAGCAGGCGGAGCGGTTGTTGCGTTTCGGTTATCGCGGCGTTATATAATTCAGCCGCGGTTTCATATCGCCCCGTGAACAGCTCCAGCAGGGCGGTTTGCGTTTCGTCTCGTCCGGTGCCCAGAAGGTCCGATGTCATTCCCAGCGATATTGGCGCCTTGGCGTATCGCCCGAGCCATTGCTCATAAAGTTCGACGAGCGTTCCGTCACCGTCGGCTGAGATCAGTTCAGCCAGTAGTGTCCGCTGACCGTCGATCCAGCTTTCGACTCGTTTTTGCGACTGCTCGCTCGGGAAAGCTTTTAGCATATCGTCGCGTGCGATATCGATAATTTCGCTGAGGAACCCGCTGGTCTGCGATACGCTAAGATCGCCGATAACGCGGTGCAGATTGCGGTTTTGGAAGTAGCTCGGTCCGATGAGTTGCCAGTTGTCGCTCGGCGAGAATCGATCATAGAGTTCGTCGGCAGAGCTCCCGAGCTTACCGGCCAGCACGTTGGTTTTTATCCCGGTGAACTGTTCGAATTGTCGAATTTCGACCGGTTGCCTTCCGAGGAAGCTGAAGTAGAATATCGCCGCCCCCCAGTCCGCTGCTCCGCTGCGGTAAAATCTTTCACGAGCGACCCGCAGATGCGAATCGTCGTCGCCAGCCTGGGCTCCTATGGCGGTGAACGCTACGTCGATATCTTCGATGCAGTGGTGGGTTGAGTGTCCGGCATGGGTCAGTGCGTGCAGTTTTGGCGGTACGTCCCATAGGGGATGGCAGTTCTGGTCGATGCTGATAATTTTCATCGCGTTACACCACCGGGCTCATCGCCAGCGCCGCCAGATCCGGGCAGAGCGTGGCTGAGTAGCTGCATCGCACCATTGTTTCCAGGCACAGGTCGGTAACCGTATCGTTTTCATCGACGCCGACGTAGACTCGCAACACGTCTCCGCTGCGAGTTTGCAGATGCACGGGCTTGTCATTGCTGGTGTATTCAGCGGGCCAGTTGAATTTCCGTGCGGCCAGGATCGCAGCCGACGACGAACCCGTCCCGCAGGCCAGCGTTTCAGCCTCCACGCCGTACTCATACGTTCGAATCGCCAGTTCGCCCTTGGCGATATGCTGCACAAAGTTTACGTTCACGCCTCGCGGTTGGGCGAAGCATTCGTGATGTCGCAGGAGACGCCCCAGGCGGGTCACGGGCGCGTTTTCAATATCGTCGACGTACACCACCAAGTGCTCGCATCCGGTGACGATGTAGTCGCAGTCGATAACGTCTCCGTCGACTTGTATTTTTAGATCAGTGCGTTTTTCTTCGGGCAGGGGGATGCAGACTCGCGTGTATCCGTCGTCGAGGTTTTTGCCCAGCACAACACCTGCCCCGGTAAGCACGCGGACATCTCCGTCGGCTACGATTCCCTGCCCGACGGTCCATCGTACGAAGCACGCCGTGCCATTACCGCACAGCGTGGATTCGGTACCGTCCATTTCGAGGAATTTAGCGGCGATATCAGCCACGCCTTCGATTTCCGGTTCGACGGCGAAAACGATACCATCGGCGCCAACGCCCAGCCCACGCCGACACAGCGTACGCGTAAAGTGGGCCAGGCTTTCCTGAGAGACCAAAATCTCATCAAACCGCCCGTCACGATTATCCATACAAAGAAAATCGTTACCACTTCCCGACCATTTGCTAAATTTTACGTCTTTATTCATAGTCAATTATTCCCGACTTGTTAGTTAGAAACATTGTAGTCGCTTGATCGGGGATTTGACAGTCATAGGGCGCGAATTGTCAGGACGAACGTGTTTCATGTGTATAACTGACTTTCCTGTCTTACTAAATTTCACTCTGAGGTTCAGATAATAATTCAGCATGTCTCTACTAATAAAGCCCACAGATAGCTATCTGTGGGTTGACGTTGCAAGCTTGGAAAACGCTTCAATTCTGGAGCATGAATGTCTGGGCTCGATTGAGCGTCTTGAAAGAACTTTTGCTTAAATTCGAGATTTTCGGATGCTCTGGGTTGACATTCGTCTGGGAATTCTTAAGCTACTTAGTCCCGGAGCACTGAATTGTGCTTCGCTGCCGCGGCCGTGGCGGAATTGGCAGACGCGCAGGCTTCAGGTGCCTGTGTCCTTAGGGACGTGGAGGTTCGACTCCTCTCGGCCGCATTTTTTTCTCACAAGGGGCGGTTCGTTTCAAACTCGACTATCGCAAACACCATCCACCGTCGACTCTTATCGTTTGCGCTGTTATGTATTCGTTGCGACAGAGGAAGATGACCGCCGCTGCGATGTCTTCGGGCCGTCCGGTTCGTTTCATCGGGATCTGGTCGAGCACTAATTGCTTCTGCTGGTCGGAAATGTCGTCCTCCCACAAAATCGCGCCGGGGGCAACGGCGTTTACGCGAATGCCCGGCGCGAGTGCTTTTGCCGCCGACTTGGTAACCGCCAGCAGGGCGGCTTTCGATGCGCAATACGCCGGTAATCCCGCGCGCGGGTCCTCTGCCGATATGTCAGTTATGTTGACTATCACCGCACCCGGCTGCATGAGCTCGGCGGCGTATCGCATGCAGAGGGCAGGTCCGCGAGCGTTTACGTTCATTTCGCGGTCCCACTGATCGGCGGTAAGGTCCGCCAGAGGCGTTCTGTGGTAGACAGAGGCGTTGTTCACCAGTATGCCCAGTTGCTGAGGCGTGTCGGCTAGAAGTGCGGCCAGACGGGCGAACATGGCGTCAATCTGCTCGGGTTGCGCCAGGTCGGCGCAAAGCAGTTCGGCGCGTCTGCCGATCTGTTCGATCATCTCGGCGGTTTCGCGTGCCTCGTTTTCGGAGCGATTATAGTGAACTATCACATCGGCTCCGGACCGGGCCAGCGATAGGGCGATACTACGCCCCAGACGCTTGGCTGCGCCGGTCACCAATGCGAATTTTCCGTTCAGGATCATCTGTGGTGTTTAGACGTTCACCTTGAACATTTCACCTTTTTTCAGGTCCAGGCAGAACGCAGCCAGCAGGTCGGCGGTCTTCTGCAGGTCTCGCAGATCGATCATCTCGACGGTGGTGTGCATGTAGCGGTTCGGGACACCGATAACCGACGACGGTACGCCGCCGATCTTGTTGTGGATCGCCATTGCATCTGTTCCGCCAGAGAGACTGAACGCTTCGATTTGCATATCGATTTTCGCCTTCTTGGCGATGCCCCGCAGGCGTTTTACGAGCACAGGGTGATGTTCTCTGCCTATGGTGATCGTCGGGCCTTTGCCCATTTTTACTTCACCGTGCTGCTTGGCGTCTATCCCGGGGGTGTCGGTCGCGTGAGTTACGTCAATCGCGATCGCCGCGTCAGGCGTGAAGTTTACGACGTTCATCTGGGCGCCGGCGCCGCCGACTTCCTCCTGCACGCTGCTGCATGCGATGATGCAGCATTTGGGCTTTTTCTTGGCCGTCGCGGCGATGCGAAGTGCTTCAATCGCCGCCCATGTTCCGATGCGATTATCAAACGCTCGTGCGACGCCGATGTTCTTGTCCAGCATTTCAAAGGTGTCGATGAAGGTGATCGGGTCTCCTACGGCCACTCGTTTGCGAGCGTCTTTACCGTCTTTGGCTCCGATGTCGATGAAGCATTCGTGCATCTTCGGGGGCTTGCTGTCTTTGGTGCGGTCCTGCAGATGTATCGCGGTGGCTCCGATAACGCCTCGCACCACGCCTTTTGCGGTGTAGATGTCAACTCGTTTGGTTCGCACGACTGCGGGGTCAACCCCGCCGATGCGCTGGAAGTAGATGAAGCCCTTGTCGTCGATGTGCTTGACCATCAGCCCGAGTTCGTCGGCGTGCCCGTCGAGCATGATTCGCGGTGTGCCTTTGGGGTTCAGGATCGCGATGGCGTTACCGTAGCTGTCGGTATGCACTTCGTCTGCGTACATGCGGGCGTATTGGGCCCATATCTTCTGGCCCGGCGACTCGAATCCGCTGGGTGAAGGGGTTGTCAGCAAGTTTCTGAGAAAGTTCAGCGATTCTTTACGCATTGTTATATCCTTTGTAATTGGCGTTTTGTATTCTGCGTCGACGCATCAGCATAGTCATGTGACCGGTCTACATCAAGCAATACTCATGATGTGACGCATTTAGACTATAACTCGCTGCTCTGATCGGCCGAACAATATAATAGAATAATGACTTCGAACAATGCCGCCTAACCGCCTCGTAGAGGGATCGGTGATGGCGAAGGGCTGATGTATGAGAATTGGAATTCGCACAAAATTGCTTGTCTTACTGGTGCTGATGGCGCTTTTGCCTCTGATCGCCGCCCTGATTACGATCACCGAAACCGCCAGGCAAACCAGCACAGAACGATACGGAGAGGAAATATCCAAAGCCGCCTCCCTTCACGCCGTCTCGCTGAGGATTTCGCTGGGTAAGGATATCGAGAAATTTGACAATCAAATCCAATATGTGCCCGATATCGTCAAGACGCTCGGCGGGTTGGACAAACCGACGGATCCTCAGGTAATTGAGGCGATAGAGGCCTCCTGGGGCGCCTCTTCGGATACGTTGAAGGGAATTCTCGCCAATGATCTTTCCGGGCGCCTTCGACAGATTCAGGCCAGCGATTCACTGATAGCGGAAATACTCGTAACCGATCGCTTCGGCGTGCTGGTCTCCGCCACCCAGCAGACAGGCGACTACTTCCAGGCCGACGAAGACTGGTGGCGGGGCGCCTGGGATGGCGGGAAAGGACGCATCTATACCCCTCCGGTTAACTTTGACAAAAGTGCCGGTATCTGGGCGATAGACGTTTGCATCCCGATTCGGGACGGTAAGCAGGTTGTGGGCGTCGCCAAGTTGGTGCTGAATATTACAGAGTGGGTCAGGCATCTGACCGACGAAAAAACAGTGAAGATCGGCAGCCCTCCTATCCCCGTGTCGATAATGCTTGTCCGGCGAGCGGGTGAGATTTTTTACCTGGACGACCATTCCGAAAACGGACACCACGCCTCACTCGATCCGCGGTCCAACGTGCTTGATCAGTGGTACGGTGAAATTGCATATGGTGTGAAACCGGGATGGCGATTCACTGATAAGGGGATGCTTCAGGGGTATGCACCGCTTACAATGCCCGATAAAATCGGCGTGAATGCAGTGACCATGCCTTCCTGGTCGCTGGTGATGAGCGTTCCGACTTCGGAAGCTTTAAGGTCGGTTTATGCGATGGGCTTCAACGTGTTGTGGGTTGGGCTGGCGATTATTGCGGTGATCTTCGTGTTCGGGATGTTCCTGGCTGAGCGAGGTTTGGTCAGGCGTATTCGCTGGCTTGGCGCGGCGGCTAGGAATGTGACCGAAGGCGATTTATCGCATCGTATACAGAACGGAGGGGGGTTGTGGCGCCTGCATACCGCCGATGAAATCGATGAACTGACCGACGATTTTAACAGGATGATCTCCCGGGTCGATAAAACCCACCGAATGCTCACCGAAGCCAACGAACTGAAAACGAACTTCATCCGAGTGGCGGGGCATGAACTCCGAACGCCGGTGGCGTACTTGATCGCTATGACGAAACTGCTGGAAAAAACCGACGATCCCGCTCGCCTGCAGAAAGCGATCGGAACGATGGGAGCCAAAGCACAACGTCTTGCCGAGATTATCGACTCAATTTTCAAACTGCTGCCCGGACAAGGCCGAACCGATCAGGTGCAATACGCTGACGTAGTCCTTTCGGAAATGCTCGAGGAAGTTTACCTGGACTGCAAGGCGTTTATGGACTCCCGCAGCCAGAAGTTCATAATCGAAGTGGGCGACGATCTGCCGGTAATCCGGGCCGACCGGGCCAAGCTGTGTGATGTGCTGGAGAACCTGATTATTAACGCCATTAAGTTCAGCCCCGACGGTGGGACGATCAGGCTAATAGCGGGCAAACAACTTGGCGGATACGTTACGATCACCATAGAAGATCAAGGACCGGGGATAGCGGCTGAGGATTTACCCCATGTGTTCGATCCGTTCTATTCGACTCGGGACGTGATGAAGCACTCCTCAGGCGATATCGGTTACCAGAAGCGGGGCATGGGCCTGGGGCTTGCGATTGTCAGGCATTTTGTCGAAATGCACGGTGGGACGGTTCATGTAACCACATCCGATAAGGGCAGCGTGTTTTCCGTGACAATTCCGGTCGAACCGCTCGCAGGCCACGGTGAGGCGGACTGAGTGTGAGTAGTATTGTCGGCGTTTTGGGGTTCGACACAGAGACTCAGAGGCTCAGAGAACGGCAAACGGCAAAACCTCTTCTTTGTAACGGCACCAGAGAAAACAGAGAAACAGAGAACGACAAAATAACTATCTTTGTCCTTCTCTGTTTCTCTGCCTTCTCTCGCGTCGTTTTCGTTGTCGCAAAAAAAAAGAGATTTTGCCGTTCTCTGAGCCTCTG
Organism: Phycisphaerales bacterium; assembly: GCA_018645065.1. GTDB lineage: Bacteria > Planctomycetota > Phycisphaerae > SM23-33 > SM23-33 > BS750m-G57. The sequence continues at coordinate 45,915 of JABGPF010000006.1, forward strand.
AGTCTCTGTGTCGATATCTACGCCGTTCAATACCCCACAATTGCCGGGACAGCATTCTAGCCCCCGTTGGCTCCGATCAGCAGTTGGAGCGTCGAGATCACCTGATCGGGATCGAACGGTTTTGTGAAGTATGCGTCGGCTCCTGCGTCCATTCCTCTTTGGCGGCAATCGTCGCTGTCCATCGCGGTGATCATGACTACGGGCAGTTTGTCTGTGCTGGACTGGGATTTCAGGCGTCGGCAGGTTTCGTATCCGTCAATTTCGGGAAGCATGAGATCAAGGAGCACCGCGTCTGTGGTTTCCTCGTCGCACAGGTCAAGGGCCTGGGCGCCGGTGTACGCCGCCTGCGAATCGAAACCGTACACGTCAAGCAACTCGCATTGCAGTTGGTTCATCTCCAGATCATCTTCAACTACCAGAACAACAGGTCTGTCAGACATATACTCGCACCAGATAATAAATGAGTGATTCAATTCGCCAACGGAGAAAACTGTCAGCCTCGGGAATTTCTCCTTGTTTATACTATAACAGTATAGGATGTAAATGGCGCCGGAAAAATGTAGCGTGTGGCGGG
>JABGPF010000278.1 GCA_018645065.1 Phycisphaerales bacterium
AATGGCCTTTGGTCGCGGAGACACGATCAATGGCAAGATGCCGATGAGCATCTCGGCTGACATGGGCAAGACCTGGACGTATCAGGCAAGCGTTTTCCCACCGATCGGGAGCGGTCAGCGGTTGGTTTTGAGGCGGCTGGGGCGGGGCGCGTTGCTGTTTGTATCGTTCACTTCGGGCAGGCGGACCAGGCCCGAGGCCAACGGTATGAGCTTTATCGACCAGAATGGCAAGAAGTTCACCGGCCACGGTATGTATGCGGCGGTCTCACTGGACGAGGGCAAGACCTGGCCCGTTCGGAAGCTGCTAACCCCCGGCGCAGGCAAGTTCGACGGAGGCGCCTGGACCAAAGAATTCACCGCCAGCCCCACCCGGGCCGAACACGCCGGATACCTCGCAGCCACCCAAACACCCGACGGAGTAATCCACCTGATCAGCAGCCGCCTGTACTACCGCTTCAACCTGCCCTGGTTGATGGCGGGCAGCGGGATATCGGTCAAGAAATGACCGTCGGCGGGCAGGTTCACACATGTTCACACATCTTCACAGCACGCGGGGTGTGAAGCTCCGATCCGACCCACTAGCGAGCCTGTAAACGACGGCCCAGATCGGCGCACGCATGACACGCCCAACCTAACCCGCGCCACCACAACATGTTACAGAAGCCACCCTTTCGCGAGACCCATGACTCGTAAAAGAAGCACCACTTTTACGTGTTACAGCTTCACAGCGTAAATGTGTGAAGCAATTGTGAAGATGGCAATCGTCATGAGGCTTGTAAAACGGCGGGCGATTGCCTAGAGTATCGTGACGAACATAAACCCACGCCCCGACGGCGATTGGAAGGAACAGACAATGTGCGAGACACCCAAAGAACCCGAAGCCACTGACGCATCACAGGCGCCCGAAGAGCCCGCAGCCACGGGTAAGGCCACGATCAACTACGACGACTTCTGCAAGCTCGACCTGCGAGTCGGGACGATCACCCAGTCCGAATCGCACCCCAACGCCGACCGCCTGGTAGTGCTGCAAGTCGACCTCGGCGACCACACCCGCCAGATCATCGCCGGCATCAAGGCGTACTACGAACCGGAAGCCCTGGTCGGGCAGCAGATCATCGTGGTGACGAACCTGGCGCCGCGGAAGATGCGTGGGCTTGAGTCCAACGGAATGCTGCTTGCCGCCAGCGCCGAAGAAGGCGAAACACTGACCGACGTGGTAGTTCTGGCGCCGAGCAAAGCGGTCCCGGCAGGCTCGTCAGTCGGCTAGGAGTCCTGGCGTTTCAACATCTTGATCGCCAGATCGGCGGCGTTGTCACTGGCCGACGGAGAGGTCTTCAGGCGCGAGGTGACCTCGCGCATCGCCTCGCGCATATCGTACAGGCATCCGAGGTCGTCCATCACGTCGAGCACCATTTCCCGTACGGGTTTGATGCGTCCGTACCAGGGCATGATCTCGGGGACAATACGCTTGCCAGCCAGGATATTCACCAGCGCCAGGTGCGGCGTGCTGATGCCCAGGAACGGACCGACGAGCTTGTGCCCAGCGGCCGACACGCGGTAGAGGATCACCATCGGCACGCCGAAATGTGCGACTTCCAGCGTGACAGTTCCGCTGACGGCGACGGCGATATGGGCGTTCTTCAGTACGTGCCGCGTCTTACCGACGACGACTTCAACATGTGCCGGCAGGCGCCCCTTGCAGGCGGCGTGAATGTTCTGTGCGCCAACGTCGTTATGGGCGGTAATCGTGCAGACAGCACGCGACCAGCGACGCTTAATGGCCTCGGCTACGTTGAGCAGCGCGGGCATGTGGTTGGCGATTTCAGCGGGCCTGCTGCCCGGTAAAAGAGCAACGTTCCAGGTGCCCTCCGACCACGCCTCAGCCAGATCGGGCAGCGGTTCGACGGGCGGTTCAAGCGTGTCGAACAGCGGGTGCCCGACGTACGTCGCGTTGACTCCGCGGTCGCGAAAGTAGCGTTCCTCGAACGGAAGAATGCACGCCACCATGTCGGTTCGGCGCCTGACTTTACGCACCCGCCACGGAGCCCAGGCCCAAACCTGCGGCGCGACGTAATACATAACCGGCGTGCCGATGGCCTTGGCGTGCTTGGCTAGATGCCAGTTCAGCGCGGGGCTGTCGACGGGAATGTGAAGGTCCGGGGCGAGGTCCTTCATGGCCCGCTTGATCCGGGCCATCTGGCGGATCCAGTATCCAAGGCGCAGGATCGGACCACCGAGCATCGCGGCTTTGACGGTGAGATCAGCGAGCAGTTCGCATCCCGCAGCCGCCATTTTAGGCCCGCCCACTCCGACGAAACGGGCGTCTGGAATGCGTGCGGAGATCGCTGTGATCAGGTTGGCGGCATGTTGATCACCGCTTGCCTCGGCGGCGGACATAAAGATTGTAATCGGTTTATCGCTCATATTTTTCCGCATCCGATCGCTGAGGCCATCGCGTGTCCGGCCGTGTGTGTCAGCGAGATAAGCACTTTATCAATACCAAGTTCGGCGGCTTTTTGGGAGCATTTTCCGGTCAACTTAACTGCCGGTCGCCCCGCCGGATCGTTCGACACGTCGATATCGGTCCACTTGATCCCACCGCTCCACCCGGTGCCCAGGACCTTCATAACGGCCTCTTTTGCAGCAAAACGGGCCGCAAGATGCTCTATTTCCCGCTTCCGGCTGCCGCAATACGCCAACTCTCCGGGCGTAAAAATTCTGTTAAGAAATCTCTCACCGTGACGGTCAATGCTCACCTGCAGGCGAGCGCATTCGACAAGATCTATTCCGTGTGCGATGGCGTTCATGCTGCTTATAAGCCCTGATTTATCGCGATTAACACGATTTTCCAACTTTCCTGTACAGATAATCGGCGTTACAAACCGATAACAAAGGAGATTAATAAAGCCCATAGATAATCGAGAGCACGGCCGTTTGCAAGTAATAGAGCTTCTTTAATAATGAGCGAACACAGCTTGGGTATAACCAGCGAGACAAATATCGATCACGATCAGCAGGTTGAGAAGCTGAATGCAGAGGTGCATGAACTGCGTCAGTTGTTGCGTCAATCGCAGCGAATGGCGTCTGTGGGCACGATGACGGCAATGATCGCCCACGAGTTCAACAACATCCTCACTCCGATTATCAATTACGCCCAGATGGCCCAAACCAACCCCACTTTCGCGCCCAAAGCGATCACCCGCGCCGCCAGCGGAGGCCTGCGGGCCAGCGAAATATGCGAAGCAATTCTGGGCATGACGCACAACTCACCTGCCGAACTACAGAGCATTTCGCTTAAGGATCTTCTGGAAGAAACGCTAGTTGCGATGGCCCGTGACTTCTCCAAAGATCGCATCGAGCTGACCCTCGACATCCCCGAAGAATTGGAGATATCGACCCGGAAAATCGAATTGCAGCAGGTGTTCCTGAACCTGCTGATCAACGCGAGAAGCGCCGTGATGCAGAGCAACCGCACCCGTCGCATCACGATAGTCACCACCTGCACCCAGCAGACCGTAACGACACGCGTAAGCGACACGGGCATGGGCATAACGCCCGGTAACATGAAGCAGATTTTCGACCCGTTCTTCACCACCAAAGACGGACAAGACGACCATGAGCAGGGCCACGGGCTCGGCCTGGCGCTGTGCAGAGAGATCATCGAATCGCTGGACGGCGAGATCACCGCCGAATCAGCCAAAGGCCAAGGCGCCACGTTCACCGTCACCCTCCCCCTCTAAGCTAAAAAATCGCCGGGCTTACCTCACTGCTCCTTCACCCAAATTGTCGATCCTTTTGCGCGTCCCTTTGGGGTCTGTGCGGTGCGATTGTTGCGAGCGTAATACGGTATCGCCAGCAGCGGCTTACCGCTGGCCCACTTGCCCTTGATCACCATTACGCCCTCCAGGAAATCGCCTCGCCACTCGGTAGTCAGCGGCGACTTGGCGTCGAGTGCACCGCTGATATCCTGGTCGACGGCTTCGACGGTGTACATCAGCGGGCCGTAGCGCAGGGCGACTTGCCCTTTGGTGGCGGCGATCTTCTCGCTGCCCCTTACCCGTTGAATCTTCAGCGGCAGAAGCAGGTCGATCTTATCGCCCTTCCTCCACGTGCGAGTGATAATCGCATAGCCCTTCTCGACCGGCGGAGTGATGGCCTTCCCGTTGACCGCGATGGAAGTTATCCCGTCGGCGTTGGGTTTCGCCGAGTACAAAACGCTCACATCTCGACGCGGCAGGCGCACGCGAACGCTGAACTTTTTGCTCTTGGCTGGGTTCACGGTTATCGCGACTTTACCGCTCCACGGGTAGTCGGTGGCCTGGACCATCTCGACTTTCATATCGCCGAATTCTTCGATCGTCACACTGCTGCCTATGAACGTGTTGACGTAAATGCTGTCGGCGGTTTTGGCGTACATCCAGGTCGGAAGCATCAACAGCGTGCGCGGAATATTACCGATACAGCACGGGCATCCGTGCCACGGATAGCGATCACCACGCGATGTCAGGGCGTTGGTGTAGTAGAAGTTTTTACCGGGTAGATCGATCGATCCGAGCAGCGCGTTATAGAGCGTTTCTTCGTAGAGGTCGGCGTATTTCGAATCGTGATACGACAGCCCCAGCTTGTGCTGGAAGAATATCTCACCGCAACTCGAGCACGATTCACAGTAGGCCCCGTGCCTCAGCGAGTAGTCCGGCCCGAAGCCCTCAGACGTCTCGCCGCTACCGATTCCGCCGGTCACATAATACTTCCGGTTAACGATATTATCCCAGATCGACATCACAGCCGACTGGTAGTCCGTATCGCCTGTCTCCATCGCCACATCGGACATCCCCGCGTAGGAATACGACGCTCGCACAGCATGGCCGACCGCCTCATACTGCTGCACGACAGGCACGTGACTCTGGTCATACGAGTGCCCGCCTTCTCGAGCGTCCAGCAGATATTTGCCCAGTTTGATGTAGCGGTCGCCCTTGGGCTTACCTTCGATTTTGTTAACGAAACGCCCGAAGCGAACCAACGCCATTTCCATCGCCTGGTGCCCGCAGTACCACGGTTTCTTCGGCGCCGGGCCGACGTTGCGATCCCAGCAGTCAGCCAGTTTTTTCGCAGCGTTATAGAGCCTGGCGTCCTTGCGATCGGTCATCATATAGTGCCCGACAGCCGCCTCCAGGAAGTACCCCGCAACGTAACCTTCGTGCGCGTGGCGCAGTTTCGGCGTCCAGTGTTTGTGGTCGTTCAGCGTGTAGAATGTCTGGATGTATCCGTCTTTTTCCTGTGCGGCGAGGACCTTTGGGATCCAGTCTTCCAGTGTTGCTTTCATCGCCTTCTGGGCTGCGATTATTTCCTTGTCGCCGCCTGCGTCGACCATCATCGCCAGGCAGATCGACTCGATCGTGTTGTAGATCCAGGCGTTGGAGAACACGTAACCGCGATGCTTCTTGTAAGGTTTGCCCGCGAGTTTGTTGGCTGCGTCGATGAAGTTGTTTATCCCGCCCTGCTTCAGGTCCGGGTCGTCTATCTTCGCGATGCAATGCGGGATCCAATTGACGATCAGCGCCTTGGCCCGACCGTTCCACAGGGGGCTATCGATCTTGTAGCTCATGGTGTCGATCAGGTCGAGCTGACTTGCCGGAGGCGGAGTGACAACACGCACCCTCAGCGTCGATTCCGCGGTCATCTTGCCCTTTCGCGCCGTCAGCACCAGCGTATGGTCACCGGGCGCCGAGAAGATCGCAGTGGTCTCCAGCGCGTCGGGTTTGGCGAATTTAACCTTGCCCGGCCCGGAGCCTTTTGACCAGCGAACCTTCGTGGCGTTCTTGCCCCCTACCGACTGGACCTTGCCCGAGAGATACGTCTTCCCCTCACACATAACCACGCGATCAACCCCGGCGACAACCGCTGGCGGGAAGTTCGGCAAGACGCCCTGGTTATAAACCTTCCACTCTAAAATGCCCGTTGAATAGTTTCCGCTGGCGTCGATCTCCAGACGCAACTTCGTCGTGCGGACCTCGTCGAACGTCGTGGTGTTCATTGTGTCCTTCGCCACACCGAGCCCCGCCGGCTTGCTGACCGCCTTGAACGCTTTACCGTCCCAGTAGAGAACCCGGCAGGCCTTGGGCAGACGCACGCCGCGTTTGTCGTCCCACCAGTAGACATCGATTTTGCGAGTGCGAACCGGCGCCGTCCATTCGTACTGCACCCACTGGGTGCCCTTGCTTGGCCAGTTCCCGTACGAGCCCTTCCCGCGAACGTGCGATGTGTTCGGCGCCGAACCATCCTGCAGGGCGTCCAGCGAACAGTCGCCCGAGACATGCGAGGTGGACGCCTTGGCGATTGGAGCGAGATTAACGCCCGTATCGGCCGCACACGCCATACTCGCGACGAAAAGAACTGCCAGCACAAAAACCGATAAGAACGATGTATTCATTTTGAAGCTCCATATCTGTTTAGGTCTACGAGCAATGCTAAGAGATTGCTGATCGCGAGGCAACAGCTTACCGGAATTTCGCGTGAATCTTCACCACGCCGCGTTTATCATAACAGTAGTCAACTAATCAGCGAACCAGCACGGGAGAGCAACAATGCTGTCGAGAAGAAAGTTTCTGGCCGGTACCGTCGCCGGCGCCACAGCCGTGATAACAACGCCCGCCTTCGCAGCCAAATCGGCGGACCCCAAAACAAAACGCCCGAATATTGTCTGGTTGATGTCCGAGGACAACTCGAAGCACTACATGAAACTCTTCGACGCCAACGGAGTTGAAACGCCTCGCATCGCCGAGATGGCCCGCGACGGTGTGCTCTTTACGCGTGCGTTTTCAAACTGCCCGGTATGCTCGGCGGCCCGGTCGGTCCTGGCGACCGGATGCTACGGTTCGCGCATCGGCACGCAATATCACCGCAAGCATAAAACCGTCCCCATGCCCGCCGGACTGGCGCCTATCCCCGCCCTGATGAAACAGGCCGGTTACTACACGTCCAACAAAACCAAAACCGATTACAACTTCTCATACAAGGGCGCCACCTGGGATAGCAGAAAGGACTGGCGCGGGCGGAAACCGAACCAGCCGTTCTTCCACAAGCAACAGTTCGCCGTGACCCACGAGAGCGGTCTGCACCGGACCAACAAGGGCGGGACCGACGAGAAAGTGTTCGTAGCCCCCTGCCATCCCGACACGCCGGGATTCCGCCAGG
>JABGPF010000279.1 GCA_018645065.1 Phycisphaerales bacterium
TCATCGCCAAAGTGCTCGGAGCTATCTTGCCGAACCTCACTTCGTTCTACATGCTCGACGCTATCACGCAGAATAAGCCCATTCCCAATACGTATTTCGCTACAGCCCTTGGTTACTGCGTTTTGTACAGTGGGGCGGTCCTGTCGTTGGGGATCGCGATGTTCCAGACTCGCCCGCTGGAGGCACAGGGCGGTTCGTCGTCGATGCCGGCGCTGGTGGGCGTTTTGGCATGGCTCGGTCGGGCAGGGTCGGCTGCTTGTGTTATCACAGGCGGTGTTCTGCTCTCCCTGTCGCAGTATCACACCGCAGGCGGGTTCAGCCTTGCCGCAGCACTGCTGGTCGGCGGAATCGTCGGATGGATGATATGGGGACTCTTCGGGCGAGGCGCAAAATGGACTTACCTGCTGGCGGTCATCGCAGATGTTGCTGTGCTGATCAGCTCGGGGCTCATACTCAGCGGGCTCTGGACACCCGGCGACGACCAGGAATCGGGCGCCTGGGTCATGCGAGCAGTCGTTAGCGCCGCCGCGGCCGCGGGCGTGCTGCTGATCATGTTGTTGCCTCGTACGCGTTGTCATTTCAATACTGAAAGTCTTTAATAGTTAGGGTCAAACGGTAGAACGGTCTACTGCTACGCCGCGGTCACTGGTTCGACTTTTACTTGTCGTTCAGCTGGTTGCTCAGGCGTATCTTCCTGCAATTCCTCGCCGAATCTCACCAGGCGTGCTGAGTTAAATATTACGAACGTCGCAGCCAGCAGGTGCATCAGAGCGCCGACTATCGCATGGACGTACCCAAGTCCCGCCAGGACCATAAACAGCACCACGAAACCAACGCCGAATATCAGCGATTGGTGGATCACGTTGGTTGTTCTGCGGCTTAGGCGGATGAGGAATCCCAGACGGTTGAGGTTATTGTTCATCAGCACGATGCTGGCGGAGTTTATAGCTACATCGCTACCGGCGGCGCCCATCGCTATCGACAGATCACCTGCCGCAAGTGCGGGCGCATCGTTCACGCCGTCTCCGGCGACTGCTACGCGCCGGCCTTGGGCTTTCAGGGCGTCGACCAGGTCGAGCTTGTCTGAGGGCATGGCCTCTGCCTGAACTTCTGTGCAGCCCATTTCTCGCGCCACTCTTTTTGCGACCGACCATCGGTCGCCGGTTATCATCACCACTTCTCTGACGCCGAGTGTTTGCAGGTCGTCGACGGCTGTTCTGGCTTCTTTTCGCGTTCGGTCTTCAAGTCCGATCCATCCGAGCACTTGCCCGTCGGACGCGGCGAAGAGCGTGCTGAGCCCTTCGGGTTCGGCGTATTTTTCGCCCGATAGCGGAGAGATATCGATTCCCTGCTCGACTAGCCAGGCCTTTCTCCCTACAAGTATCCACGCGCCGTCGATTTTCGCTTTCACGCCCAAGCCGGCGGTTTCGGTGAATTCTGTGGGCTCTGCGGGCGTTATGTTTGCTTTGCGTGCGACGTCGACAATGGCTTTGGCGACGGGGTGTTTTGAGCGGTGTTCCGCCCCGGCTGCCGCCGCCAGCAGCACCGCCCCGTCAACGCCCGGTGCGGGCATCATTCGCGTTACGCTTAACTCTCCGGTGGTCAGCGTTCCTGTTTTATCGAAAACAAACGCGTCGATATCCTTTGCAGCCTCGATGTTCGAGACGTCCTTGATGAGAATTCCCAGGCGTGCGGCACAGGAAAGGGCCGCCACCATCGCGGTGGGAACCGCGAGAACTATCGCACACGGGCACGCCACCACGAGCATCGCAATGGCGCGTTCCTTGTCCTGTGTGAAGAACAGGACGGCTCCTGCGAGCATCAGAATGGTGGGGGTGTACCATCCTGCGTAGCAGTCGATCATTCGCATCATCGGAATGCGGGTTTTCTGGGCTTCCATGATGAGTTTGCGAACTTTGCCCAGGGTGGTGTCGGCTCCGGACCGCGTTACCCGCACGTCGATCGAACCGGAGACATTTGCGGTGCCCGAGAATACTTCGTCGCCTTCGGACTTGTCGACCGGGACTGATTCTCCAGTCACAATCGCCTGGTTTATCGACGATTGCCCGGTGAGAATTTCACCATCGGCGGGGATGTTGTCGCCCGGTCGGATTCGGATAACATCACCGGGCCGGAGAGATTTCGGTTCGACGAGTTCTTCCTGGCCTGTGTCTGTGAGCCTGTGAGCTTTGGTCGGAGCCAGGCGGATAAGCGATTCGATGCTTGCTTTGGCTCCTAGTGCGGTGCGGGTTTCGATAAGGTTCGCCAGGAGCAGGAAAAACGCCACCACGCCCGCCGACTTATAGTTTCCACCGGCGATGGCGGCGACTATCGCCAGCGCGACAAGTTCGTCCATGTGCATTTGGCCTTTGAAGAGATGCTTTATCGCGTGTATTACAATTGGCAGGCCCAGCAGCACCGCCCCTAGCAGGGCGAGCGACGAACCGTAGAATTCGTCCTGGAATAACCAGTCTGCGATGTATGCGTTTACTACGAGCAGTCCGCCAAAGAGGATCGCCAGTATGAACATGCTGGCGCGTCCGGTCTGTGCGGAAACTGATTCGGTTAGAGTGTCATGGTCCATGTATTAACTCCTGCGTGCGGCGTTTCTGGCCAGACGCAAATAGTGATCGCCCACTAGCCGATCTTTGCAAGGGCGGGCTGCTTGAATGTAAGATGCGATTTTCGTGAAGGTTCTACGTCTTGCAAGTGCAAAATGTTCTGAAAAAACCTGAATATAATCGTACTTGCCATTCCCCGATTTTTGCGATAGGATATCTTTGTGTGAACTCGGGCGAATACCGAAGGCCGCTACGGCGGATGCATCCGGATAGCGATGCAATGAGTTACAAGGCGTTTTCAACGCAGGAAACCATAGAAAACTATCCCGTAAAGAATAAACTCACAAAATTACACGTCTTCTCGATTGAAGAGACAATCATGGCTAAAGAATCTACAGACAACTCCAATAAACCTTGCAATGTCGGACAGGTTATACAGCAAGCCCGTGAAGCTAAAGAACTTACGTATGAGCAGCTTGGTGAGCTGTCCGGGTGCTTCGCCACCTCGATAGAAAGAATCGAGAGCGGTGAGATCCAGGGCGACCGCGATCAACTGGACAAACTTGCCGGTGTTCTGGGGCTCGACGCCACCGAACTGTTTACCCTCGCTATGAACGCACCTTCAGATGATTCGGGCCTCTACAGCGGACAGGACGTTCGAAAAGCACGCAAGGCGATGGGACTTACCCAGCAACAGTTGGCGTCGCTGGCCGATTGCTGTGGACGAACTATTTCGTCATTTGAGCTGGGGAAAAATCGACCGCAGCGAAGAGTGTTCGACGCAATAGTGAAAATACTTGGCGATTACCTTGCCCAAGCCGCGCCCGGTAAAGTCGCAGCGAAAGCCAAAACCAACGCAAAAAGCAGCGCCAAAACCAAAAAGAAAGCCAAACTGGCGCCTCCGGCCCATATTGGCGAGAAAATCAAGCGGGCACGTGAAGCCAAAGGCATGAGCCAGGAACAACTGGCCGAAATAATAGGAGCCTACCCCTACACCATCGCCTGGATCGAACGCGGTAAAGAAAGACCCACCCCAGAACTGGAAGAAGCGATTTGGGAGGCTGTGGAGTCGGATCTCTCAAAACCGGAACCCAAGGCCCATCGAGGCGATACGAGCCACATATTCACTTCTGGCAAAAATCTGCTGAGAGACTTGTTCGGTGACGACAAACCGAAAGAAGACGAAACCAGCGAATCGGATGGACTAATCTCACCGCCGCAAACCGCCAGCGGATCCAAACCGGACTTGCTGTCAATGATGACCGCGACGCCCCCCGACGAACCTGCCGTAGCGGAAGAACCCCAAACGGCCAGTATCCCCGAACCCAATTTGGCGGCGGCGACGAATATCGCACAAGCTGTCAAGCAAGCCAGAGCCAACGCAGGACTCTCAGCGCAGGAGCTTTCACGACTGGTGCCCAGTTGCTCCAGCGGGCTTATTGCATACATCGAGGTGGGGTTCAAGAAACCCACCGCCGAGATCGCCAAGGCCCTGGCGATAGCGCTGAACGTTGACCCCGAAGAGTTCCTGAAGCTGCTGAACTAGTCCGCAGGACGACTTGGTACTATCACCAGAGGGCGTTGCGTCTTTTGCAGGAGACCTTGGCAGACACTACCGGCCAATAGATTATACAACGCGCCATGCCCGTGCGATCCGAGTACGATCCAGTCGGCTTCGAGTTGCTCTGCCTCTTGCAGAATCATTTCGATAGGTTCCCCAGGAATCAGCATCGCAGTTACGTCCACGCCGTCGGTGCGAAGTTTCTCCTGATATTCACCGAGCATCTTGTGTTCTTCACGCAGATGCCTTGCAGCACTGTCGCGAATGTACTCAGGGCCCACTTCATATCCCACAAAGTCAGGTTCGGGCACGGCGGTGTGGATCAGCCATAACTTTCCGCCGAAAGCTTGTGTCAGCTCGACGGCCTTGGCAATTACCGCGTCTGTAGTATCCGAAAAGTCTATCGCCGCCAGAATGCTTTTTGACATGTCGTTGCTCCTTGCTCTTCTACTTAATTGTAGGTAGTCAGTTAGGCGATTACCACCCGAGCGGATATATCAGATCAAATTGCAATCGGTGCAGTTGTCGAACGTGACTTCAAGACAACTCTGTGATATTCGTTCGCACGCCTCGCTCAGCAGCGTTATGTAGTGCTCACAGCAGGGTTCGGCCTCGATCCGGAGTTTGCGCCGTACTGTTTCGATTCGCTTGGGGTTCGGGGCTTCTATCTCGACGAATCGCCCGATTAGCGGTAGTTCGTCCAGTTCGATCAGACATTTGCCCAGGCGATAACCCGCCCGTTTTTTCTGTATCGTCAGCGTTGGCGTTAGTCCCAGTGCGGTCAATATCTCATTCATCGCGTCCTGCGAATCGATGTGGGTCTGAATTTCCCGACGGATCTTGGCCTGCTGGTGATCGCCCGCCGGTCCTTTGTACGTCAGTAGGGGGCGCGTGTCGCACTTTTCGGTTCCTGGCGCGGTTCGCAGAACGCGAGTTTTGCGTATTCGCAGGCCTTTGTCTCCGCCCAGCAGACTCCGGTCCGGCGTGTCGTAGTATGCGTCGGTTTGCAGGTTCGTACCGAGGTAGACTGCGCCCAGTTCAGCCAGACGCTTCCTGATCGCACGGAAGTCCGCTACTTTGAACTTAGCTTCAATTTCGTTGGCCATGTTTTCAGTTCGTCACTTTGCCCATCGACGGGCAAGCAGGGTGTATCGCACCGGGCATGTCCATACGCGGCGTATCGGTGTAGAGCTTGATTACCGGGTCGAACGTTTTGATGATCGCCTTGTAGTCAGGATCGTTCTTGTCAGCGAAAATAGCCTTTCCGCATTTTTCCGATCCGCCGGCGGCTTTAGCCAGCGGCGCCAGGAGGAAGCTGTTGTTCCCGACGTTACTGATTCGCGTGAACGGTTTCATGGGGATCTTGTTGCCCTTGTGGCAGGAACCGCATCTGCGTTTGACTACGTCGGCGAGAACCTTTTTAAGATCGGCAGGGAGCATCTGTCTGCACCCTCTGAGCTTGTAGTGATTCGACGAAGACGTACCGTAGTAGGGCACGTTCAGGTCGATCCAGGCGAAGATGCGACGCTTCTCGATCGCAGTTAACGATACGCGAGCCTTGTTGTCTTTGTCCGGATGGCCGGTCAGCACAACCGTCGCCAGCTTGCTGGCCGGTGAGCCCCAGTGCTTGGGCGTAACTTGCATAATACTGGCCTCCATACCGTTGTACGTGGGTATCCACTTGGTATAGGGGTTCTGCCCGGGCCTGCCCTGACGGGCAAGGAATTCGTACGATACGTTGAAGAAGTCGGTCTTGTCGCCGCTGAGGTCCAGACCGTTTGTCATGTCCACGGGGTTGTGGCATTTGATGCAATGCTTATCGAGCACCGGCTGGACGATCCGGGCGTAGCTGAACCCGGTGACGCCCCATTCGGGCTTGTCCAGATCCTGCGGGGCTCGCAACGCAGCGATCGGACGCTTGGAGCTTACCGGCGGCGTGGCGTAGTTTCTATCGGCATGGCAGCCGACGCAGCCCTGGCGTTCTCCGGGCATGAGGTGCGTGAAGCTTCTCATACGCTGTAGAGCCTGGCCGTCTTTGTCCAGGGCCATGAAGTAAATAGGCATCCCGGCGGGAACTTTGAACGACGCCGATCCGTCTGATTCGACTTTCGCATATCCCCAAACTCGCTTGGGCGCGTAAGTTGCTCCGCACGAAACTACGGGGAATTGGAATCCGAACGCGCGTCTGGATGTGTCGGCCCGGACCGATTTTTCGATCTCCTGAACTACCGCTATCTGCTTGATCTGTCCGCGTTTAACGTGCGGTTCGAGTCCGTTGTATACGTCCTGCATCGTCAGCGTGCCCCAGTTTTCGGCTCCGGGCCTTAGCGTGGAGGGGCGAACCTTCGGGCGTTTGGTCGCACGGATCGGCTGGGCGCTGTAGAACCCCAACGGGCCCTTGCCTGCGATAAGCGTTGCCTGGGCGGTTCCTTCGTAGTCTCGGACCATTATCGTACCGCTGCGTGAGAGCAGGAAGTATTTATCGTCGATGGGGAAGGGGCTTTCGTAAGGGCCCCGAACGTTATTGCCCGCACCTTTATCGACCAGCCCGATGTTGATTTCTTTTGTGAGGTTTGTGATCGCCTCTTGTGCGTTTGCTCCTATCGCCGGATCGATAATTCCGATCGCTCCGCGGCAGGGTCCGTTGTGGCTTGTAAGTACGCAGAGCACTTTTTTGGTGCCCGGGATTTCGCGTGCTTCCATGAACGTTGCCGGGCTCATAACGCGATTTCCGAAGAAGCCCGCGACGTTGGTTCCGTCCTGGTTGATCGTCCAGAGGCTCTGGATCGGGATAGCGGGGCGGTCGACGTATTCCCATCGCGAGTAGATGATTCGCCCGTCAGGCATTACCGACGGCGTGAAATCGTTCAGGTAGTTCGACGAGAGGCGGATCATGTTCTTACCGTTGGCGTCGCAGCGATAGAGGATCGGCGAGGTCGTGTTCCAGCAGTACGCGAATGCGGGCTTGATGTCCGACAGCAGGGCGAT
>JABGPF010000280.1 GCA_018645065.1 Phycisphaerales bacterium
TTCTCTTTTCTCTCACTAATAATTTGATACTTCATTTCACCTTCTCCCTCTGGTACAATCCGCTGAATAATCTTGGCGGAGGCCACAGCACCCTCGTCTCCAACCGTATGGGCGAGGACGGTTTCATTGTTTACCAGTTGAACGACACGGTCCAATTCTGGCTTCGCGGTTCGGGCGGCTGGCAGGCCCAATCGGTGACGGTCGCTCGCGGTGTTGACCAGTGGTATCACATCGTCGGATCATACGACAGCACAACGCAGGAGAAGGTATTCTACGTCACCTTGGAATCGGAAGGCGTCGCGACACCGGATCATACCCTTTCCGGGGCGAATATCTGGCTTTCGGGGTCTGACCCTCGTTTCGCCATCGGCGCCCGCGGCGACGGCGCACTGCCGCTTAACGGCGGATACATCGACGACGTGCAGCTTTACGATTACGCCCTGAGCGGCGACGACGTAGACTTCCTGTTCCAGAACCCCGGCGCCGTCGTGCCCGAACCAGCCACGATGAGCCTGCTGGCTCTTGGCGGATTAGGCGTATTGTCACGTCGAAGGCACAGGCGCGCATAGCAGCAATCGCAACATGAACGAAATCACCGGGCGACCTTTAACCCGTTTTTGTCCAATACGTCTTTTTTCGAGGAAAATACTGTGAACACACGAACACGAAACATTTTGGCGTTTACTGTCGCGATAGTCCTGGTTTGTGCTGTCAGCACGGCGTCGGTCAACGCGGCGGTTCTCCTATCGACCGATTTTAGTGGGATATCCATCAATGGCGCCGATCCGAACACGGCTGACGGCATCATTTGGACAGGGACGGGGATGGCGGCTCCGACCAGCCTCACGTTGGAGAATGTCGTCGCAAACCAGAATGACGGTGAGTTGTTCGACCACGCCAGCGGGCTCACCACCACCGCCGGATACTTCGGTGGTAATACTAACTTAAGCCGATCGCCCAGTGACGGCCAGTGGGGCACGACGGTTACGGTGACCGTAGGGAGCGGTGGAGCCTCATTGGAAGATGTGCTGATCAATCTGACCTACGGAAATAGCTCTGGCGGTGGGAACAGCAGCAGCCACACCACCCAGATCACCGCCACGGTTTTCGATAATCTCAATGCCGTCGTCGGTACCGTCACGAGCCCCAATTTTAGCCCTACCCCAGCCTCTGGAGCCGACTTGACCCTTACTTTTGGCTCGCCCCTTGCGCTGGACGCGAATGACACCTACACCATCTCCTTTTTAGTTGAAAGCAACTCAGGCCAAGGCCACTACGCCGCCTTTAACGCCCTGGCCTTCAACGGCGCCGTACTGCCCGAACCTGCAACAATGAGCCTGCTGGCTCTTGGCGGACTAACCGTACTGCGCAGACGCCGCAAGTAGCATTCAACATATACACAACAATCGCCCGCCGAACAACTCGGGAGTAACAATCAAGATCCATCCGGACGATGCGGTTGGGAAACCAGCGCGGGACGTTGGTCGTTATGCGCATTATCCATCCAGGAGCCAGTAGACGGGACCAGGGAAAACACGTAAAAATATCTGAACAAAAAAACGGGCGAGTCCGGTTTATTGGACTCGCCCGTAAATAAACTTTTCGCCTGCTATTTCGCCGGCTTCAATGTGAACGACTTGATGGCGATACCTTTCTGCGGGGGATTGTTGCGTAAGAACTGTAGCGTGTTAGCGCCCTTTTTGAGGGTGAGCGTAACGGGCTTGCTGTCCTGCCACAGCCCTTCGGTGAAGGGCATTGTCATGGCGGTAACAGCGGCGCCATTGGCTGACACCACAAGGTTCTGATCGTAATTGGCTGTGACCACGCGCGCCGTCAGCGAGTACTTGCCCGCTCTCGGAACTGTGACATTGTATTCGAAGTTCGATTTCACGCCCTGGCTCGGACCGGTCGGATCCTTCTTCGGGCTCTTTGCGTAGTAGTCTTTGGCGTACTTGTCCGATATTCGCTCGCAGACGTTTCCGTACATATCGTATAGACCCCAGGGATTGGGCTTCTTCTGCCCTACCGGATGCGACTTCCCGCCGGCGTTGTCCTTGAACCAGGCGTAGTCGCCCAGTTTCGAGGCGTCTTTACCGAAGAACCACGCTGTATCCTTGCCTGCGCGAGAGGCGTATTCCCACTCAGCCTCGGTGGGAAGGCGAGCTTCGCGACCGGTTTTCTCGGCGAGAACCTCACAGAACTTCAGGGCGTCCGGCTCTGAAATATTGTCAACCGGGCAGTCGGGAGACTTGGTCGAACGGCTGGGATTTGAGCCCATGATGGCCTGGTATTGCGCCTGGGTCACCTCGTATTTGCCCAGGTAGAATCCCTTGGTGATCGTAACGGCGTGCTTGGGCACTTCAACGCAGGTGAACCGTCCGTCGGTCTTGCTCACACCGCCCATAATGAACGCGCCAGGCTTGATGTAAACCAGCTCCATGGTCACCCCGCCGCCCAGGTCGAGCTTCAGTTCACGCGGCGCCCTGTTGCTGGCGTGCGTTACCGCCGCCCGGAGACCCCAGTTATTGTACCTGCCGTATCCGCCGCTCAGCAGTCGCGTACCGGACGTCGATTCAGCCTCATTGCTCTTCCACGTACCGCCGCGAAGGACCGTCAGGCCCTTGGGGGAGAAACGCGGGAGGAATATCTGCAAACCGCCTGCGAAGCTCTTCATAGCCTTGACGTCCTTTGTGCTGCCGGACGGCTTGCTGTACGCCGCCGCCGGTATCGATATCACGCCGCTGGCGCCATAGATAATCTTGTTGTCCTCGGTAGTCTTCGGACGGTCGGTGGCTTTTTCTTTTGCGTCGGCCTCGCCGAGGTTCTCGCCGACGGCTTTGAGGGCCTTGGCGTTCTTTATGATCGCACGTTGAGTGTCGAGCGCCACACCGCTCCAGAATTCCGGTGTCCCGCCGTCACCGTAGGTGGGCTTCTCGCCGCGAACGTCGCCGAGCCAGTAAGCGCGTTTAACCTTCAAATACGCCTCAGCGTTAGCGCGTGCCTGCGTAGTGGCCAGGAAAGCTTTATCGCTGGGGTAGCGCCCGGCGTAATTGGAGCCCTTTCCACCACCCCATCCCGGTCCCAGGCAGACGACCCAACCCTTGGGCGTCCAGCGCGCCAGAGCGGCGTGGCCGCGACTGGGGCGGGCAATGGTCGGAATTCCCCAGGCTCGCAACATAAAGCGTCCGAAGAATGCACGCCTGCCGCACACCCCGCCGTTCATGAGAATGTTCTGAAAGAACTGGAGTTCCGGCCTGTCGTATTTGTTGTCGCCCGAGCCGTACTTAACGTCACTCGATACGATACCCACATAGCGCCAGGAGTGGTTGGGTTGGTAGACATGGTCGGGGCGGAAGTTGCGGAGCGTCTCTCGGCCCCAGGACAGGGTCTCGTCCGGCTCGTTTCCGTTAACGACCATGCGGAGGTCCCAGGTGGTCAGACTTTTGAAGTTTGCATCCAACTCACCATCCAGATAGGCCTTTTCGTAATGCAGGTAACGTCTGGCCGGGTCGACGAACTCAGGGCCGTCGGTCACTGCCTTGGGATTTTGTTGGGCGACGGGAATCGCATGCTCCAGAGCGATCGCCAAAGCCAACCGCTGCAAAACGCCTTTGGACGCCTTGTCGCTGACCTTGCGGATTACGGTGTAGATCTTCATCACCGGGCCGTACTGGCCCGGGCCATAACTTCGCCCTTCACGTTTGCGCTTGGCGCCGTCGGCGATGAGCATCTGCTTCATGAGATCCGTATTCGCCAGCAACTTACTGATCAAGGCCTCTTGCTTTGCTCCCTGCCCGGCGAACTGCGCCAGACCTTCCGGCGTGGCCTGACGCAAGACGACGTACTTCACGAGCTTGGCGTCCAATGCGTCGCTTGCCAGGAACTTACTGACCGCAGCGGCGCTGCCCTTGGCGGGAACCTTAGCGGTAAGTTCGGTGCGCAGTTGGTTGAGCATACCGGTGTAGCGTTTGAGTAACTGCTGCTCCGTGGCTGCATCAGCAAACTGGGCGCAAAAGACCAAAGAAACGAGTAGAATAAGGACAAGTAGCCTGGATTTCATGTCGGACTCCTGATGATGAGATATATTATCTCGGTTAAATTCGAGGGATGTCTATTCAGCTTATCAATATTCCCGTCCGCTGCAAAACATTTATTCGGGATTTCCCGTGTGACTTCCGCTCAGGGCGTGGTACACTCGCTGATCGGTTTGAGATTATAGCAGAAACTTTCAGACACAGGAGAACAGTACCATGAAAACAACTCTTTGGAGCTGCGTCATATTTGGCGCGGCGGTCGCTCTGTCGGCCGGCATCGCAGCCGGAGGCGTAGGCGATTTAACGTACGTCAAAACCGCACAACCGGGCGCAACCGGCGGTGGGGTCAACATGCTGATGAGAACGGTCGCCAATCCGGCCGCTGTCGGCCTGACCCATCCCAAGGCAATGGCCACCGCTAAAGGCGCCCAAGTCGCCGTAGCGATGGACTGCGACGACGCAAAGTCCGACACGCTGGACCTCGCTCGCATCGACATGAGCGGCAAGGGCGACTTCGCCAAAGCCGTAACGGTCAAGCTGACCAAATCTCCCTCGCGAAACGGATACACGGTGCTATACTTGAAGCCCCAGGCAGTCGCGATCAGCAAAGACGGAAAGAAAATCCCCGTCCTGCTCTCGGCCCGATACTACAAGTACAAGACCCGCCCGAGAGACGCCAAGACAAAACCCGTAACGCGAATCTCAGCGTCCGCCTCGATCCAAATGGCCGCACAAGGCGAATGCAAGTTCGGCGACTCGGTCCGCAAAGTGTTTGTTATAGACCGGAACCGCAACATGATCCTCGGAGACGTAATCACCAGGAAAAGCGGTACTCGCGAATATAAACAGGCCGACTACTGCCGAATCGCCGACGCCAAAGGAACGTTTTCCACCTCCTACAACGTCAGATTCGTGCAGATGGGCCAACCTATCCAGATCGACGGGAACTGGTTCACGCTTGCGTCCGAAAACATGAAGATCACCGCTGCGCCCATGACCGGCGGACTCGGAAAGTTAAAGGTCGACGCGCCGCGATGGGAATGCATGCTGATGCGCGACGGTATGACGCTGAACATCAGCGGACAAACCGAAGCGGTCAACGTCCCTGCCGGTAAATACACCGTAAGATCGTTCCGTTTATACAAGCAGGCCGGAACCACCAAACCCAGCGCGAGCATCTACGGCAGCAGCAGCAAACCGCTGACGATCACCGCTGGCAAGGCGACATCGTTTTCGGCGGGCAAGGGCCTGACTGCGATTATGTCGTCGAGACTCAACAAGGGTAAGGTGCGATTCGCCGTAACCCAGAGCGACGCATCCGGTTCGCGGATCAGAAGCATCTACGGCGGAGGAGGCAAACGCCCCACCGCTCCGCAGATCGAAGTGGTCAACAAAACCGGAAAGGTGATATACCTGGCCAAACTGGCGTATGGCTGAGGCGGTACATGCTCGCACACGTGGAGTGTGCCCAGTAATGTAAAAGGTACTTTCGACCTCCGACTGAAATATGACCCCAAGCCCTACAAAGTAACCGCCAAGCCGGCGACACTGACGATCAAGTAACGCCGCAGAAGGCAAAGGCAAAACCAACTCAAACCGAGACGCAAAGATGAACATAAAAATCCCGGTCGGCCCTGATGGGTCGACCGGGATTTTTTAGGGGTTCATTACGGATTAGTGGGGGGGGACGGCTCAATATCCAATATCCAGCAAGAAATTTCCAATATCCAAGTTGACGACAACGACAACGACAACGGCTACGGTAAACCAACGGCTGAACGTTGTTGCTGCTAGTCGCTATTTTTTGTCCGCATTATCTAAAGCACTGAAAGGCATCGGGCCTGAACCTAACGACAAGGGATGTGTAGCTTTTCTACAGAACACATCGGACCGCTCACGTTGTCGTTGTCGTTAACTTGGTTATTGGATATTCCTTGTTGTTCGGTTGGATATTCGATGTATATCCTTATCCTCGGTAATCCGTCATGAACCTTTTTTTAGGTTCCCGTTACCTCCCGGATTTGGCCCGCACTATGGGAGGGCGTCATGTGCGTGGCGGCAAGCCTGTTGCTGGCCCACTACCTCACCATGTCCGTTGTGGTTACGGCTCCCTCCTGCAAAGCCTTTGTCGGCTGTCTTTTCGTACTGGTTACCTGGACCGTGATCGGATGGGCGGCCTGGACCGGCTGGCCGTTCACCATCCAGATCCTGTCCGCCGAAAGCGGCGCGTATTCGATCTGGAACATCGCCATAGCGGCCGCAGGTTGCCTGGCGGCTCCGGTAAGCATGTACAACACGCTCAGGGCAGTGAAGAAGGCTCAGCAGCGGGAAGAGTTGGAGGAAGGGCTCCGTGGGCCGGGATTTTCGATGGATAACGACACGACGGCTGCACTTATGGCGGCGTCAGGGATGATTACGCGACAACAGGTCTCAGGTATGTCAGATGTTCTCGGCAAGCTCCGTAAGGATTGAGGCGCGTTTCTCGACTTGGCAACGGACGGCGTTGCCAACGCCGACTGGCCATTGAAAGATGGAAGCTGACAGGGTTAAATCGACGGCCCCATAAGGGCTGACCCCGACGGCCCCCGACGGACCTCACGCCGTAATTTGGAGCCTGCCTGTCTCCTTACAACTTACGACATCTCTCCTATCTCGCGCAGCATGGTGTCCCGAAACTCCCCCCGAACTCCAATTTACCAAGAGCATTCGACAATTATTCACTCCGCAGATCGCTCGCTTTAACTGCTATTGACTCCTCATCGGGCTGTTGTTCGCATCTGTTCCTGCTCTCCAGTTCCTCGATAAGCATGGTAAGTATAATATTTCGGTGAGCCCTCCACCATGGCTTCGCGAAGAGTGGCTGGTCAGCAGCACGATTTAGGCTTAGGCGGTCCTTGCAGGAGAGGATTCTACAGAGTGATCGAATGTGGTTATCCGCCCATGTCAGGTTCCCGTCCCCGCAGTGCTTCCAACATATACATTTCTTGCCGTTCGGCGAAAGATAAGAAGGCTGGACATCAGGCATCCTCCTCATCTTTGGAGTTTTCTCTCACG
>JABGPF010000281.1 GCA_018645065.1 Phycisphaerales bacterium
CTCCGCCTCATGCGATATGGTGGCTTGGGTCATGAATGCTTGGCCCTGATGTCGGCGAACACATCGACCGCCGGGCGCCCGGATGCGGAGCCTTGACGCACCATTTTAAGGCGACGCTGAATCTCCGATTCATGTGCGGGATCCAACTCATAATCGGCAGGATCGTCGAGACTCAAGATAAGATCGTGAGCAAGGCTGGCGCGTTCGCTTGCCGACAAGGCCATGACTTCACTACGGGTTTTTTCGATGCTGTCCATAGTTAAATAATACCTCCTTTGACCGAACCTGTCAAATAGCGATTCATGTCAGATCAAGTCATCCGCATAACGTCTAAGCTCTGCGGTCCCGATGCACATCGGGATCCGCTGGGCGTCTGTTTATGTGCCTTGTCTTTCATAGAACGAGTATAGCTCTTTCGCTAATTCAATAACCCTTCGCCAAGTGGGAGATTTCAACATGCTGGCGACCGACTGGGAGTTCTCTTGCGATGCTTCCACCATTATTCCATAAAGATGGGCAAGCTCTTTAAGCTCATCTTTTGAAAACGATGATATCAACTCTTCATTCTTTGGATTGTATAAATCACTACAAAACCCATCAATCAACTCAGACGGAGCATGCCCACTCTGGGTCAACGACTGCTCATAAGCCAGTTGCTCACTAGGCAGAGAGAGTAATCTGATTTCAGCAATGATTGATTCGCGAATACTCATTATTTTCCAATGCACACAACAATTTAATCACCGTCACGGCCGTGGGCGTAGGGTTTCAATATCCTTTGGAGGATCATTTCTCCGGTCCAATGCGTCTCTTATCGCTCAGTCTTCGATTAGCGTAATGTCTTCGGACGGTTTTTTGTATCCTTTTTTGGCGATGTATGCTTTGGTGTCGGCTACTATTTTCTTGGTGATCTTGAACTTGTACGTGCGGTAATCCTTGAGCGTTAGTTCACCGGTCCAGAAGAAGCCCCACTTCTCGAAAAAGTCGGTCAGGTCAACCTTGCCCACGTCGCAGCACATCTTGATGAACTCAAACTGATTGCGGATCGAATCGTTACCGTGGCCGGCGTGGGGGTGGGTTCGCATCAGCTCCATTACGTCAGCGTAGAAATCCGGGTTGCCGTTGCGGGCAAAGTAAAGGTGAAGCTGCCAGAACGGAACTAACCGCTGGAACACGTCGCGGACTGCAAGGTACGACTTCTTCGGTTTGGCGTTGATAATGTTCTTGCGGGCCGCTGCGTATTTTTTGCTCCTTTTGAGGCGGCTGGCGTTGCCCATCTTCGTTGTGGTGTAGAGCGTGAAAATGTTGTTGCTGACTTCAGTCATCCCGCCCCAGGTTATCTGAGGCCGCATCTGCAACGCGTGCCCCACCTCATGACAGAAACCCCAACACGGGTCGCCCACGGTGACAACCTTCGGGTCAGCCACCATTCGCATAGTGCCCTTGTTGCCCAGATACGCCACCCCGTCGCGGTCGCGGAACATGTAATAGTTGTAGTTCACGCGGGCCAGAATGCGGTTTTTCGGCACCTTTTTGTATTTCACCAGCCCCATAAGCGTGTAGTGATGCTTGAGCATCGTGTCGTACTTGTTGATCAGCTCGACGCCCTTCCCGCGCGTATAAACGTTGAACCACTCAACGGGATAGGCGACCTGGATGTGACGGCCTCTAACGTCGAGAACTGGTCCGGCTGCGTTGTCGAGCATGCGGTTCCAGTCGGCGTTATCGTGCTTTGTGATGTCGAAGAACCCGCTGACCTTTCCGGTTGGGAAGTGGACTTTGATCTTCGGGGCCTTGTCGGTGTTGTCGTCGAAATAGCTGACATAGGCGTTACCGGCTTTGGCCAGCTCGACCACGTTCATACCGCTTTTGAGTGCGAACGTCTGCCTCTTGAGCCCCCACCCGCCGCGGTCTTTCCAGGGATTATATCCCTTGGGCATTTTTCGCATCCATTCGGGGATCAGAAGCGAGATTTTCTTATCGCCGGTATCGCCAACGAACACGACGTTCTTACCGGCGGGCAGATAGATGCCCGTGATGTTTTCGTAACGGCTGAAACCGTAGCCGAGTTTGATGCGCTTGGCCAATTGCTTAACCGACGGATAGGCCTCGTAGCTCGCAGCGCGATATGTTTTATCGTACTTCCCGTTAAGCAAGCCGGTAGCGACTTGCTTCATCAGTTCGCTTTTAAAGCCCGGGAGGTCTTTGGCCTTCACGCTCGCCTTCAGATTGCTACAGCTCGCGTCGGTGAAAAACGCCATGTCACCCTTGATCGCCTCGGGGTCGATATCGGCGGCGATGGCGGGCAGAGAGCAAAACAGGATCGAAAACGCAATCGCGCACTTTTTAACGTGGTCCATATAGTTCATATAAAAACACCTTGTTTGAACGGATATAGGGAAGAGAAGCCGCCATTATGATACCACATCATCCAATGCGGACCAACAATAGTTCAGAATCGAACCTATACCATTTCACTCAATCGGTCAATGTGTCAAACGCCCTGGGATACCATTCTTTCAGAATGGGTATTGTAATGGAATCATCGTTGCCCCATCCGAAATCGTACAGTAGATTCTCGTGAACAGCGTTTTGGATATCTTGCGGTTCTTTCTGCAACCCCCTTCCGACGAAGTCATCGCCAAGACGCCTCAGCAGCATGCCGAGCACGGCGGCGTTGCCTTGGGCCGATGCGGCGTCGAATCCCGCATTCTTAGTGAGCAAGAAAATCGAATGCAATGCTGCGGGGTTTCTCTTCAGACAGCCGGAGACCAGTTTTTCGTAGTCATATCCTGCGTTTTTGGCAACTGACACAGTATCTTCGCAGGCAAATTGGCTCGATCCAAACTCCCCAGCCCCTGCGGTTCGAAGAAGCTGACGACTACCGATATCCTGAGCGCACCCGCCCAGCAGGCCTGCAAATATGATCAGGACAATTGTATTTTTCGTGTCATGCATAAAATCCCCGTCAGTCTATCGCTAGCGGATGTGCTTTTTCGTAGACTTCTTTTAAGCGTTTGGTTGTCAGGTGGGTGTAGATTTGGGTGGTCGACAGGCTGGAATGGCCCAGGAGTTCCTGGACGCTTCTGAGATCGGCGCCGGCGTTTAACATGTGCGTGGCAAAGCTGTGGCGCAGCGTGTGGGGGCTAACTCCCGGGTCTATCCCCGCTTCCAACAAATATTTGTCCAGTTTGCGGCGGACGCTTCGGTCAGATATTCGCGACCCGTGCTTGTTTACGAATAATGGGCCTGTTTTGACGCCCTTTCGCATTCGCAGGTAGTGTCCAATCGCAGCCATCGCCATCGAACCAAGCGGGCATAAACGCTCCTTCTTGCCCTTGCCTGCGATCCGAACGACCTCGGAAAACTCATCGAGATCTTCAATATCCAGGCCGACTGCTTCACTTACCCGCAAACCGGCGGAATAAATTGTTTCAATTATCGCCCGATCACGAGCCCCGAGCAGTGAGGCTGTGTCTGGTGCGGCTAGTAAAGCTTCTATCTGCTGGATATCAAGGCACTTAGGGAGGCGTTTGTCCTGTCTTGGCGTTCTGACTACCGAAACGGGCGAGGCCTCAAGTTCGTCAATTTTGACCAGGAATCGATAGAAACTCCTTATAGCAGCGAGTTTACGTGCGATTGTGGACTTCGACAACCCGCTATTTCGCAGCACTGCGAGCATGGCGCGTACGTCGAGCGGACCGGCTTCGAGTATTCGGCGCTGCATTTCGGGCGGTGGTGGGAAATCTTGCGGTAATGGAAGGTCATCGGCCGACAGTTCGCTGGTCGAACCGTCGGCAGCGAGGAATCGGCAGAATCCGGTCAGGTCGCTGTGGTAGCTGCGAATAGTGTGATCAGAAAAATTACGCTCATTATCGAGATAATCTATGAAGCGTGAGATGAATTCAAGATTCGCCATCTGCCTTCCCTGGCAATGTTCGTGTTGTTCAAATTAGCTATCTGCCGTCCCTGGCAGTATTTATGTTGCTTCCAGGCTCGCGGACGATTATTTCTGCGATACCGAGGAGGTGGTCTTGTTGGCTTGGCTTACAGCGGCGATCTGGGTGATCTGGAAGCTCAAAGTGGCTGCATCCAGCCAGTCGATGTTGTACTTACTACTCTCGGCCAGGGTCATAAGATGGTCAATGATTTCGTCCGGGGCGTCGCTACGATAGCGGAAGATGTAGTCGTGCCCGTCTTTTTCAAACTTCATTGTCCTGGTCGTCATAGTTGTGTCCTGATCGTCGCTGTTTAACTTACACCCAGGCTGATTGCCTCCTGAGCCTTCCACTAACTCCACATCCCCTCTATCGGATCGATCGCAAACAAACTGGAGTAAGCGGCTGGGGTAAATTCAGTTTTTTGCAAAAGTTTGTCCGAATACTGACTGTAACGGACAGCCCTTTTGCTGCGATTGCCCTGAATTACTCGACCAGGCAATCGCATTTTAAAACCAGATGGGGATTACATGGATTTTCGGATTGCATGGATTAACGGCGAGATTTTTGTTACGGCAAGAGCAACGACTACGACAAGGGCACAGAGACCATGTCACCGTAACCACTGTATTACCAACCATTAATATTGTTGCCGTTGCCGTACTCTGTGTTCTTGACGCTGGCCGTTTGCCTTAATAAAAATCTCGCCGTTGCCGTTACCGTTCTTTGTGTTCTTTGTGATCTCTGTGGCAAAATCCGTTTGTCGTTAATAATTGTGAGAATACAATTACCCTGAATTACTCGGTCCAGCAGCTTTATTTTGCCGATGAAATGTGTAGAATGTCCTAACGATGTTTAGCATACCAGCCATGTTGGGATTGATCGGCTCTGGCCCCTCAGAACACTATGATGTGCTGATATGGGGGTCAATCGGCGGCGTTGCGATTATGCTTTTGGGATTTGGATTGCTGTGGTTTCGCAAGAAATTCCATCCTGACAACATCGAAGCCGAAAGCCTGAACACCAGTTTCTCGATCGAAAACATCGAGGATATGCGTGCGCGTGGCAATATAAGCGACGATGAGTTCCGTCGCCTGCGAAACATAGCGCTAGGACTTGCGCCACCGAGCGACAATAATGATAATTCGCTCTTAAGTACGACCCCTGATGTGGACGATTCCACAACAGAAGAGGTAAACGAGCTTGACCCAAGCCACGAACCGCAAGACTACAAGGAAAACAAATGAGTTCATCCCGTTCAGGTTCAGGGCCCAAAGGCGTCGATGGTGACGACGGCGGCCGAAAAGGCAATAAATGCAGCTTCTGCCACAGGAGCACCGAAGAAGTAGGCCCGATAGTAGAAGGCCCAAACGGTGTCTATATCTGCGCAAACTGCGTGGACCTCTGCCAGAATATTATCCGCCAGGAACAGCGACGCACAACAGAAGCCGCGCCAATGTTCACCTCGATCCCAACACCGCGTAACATACACGAGTTCCTCGAACAGTACGTTATCGGACAGGAGCACGCCAAGAAAGTGCTCTCGGTGGCGGTGCATAACCACTACAAACGACTCACCCACGCCGACCTCGAAGATTCAAGCGATGTTGAGATCGAAAAGTCGAACATACTGGTGGTTGGCCCTACAGGATGCGGAAAAACCCTGCTGGCTAGAACGCTGGCCAGAGTGCTGAACGTCCCGTTCGCAATCGGCGACGCGACCACGCTCACAGAAGCCGGTTACGTCGGCGAAGACGTCGAAAATATCCTGCTGAAACTTCTCCAGGCCGCCGATTACGATCTCGAAGCCGCCCAGCGCGGAATTATCTATATCGACGAGATCGACAAGATCGGAAAGACCTCCCAAAACGTCTCGATCACGCGTGACGTCAGCGGTGAAGGCGTGCAGCAGTCGCTGCTGAAACTGCTGGAAGGCACAACTGCGAACATTCCGCCGCAAGGCGGACGCAAGCATCCCGAACAACAGTACATCCAGCTCGACACGCGTCAGATTTTGTTCATCTGCGGCGGAACGTTCGACGGGCTGGAAGACATCATCAAGAAACGCCTCGGGCGTCAGCTCATCGGATTTGAGTCCGAGGAACTGGGCGACGATACGCTCGCACAGCAAACCGACTGCCTGGCCCAGACATCGCCCGAAGACCTGGTGCATTACGGTATGATCCCCGAACTCATCGGGCGCCTTCCGTGCATCACCACACTTGGCGGGCTCGACACCGACGCGATGGTCAACATTCTCACCCAGCCGCGGAACGCACTGCTCAAACAGTATCAGCGCCTGTTCGAGATGGAAGACGCGAACCTCGAGTTCACCGACGACGCGTTGAAAGAGATCGTAACCCTCGCACTGAAGCGAAAGGTCGGAGCCCGCGCGCTGCGAAGCGTCATGGAAAGCCTGATGCTCGACCTGATGTACGACCTGCCCGAGACCAAGAAGAAGAAAAACGAAACCTTCCGGATCACAGGCGACATGGTCGCCGGCCGCATAGAAGCAACCCTCGCCTCAGCACGCAAGAAGACCAAAAAGAAAGCAACGAAGAAAGAATCCGCGTAACGACGCGTGAAACCTGCCGGCAGGCAGCAAGCGGTTAAACCTGGACAAATAAAAAGCCCCGGCGAGACATTCTCGCCGGGGCTTTTTTTCTGTCGCCCCTTCGGGACTTTTAGTTTTATAGATCATAATTCCGGGCCCTTCCGGGACCCGGCTAAGATCGCGCCGGGCCTTCGGCCCTAACTAACGGCCACGGCCCCGGCGAACGGGCCTTCGGCCCTAACTAACGGCCACGGCCCCGGCGAACGGGCCTTCGGCCCTAACCAACGGCCACGGCCCCGGTGAACGGCCTGCGATCAGTTATCAGTCGTCAGTTATCAGTAACAACCACCGGCGAACGGCATATGATCACCGGCCGCCCCACCGTTACTGATCACTGGCCGTTCGCCGTCCCGTCGTTCACTTGGACATTGGATATTTTTTGCTGGATCCCGATGTACCCCGACGTTCGTCGGGACTTCCAGCATCGGGATTGAATTCGTTGCCGCCCCCGCCTCAGGGCCGAAGGCCCGTTACGATCTTAGCCGGGTCCGGAAGGGCCCGGAACAGCTCCCCCAAAAAAACCGAGCCCC
>JABGPF010000282.1 GCA_018645065.1 Phycisphaerales bacterium
TTGCCGTTGCCGTTCTCTGTGATCTCTGTGGCAAAGCCGTTGGCCGTTCGCCGTTGTCGTAAACATCTTTCCCGCCGTTGCCGTTCTCTGCCCCTCTGAGTCTCTGTGTCGAAATCCAAAACGCCCCGGGTATTTTATGGACTGTTTTGGTTTACTGATTTATAGTCTTGTTGGAATTGTGTTTAGTATCTTGTGTTCGGTGTACTTGTATCAGGCCGGTTGGTTTTGCGGCTTGGAATGAAAGGGTTAACGATGGACTGTCCTAAATGTTTGAATCCAATGGAAGCCGTCGAATTCGGCGAGATCGTAGTCGACCGATGCACGCATTGTAAGGGGATATGGTTTGA
The DNA here is from genome assembly GCA_018645065.1 of Phycisphaerales bacterium. Lineage (GTDB taxonomy): Bacteria > Planctomycetota > Phycisphaerae > SM23-33 > SM23-33 > BS750m-G57. The sequence goes on from JABGPF010000282.1 coordinate 348, forward strand.
TATGCTTCAGGCCGAGCACTTGAAGGCTATGAAGAACTCCGAGTCGATTGATACCGGTGATCCGGAGATGGGCAAAGATTTCAACGAGATCGATGATGTTAATTGCCCCAAATGTTCGGCTCCGCTTATCCGCATGGTCGACGCCGGTCAAACGCATATATGGTACGAAGGGTGTGGTGTCTGTCACGGGTTGTTCTTTGACGCCGGTGAGTTCACCGACTACAAGGAAGAGACCTTGATGGACTTTATTCGCGACATGCTGGGCAAAGAACGCAAATAACCAATTTTCCGGGTCTGTTTCGCCTTGGGCTGCGGGCGGTTCAGCGTTTGGGAATGTTGGTGTCTCGGGAATTTGTCTTACGCTAATATTCAAGGAAAGTCCTTGATCTGCCGATAGTTATGTTGTTCGGTATGGAAGGCGTGGGGCAGTCTTACCGAAGTTTATCTCCCGAAAACGAGAAAAGCACTTGCGATTCTCATGTAATCGTGGAAAATGTTTTTTCCGGCGTTGTGAATTAATTCACAATGTGCGGGTCGCGGGCTTAATCAGCAAGACGCAAGTCGCATGAAATAGCACCGCACAGAGCAAATTGGATTAGACATAGAATATGATCGTAAAACGCATGTAGTGCCAATAACTTCTTGTTAATAACACCCAAGGGCGTCACACGATGGCGTCCGAAAGGAGAAGCCGATGGCCAAAATTCTAATTGTCGATGATGATCCGGATGTAGTGGACGCTACGGAAATGTTTCTGAAAAAGGAGGGGCATGAAACCGCCACCGCCTCCAGCCGCAAAGAAGGTATGCAAAAGGTGCAGGAATTTGCGCCCGAACTGCTTATCCTCGACTGCATGATGGAGGAAGTGGACGACGGTATGGTCATGGCCCGCGAACTTAGAAGCCAGGGCTTCACCGCCCCAATTCTTATGCTCAGCAGTATTGGCAAGGTGCTGGGACAGGATTTTGATCGAGATGATGAAATCCTTCCGGTTGAAGAGTTCATCGATAAACCGGTAGACCCGCGCATCTTGTTGGAAAAAGTCGCTGCCGTTCTGAACAAGAGCAACTAAACCCTGAACAGGAGATGTGTCGATGTTGGTAACCAACAGAAATATACTGGATCAGGAGTTGCAGGTCCTGATCGACAAGTGCGGAAGCGATAGAACCGCACTCATGCCGGCACTGCAGGCCGTTCAGAGAAAGTACGGATTCGTCACGGACTTCGCGATGCAGAAAATCGCAGACGTCCTGGGCATTCATCCCGTGGAAGTTCACGGTGTGGTCAGTTTCTACAGCTTCCTGAGCGAAAAACCCCTCGGGCGTTTCGTTATCCGTCTGTGTCAGACTATCAGTTGCGACATGGCGGGTAAAGATCGCATAGCCTCCCAACTCGAAAACGAACTGGGAATCAAGTTCGGCGAAACCACCACGGATAAAACGTTCACCCTGGAATGGGCCAACTGCATCGGACTCTGCGATCAGGGACCGGCGCTGCTGGTGAACGATATCCTCTGGACTAAGGTCACGCCACAACGCGTTCTTGAAATTATTGAAGAATGCCGAGCCCGCCTCTCGCCCCACGCGATTCAAGGCCAGGAGGAACACTTGGTATGAGCACCGAACTTACATTCAGTCAAATAGAAAAGTACGCAGGTGTCAAAACCGCCGCAGCAGGCGGACGGGCTGACATCCTGGCAACCATGAAAACCGCCGGTATGCGAGGACGCGGTGGGGCGGGATTCCCCGTCTCGGTAAAGTGGAACCTTGCAGCGGCAGCGACCGGTCCGGACAAGTTTATCGTCTGCAACGCCGACGAAGGCGAACCGGGCACATTTAAGGATCGTCTCATCCTCAGCGAATATGCAGACATCGTCTTCGACGGAATGACAATCGCCGCCATAGCAGTGGGCGCCGCAAAGGGCATCCTCTATCTGCGCGGTGAATATGTCTACCTGCTGAACGACCTGGAGGCCGTGCTGGCTAGACGTCGCGAAGACGGAATGCTCGGGCAGAACGCTGCGGGCAGAGAAGGGTTCGATTTTGATATCGATATCCGAATGGGCAGCGGAGCATATGTTTGCGGTGAAGAGACCGCGCTTATCGAGTCGTTGGAAGGTAATCGCGGTGAACCGCGCAACCGTCCTCCGTTCCCGGTTGACACCGGATACCGCGGGCGTCCGACGGTGGTTAATAATGTAGAAACTCTGGCGTGGGCGGCGTGCATTTTCGCCAAGGGCGCCGAATGGTTCAACGGTTTGGGCACCGAGAAATCGGTCGGTCTGAAGCTGCTGAGCATCTCGGGCGACTGCGCAAATCCCGGCGTGTACGAATTCCCGCTGGGCGTCAGCATTGCCGACGTTCTAACTGCTGTTGGCGCTGAAAACAGCAAGGCCGTTCAGGTTGGCGGGGCTTCGGGCCTGTGCATTCCGGCATGTCAGTTCGATCGCAAGATTGCGTTCGAGGATGTGGCCACCGGCGGTTCGGTTATCGTTTTCGGAGCCGATCGCGACATGCTTGATGTTGTCGACAACTTCATGGAATTCTTCGTAGAGGAATCCTGCGGGCAGTGCACCCCTTGCCGCGAAGGCAACGAGAAGCTGCTTGAAGGCGTCCAGATGCTTGCCGCTGGCAAGTGCTCGATGAAATACCTCAAGGAACTCTGCTCGCTCGGTAAGACGATGCAGGTTGCATCGAAGTGCGGTTTGGGGCAGTCAAGCCCGAACGCTTTCCTGTCGGTTGTCGAGCATTTCTCCGACGAAATACTCGGCAGGACCGAGGGCTCCAACGCCTGATTACGGATTAAGGAACGAACAATGACAGATAATATCAATGACAGCGATCGCGCCCCAAAGGCGCAACGAGGCCAGGTGATAGACAAGCCTGACGGAGTTGACGCCATCGGCGCGCAGATCACGATTACTATCGACGATAACGAGATCAAAGTGCCCATGGGCACCACGATTCTGGAAGCGGCGAAAACAGCCGGTATCCATATCCCCACCCTTTGTCATCACGAAGATCTCTGCGTCGCCGGTGTTTGCCGCGTATGCGTTGTGGAAGTCGAAGGGCAGCGAGCCTTGCAGGCTTCATGCGCCTACCCGATAACTTCACCGCTGAACATCAAGACACACACGCCCCAGGTCAGGCGAGCACGCAGGCACGTTATCGACCTGCTGCTCAGCAAGCACTATGGCGAATGTTACGCATGCTTCCGCAACAACAATTGCGAATTGCAGAGTCTGGCTAAGGAATACGGAGTCGACTTCTTCCGCTTCGGGCATCCTGAAAAGCCCATGTTCGAAAAAGACCACTCCAGCTACTCGGTTGTTCGCGATATGAACAAGTGCGTGCTCTGCCGGCGCTGCGTGCGAACTTGCATCGACCTGCAGGAAGTCGGCGTGCTTGAAGCTGCAAATCGAAGCAACGAGACCACGATCGAAACCTTCCAGGACCGCCCGCTCGGCGACGTTGTCTGCATTAACTGCGGACAGTGCATTAACCGCTGCCCAACCGGCGCGCTTACTGCTAATGACCCCACCGATGAAGTGTGGGCCGCCATCGACGATCCGAAAAAGCACGTGACCCTACAGACCGCCCCGAGCCCGCGAGCGGGTATCGGCGAATGCTTTGGGCTCGAGCCCGGAACGCCAATGACTTTCGAAATGAACACAGCCGTCCGGCAGTGCGGATTCGACAAGGTCTTTGACACCAACTTCACAGCCGATCTGACGATCATTGAAGAAGGTACTGAACTGCTGCTGCGTTTGTACAAGGCGCTCGTCGAGAAGGACGAAACCGTCGCGCTACCGCAGTTCACATCCTGCAGCCCTGGATGGGTGAAATTCATCGAACACTTCTATCCGGAAATGCTGCCGAATATGTCGTCGGCTAAGAGTCCCCAGCAGATGTTCGGAGCGCTTATCAAAACGTTCTACGCCGAGCATCATGGGATCGACCCGGCCGATATCGTGTCGGTCGCGCTGATGCCTTGCTCGGCCAAGAAGTTCGAATGCAACCGTCCGGAAATGACCGACAGCGGTTACAAGGACGTCGACTACGGACTGACGACTCGCGAACTGGCGAAGATGATCTCCGAAGCCGGCATCCATCTGCCCGATATGCCCAAGGGCGATTTTGACGCTCCGTTCGGTGAAGCCACCGGTTCGGGCGTTATCTTCGGCGCCACGGGCGGTGTGATGGAAGCGGCGCTGCGAACGGTTATTGAACTGGTGTGCGGCGTTAAGGTCGAAGATCTCTTCGAACACGCCAACATCCTTCCGATCCGCGGATTCGAAGGCGCTCGCATGGTCGAGTTGCCCATCGAAAACGTGGGTCCGGTACCGGCAGTGCTTCAGTCGCTGGTGCCCAGTTGGGACTGGTTGAAGGGCGCGACGTTGAAAGTCGGCGTCTGCCACGGAACCGCCAACGCCAAGAAGGTCTTGGACGACATCAAAGCCGGCGGCGCCTTCAGCGAATGTCACTTCATCGAGTTCATGGCTTGTCCGGGCGGATGCCTGGGCGGTGGTGGTCAGCCGATTCCGACTACCCCGGAAATCCGTCAGGCACGCGCCAAGGCGATCTACGCAGAAGACGAAGCATACGGTATCAGGAAATCGCACGAGAACCCGGTTGTCTGGGAGCTCTACGAAAAATTCCTCACCGATGGCCCATGCGGGCACATCAGCCACAAACTTCTGCACACAACCTACACCGCCAGAGGAAAATACCTCTAGCAGCGTAGAAAAGAAGCAACGTTGAAAAACACCTGCCCGACCAGTGCGAAAGCCCGGTCGGGCAGGTTTTTTATTCCGAAACAGAGACTCAGAGAACGGCAACGGCTTTGCCACAGAGATCACAGAGAATGGCAACGGCAACGGCGGATAAGATGTTTACGGCAAACGGCCAACGGCCAACGGCTTTGCCACAGAGATCACAGAGAACGGCAACGGCAAACGGCGGATAAGATGTTTACGGCGAACGACCAACGGCGAACGGCCAGACCAACGGCGAGATCACAGAGACGGCAACGGCAACGACACCGGCAACGGCAATGACAACGACAGAAGCCTAACGACATGGTAAGGGGTTTTCTTGGGTTTGGTCTAAGCGTTAAGTGGTCGAGGCAAACGGTAATTTACAGAAAACTTGTTGCACTACTTGCACTACTAGAAAACATGTTGCACGGCTGTTGTAGTTGATTTCCATGTCTTCCGTGCCGCTGGAGCAACACGGAAATCCCGATTTCACATCGGGGTGGTTAAAACAATGCCGTTTCCGTTCGCCGTTGGCCGTTGGCCGTTGCCGTTTCCGTTCGCCGTCCTCTGTGTTCTCGCCGTTGGCCGTTTGCCGTTGGCCTTGTCGTTGCCGTAACATCTTTTCCGTCGTTGCCGTTCTCTGTGATCTCTGTGGCAAAGCCGTTTGTCGTTTGTTGTTCTCTGAGCCTCTGAGTCTCTGTGTCGAATATCCCCCCACACACCTGTAAGATGTTTGGTTGGGGATTTCGTGGATGTTTTGTTCGGAAACTGCTAGAATCCGAGTGTGGGCTCCGACCGATGGTCGGTTTGGGGTCTCCGCTAATAATGCAATGGATTTGGATATCGGCGACATAATGAACGACTGGCCTTACCGTCCGGGCCAGATCACCGCACGCAGGATCAACGGGTCTGACGGCGTGGAGAAGATACAACTACGCCTCGATCTGGGCATCTTGCAGATGAACGCCAGAGGCCGGCCAGACGGTGACCGCCCTCACGGATGCGAGAGCCTGTTCGACCATTACCGTATGGAACTCGACGCACTTACCGCAGACAGCGGGTCTGACAGGGGCTTTTCGCTGGATGAGCGGGCATGCGAAATGCTGCGAAGCGAGGCGGTGTTGTACTATCATCGCTACCTGGCTGAGTTTGTCCTGGAGGATTACCCAGCCGTCGCTCGTGACACCGAACGCAACCTGGCGCTGATGGACTTTTGCGCCAAGTACGCCGAAGACGCCTCAGACCGCTACGTCCTGGAGCAGTATCGACCATACGTGGTGATGATGAACACGCGTTCGGAAGCACAGATACTCGTTCGCGATCAGCGTCCCAAAGCCGCACTGGCGGTAATAGAATCCGGTGTGGCGAAAATTAAGGAATTCTTCCAGAATTTCGAGCACCCCGACATGGCCGATGAGTCGACCGAACTGGTAATGCTGAACGCACTGGCAAGCGAGATAGAAAGCGGAATACCCAAGGATCCGCTCCAGGAACTCCGCGACGCCCTGGACAAGGCGATCTCAGATGAACGCTACGAAGAAGCAGCAGACCTCAGAGACAGAATCGCCAGAGCAACAGACGACAGGTAACGGCGTGGCAATTGGCAAATGGCAATTGGCAAATGGCGAACGTCAACGGCTAACGTCATCACGACTTCGCTGTGACCAGAGGACGCATGGGTCCTATGCTATTGGGGCGATGTCGATCAGATTATCCTGATGAATATGCAGGGGTGCGCACTCTGTTTAGCGATTGATTCCGAAGTGCCCCGATGGGCATCGGGACTCTCAGCATTGGGAACGCCCTAAGTCCCGACGAAGTCGGGATGCAGTTCGCCGTTAGGTCGTTGCCTTCCGCCAATTGCCATTTGCCATTTGCCAAGCTTTTAGCTAATATCTGTCCAGTTCGCTAGGGGCGTTTGGTCCTGGTATGGACCCGAACTGAGAAGACCCTTGG
>JABGPF010000283.1 GCA_018645065.1 Phycisphaerales bacterium
GCTACACTTTTACGGCGCCCGCCACACGCTACATTTTTCCGGCGCCATTTACACTTCACCGACGCGTTTTAAAAGTCTTCCGCTCGCCCCAAACGGGGATACGCCGCACGCGGGTTTCGCTGGTTCATGAGTCGGCGGGTCTGCAAACACCAGGAGAATAAAATGGATCAACAGATCGCGAAACTGGAAGGCACGTTCGTTCTGGAAGGGCTTATTGAGGGTACGCTGCCCGACGATTCGCTGGTCAGTGAGCTGCGGGCATGGGAACATCTGGTTCGCAATGCGAAGCTTCCGCTGACTGTGCAGGTCGAAAGCGGTAGATTTAATGTGCTGCCCGAAATGCGGGCCGGTAAGGTCGCAGCCCTTGACGCTTCCCTGAGGGACGTGATAACTCCGCTCCTGGAGCAGTTGATAGGGATTATTCCGTCTGGTTGGCGGGTGGGATTGGTGTCGACACTCCGAAGCCGGGAGTATCTGCCCAACGAAGAGGAGCAGACATTGTTCGTGTTCGATCAGGCCGGAATGGTCCTGGTCGAACAGCGCCGCGTGGACGCCCGAACAATCCAACCCTCGCCTCCGCTGACAACGCGCGAGAAAGTTATGATTGGCGTGGCCTGTGTCGGAGTGGTGGGCATTATTCTGGCGATTCTCATGTTCTTCTTTGATATGAAGACATGGACTCAGGAGGCACGAGATTCTCTCACGCCATACAACGCCGAAGAAATAGCGGTCGATGTCGAACCGTTTGCGCCATGGATGAAGCTAAAGGATCAGACCCTGGCTTCAGGCCAGGAATTGACTCTGGAGTTTACGCCTACTAAAGAATGGCCAGTCACCTGGGAAGCGTTGGACGCTCTTTACGATAAGTCGACCACTTTGAAGGAAAAGTTGGCGTTGCAGTCCATCGGGCGGAGCAAGATAAATTATCGCCTGTTCGACCGTAACGATAAGGTCATAGCCTTCGGCCAGGCCATCGCCATGATGAAGCCGCCTGAAGAGGAGAGCGACGAAGTCCGCCTGTTCTCCGATTCACTGAAAGAGTTCAGCATCGTCCTGCACATCAACCTAAGCACAAAACGACGCGTAATTCGCGTGGAACTCCTGCCCTGATCCTGTTTGCGTTCTGATTTGCCGGCGGGCGCGGGGCAACTGCGGGCATTGCGCAAGGGTGGTGGGGGGCAGGGGTATTCAGAGTCCGCGTCTACGCAGCAAGCGTCTTGCCTATCGGTTTCGTCGTCTCAAGATCGCCAGTCCGCCGAGAGCCAGAAGGCTCATTGTTGCCGGTTCGGGTACGGGCGTGGTGCCTGTTTCGGTTACTATGTCGAGGGTTACGCCGCTGTTGTAGAAGTGGCAGTCGGGATCGAAGGCCAGCCCGAATCGCCCGTCAAAGGCGTAGTTGTTGAGTGCGTCGATTTCATCCTGGTCGAACGAGTAGCTGAGGTCCTGGCTGGTTGCCGGGAGGTTGGTGTATGTTATGAGGTCGACGCCCAGTCCGTCAAATGCGTCCCCGCCGGCCTGTCCGTCATAGTTAACCTCCACGCCGCGTCGGGCCCAATCCAGCAGGTGTATATACAACACGTTCGGCTCGTTGTCCCAGTTACGGATGTTATCGAACGAAAGTGTAGCGCTTACGACCGTTTCGTATTGGAGATTTTCATCGGGGGTGATGTCCCATGGCGTGTTGATTCCCCACGTATAATTTCTGTAATGATCCAGGTCGCCAAGGTCTCGGTCGTACGGTTGCAGTGAGTACATAGCCGCCGATGCGTTGGCGCAGATCAGGCAGATGATGGTGAATGCGACGACGTTCTTGATAGTTGCGGTAACCTTCATGGTTATACCTCCAGGCGACGTTAATTTAGTTAGTCTACCGTTGGCGAACTCGATAGTCCGCCACTGGTTTGAGTCTGTTTCTCTCTGGCCGGTTCACACGCCGACCGCGCCCGGCAGGGCGCTTTGTCCATCGCGAGCTGATTTGCCCGCGACACTTCGTTAGCAGGGGAACAGTAAGATTGAATTTGGATCGTGGCAAATCGAAGTGAGCTTTTTTTTGAAAAAGATCTCCGATATGGTGATTGCTCGAAAAGTTGCATTCATGTCGGCCTATCCCGCGAGCTTGTGATGCGGCTGGAGGTCTCGGTTCAGGCGATGCCTGCTCTTGACTGATTCGCGCCCGCGCGTCATACTTCCAGACAGTAACGCGATGCGGTAGGCTCCGCATCCTGATCGACCTGATAAATCCGACGTCCCACAAGTGAAAAAAGAAAATGAACATTATAAGAAAACAGAGCGTGATGAAATTTTTGTTTACATTCACAGCCGTTGTGCTGGGTTTTGCAGCATCTGCCTGCGCGGCGGATAAGGCGTCTGAGACGCCCGCGAAACCCGCCTCACCGGAGATGATAAAGGCGTATTGTCTCGATTTCAACTGGGCTGGCCGACGAGGCAACTTCGCCCCTCCCGGCACCTGGAAAAACGCCGACCCCAAGGCGCACGTCGCCTGGCACAAGGCTGTGGGCTCCAACGTTATCCAGACGTTCTGCGTCTCGTCTAACGGTTGGGCCTGGTACAAGGGCGGTCCGGTGCCCGTTCAGCCCGGCCTGAAACACGATTTCCTCCGCGAGGTGGTAAAGCTTGGGCACAAAGAAGGCATGCAAGTCATGGGCTACTTCACCATTGGCGCCAATACTCGATGGGGTAAGGAAAACCCGACACTCAGCTATGGAACCCCCAGCACCTATCACATCCCATACACCGATAAATACCTGGCCTATCTTTCAGCGGCCATTGGCGATGCGGTTAAGACCACCGGTATCGATGGGTTCATGATCGACTGGGTCTGGCAGCCCAGACGCCTCTCGACCAAGGGCGAGTGGATCGACGCCGAGAAGAAACTTTACGAACAACTCATGGGCGAACCGTACCCCAAAGATGGAAAACTCCCGCGTGACAAGGACCTGAAATACAGCCGCATAGCAATCGATCGATGCTGGAAAACCATCCGTAAAGCCGCCAAGGATGCCAACCCCAAATGCATTATCTGGCTGACTTGCAACAACCTGAGAAGCCCGCACGTGACTAATTCCGACATGTTCCGCCAGGCCGACTGGGTCATGGGAGAAGCCGGACGCATCGAGCACATCGAAACAGCCAAGAAAATGGTCGGCAAGAACACACGCATGATCACCTGCATGGCGTTGTGGAATGGGCAGGATCCCACCGTGGCGGTGCCTGCGGCGGTGAAGGCTGGTGTCGGTCTGTACGGATTCGCCAAACCGGGTGGAGACGGCACGCTCGGGCTGAACAAAATCCTCCCTCGCCAGATATCCGAGTTGACGGGCGACGCCCAGAGCATCGGCGTGCTTGCCCGGGTTTACAATGGCGTATCACCCGACGCGTTGTGGGTGGATGGAAAGTTCGTCGAGCCGAAAGCCAAGCCGCCATTCCGGATCAAGTTCAAGCGACGCGGCCGAGGCTGGCAGGACACCGCACGTATTGAATTCGACCCGAAGTCGGCGTCGGTCACCGTGCGCAACCCGTACCAATCTGGTCGAGCCGAACTTACCCGCACAGGCGACACCTGGCCGGCGAAGCTGACCATCCGTCTCCTCAAACGCAACGCCAAGGATCCCAAGGACATCGGCCCGAAAAGCTTCCGCATGGCTAACGGACAGATCGCCTTCGGCATGACGTTCCAAGGCGAAAAGAAGACCATCGCCGGCAAGTTGGAAGGGCAACTGGAACTAAGTAAACCCTGGGGCGAAGAGAAGTTCCTAACCGACGGCAAGCCGGAGTCGCCCATAACGCTGAAGCCTATCCAAGTCAGCACCGAAGGCGACGCCCTGGAGATAGTAGTCCCCACCGAAGTGATAACCGGTAACCCCGCATCACTGGTAATAGAATGGGGTAACGCCCGCTAAGATATCCACCGCGTGTTGCGCCTTGTCAGGTTATGACTGATGACTCTTTGCTGAAAACTGGCCGGTCGCCTTTATTTGCGTCGGCGACGCAGAATCGCCAGTCCGCCCAGGGCCAGGAGGCTCATGGTGGCTGGTTCGGGTACCGGGTCTACGTTTATTTCGAACGCGTAGGTTCTGTTTAGGCCGGGGTGACTGATGCTGTCAACGGGCTGGCCTGCGCCGGTGGGCACGGTAAAGCCGTTGGCGTCGTGGTCTGTGGAACTGGAGCCCGAACCGGAATTGTTATCGTTCAGGGCAATGATTCCGGAACCGAGGCCCTCGGTGAAGAAACCTGCGTAGACAATCGTTGGGGCCGCCAGCGTGAAGGTTCCGGTTTCGGGGACCATTTGAACACCGTCGACAGTCGGATCGAACGCCGAACCAACCCACAGCGTCGTATAGGATGACGGCGAGCCGGTCAGGAGGATCGGCGTGATCGTTCCGCCTTGGGTGTTTTCGTAGACGTTGAGTTGCCAGTCAGTGACGTTATACTCACCGGCCGCTAGTAGTGCCGATGTGCTTGTGTCGACATTGAGGCGTTCTGCGCCCGGGGTGTCCTGCTTATTGGCATCGGTGATGTCGGCGCCGGGTCCGATCATGGCGGCAGTGGGCGCGAGTATGCTGACCGCGTTGGACATGGCGTACCAGTGCAGGGTGTCATTGTTGCTTTGTGCATCTGTGTGCAAGGTCACCGATGTGTTGGACCCGGTGGTGTAGTTTACCGTGATCTTCGTGTTTCCGCGGTCCACGCCTGTCAGGGTGGCGTCGGCGACGCCGGTGTTATCGAATGAGAAATCGATCAGCTTGCCGGAGAACGCGTTTGCCTGGTACAAGGTCAATTCGTAGTCGGTGTTTGGCGACAGACCGCTCAGCGAAAGCGCCGAGTTTCCAGCGTTTCCGCCATAGACGAACTCTTGGGTGATCTGGCCGATCGTTTGTGCGCCGTTGTTAAGCGAGTTCGTCGTGTTCAGCGTTATGCTCCCGCCCGGTCCGGAGTAGTTTCCAGTGGCGCCGTAAAATGTCATGGTTGTAGGACCGGTCAGCCCATAACCGTCCGCGGCGGTGTAGACGATATCAGTCGCTGCGGGTCCGAAACTGATGGCGTGGGAGAATCCGGTGTTGCCCAGCGACCAGTCGATCGATCCGTCGGTAGACGGTGAGGCTCCCCAGGCAGCGGCGCTAATTGTGGCGCCGTCGGCTGCGGGCGCTAGTGCTGCGGCGATGATAAGTGCTGCTAGACCAAACGCTCGTATTGTCAAACGGGCTCTGATTTGTGCGTTAGACATTTTCATTTCCTCAGTTGGTTCAATCGGACAAATTGCTCAGTTGTCAATCATCAGGCAAGAGATACGGCATGCGACATAGATAGGCCCTCGCCACTCCAGGCTCAATAGACGATCCGCCTGCGCGGACCGACGCTACAATGATGTTACCACGGGTTGCAGATATCGGCAAGAGGAAAATTCTGCAAATAATACGGCGGGTAACGCCAATGGTGAACTATGGGGGATGTTGGTCGTATAGATGATATGACCTACATTGGACACACGCTGACGGGGCTTGCGATTGGGGCTGCGGTGCTGCCGGGCGGACTCTCGCGGAGGCGGATGCTGCTTGGGATGGCGGTTTTCGCTCTGCTTGCCGACGTTCCGGATTTCCCGCTTCGCGGTTGGGGGCATGATCGGTATGACATAAGCCACAGCATTTTCGTTAATGGCGGTATTATCGCCGTTGTGCTGCTTGGTCTGTGGATATTGGGCAAGTGGAAGGGGCTGCGGGTTCCGCTGGGCGTGCGGGTTGGCGGGGTGTGCGCCTGGTTCAGCCATATGCTGCTGGACTCGATGTACAACCACGGGCTGGGGATCAGGATTTACTGGCCTGTGTCGTCTGAGTCGCTGGTGCTTCCGGTGCCTTGGTTTTCCACGCTTGAGTATTCACCGCCTCCGATGAACGCCCATACGGCGCGAGTATTTGCGATTGAACTTGCGTGTTATCTTCCTCTGTTGCTAGTGGTTCTGATTGTTAGACATGGGTTGATTCTGCGGGCCCGTCGAAAGGTCAGGCCGTAGCGATTCGCTGTGTGTTGTGATATTCGGTGTTGCAAATTTTCCCGTGAGCGTGTATATCTTCTGGGTCTATATATTACGTGTATATAGTTGGTTCGGATCAGGGTTAGGTGACCGATGGCTGCAAGACGAGCGATTGAAATTCAGGCTGATAGGATTAAGAAAACTGCGTGCCCCAAGTGCGGGAACGTCGTAGACGGAAGTAGTGTGCCTCCGTTTTCTAAACTTCAGTGCGACAAGTGCAAGTCTCGCTTCTCGGCGCCCGGTAAACTCGGCGGGTTCATTTTGCTCAAGGAGCTCGGTCGCGGGCAAATGGGCGTCACCTATAAAGCCTACGAGAAGATGCTGGGTCGTTATGTGGCGATTAAGGTTATGCGAGCCTCTCTGGGCGGTGATCCGAAACGGGTTAAGGAGTTCATGGCTGAGGGGCGTGCACTGGCGTCGTTGGATCATCCCAACGCGGTCAGGATCTACTCGATCGGCCAGGAAAAGGACCAGCCCTATATTGCCATGGAGTTGGTCAACGGTCATTCTGTCGGGCATGCAATGGGTCGCGAGAAGCAACTCAGCGAGGCCCGTGCCCTTGAGATCGCCACTGGCGTTGGTCGAGCGTTGCGAGCGGCAAGTGTGATCGGACTGATCCACAGCGACGTCAAGCCTGACAATATCGTTCTGGATGAGAAGGGGCGCGCCAAGTTGGTTGACTTCGGAATCGCCCGCTTTGGTCCGGGCAAACTGGAGGCCGATGCCGCGATTGGAACGCCTTATTACGTGGCGCCCGAACAGGTTCAGCGAGGTTCTGTCGACCATCGAACGGATATCTACTCGCTCGGAGCCACGCTGTATCACATGATCGCCGGGACGCCGCCGTTCCCCGGTACTGACCTCGAAACGGTGCTGAACGCGCGGTTGAAGAAGGCGGCTCCGAGTTTGATGAAGAGTTGTCGCGGGCTGCATATGGAGACTGTTCACGTTGTGGCTAAGATGCTGCACAAGGACCCGGACCGTCGCTATCAGGACTAC
>JABGPF010000284.1 GCA_018645065.1 Phycisphaerales bacterium
CAACGCATGTTGCGTGCGACGACGATGGTTCCCTCCGGTCCGCAGATTGTCGTGCCCCAGGTCGACCAGTTTCCGTGGTAATCGTGCCCGTGCCCGCCCCGCCGTGTGAAGGACGCGTGGGTGGACATTTGTGCGAAATACTTTGCTCCGTGATAATCGCCCAGAAGCTTCATGGAGAACGCTACGCCAGTGTTCTTTCCGTTGCTGTCGTCGGTGGATGCGGCACCGTGATACCCGTACGGGATGGCGCCCTTGTCGACATACGAACCGAAGAAACGGTGAGCGCGCTTGACCGCCAGGTCGATCTCCGGGTGCTTGATCCCGAGCTTTTGTGCAAGGGTGATCAGAAAGAAGCAACGGTTACCGGCCGCGTTCAACGCTCCGTATCCGGGATTCATACCGTGCAGCTTTCCACCGTTGAATGACGGGTATGAGAAGGTGTGCCCCCACGATCCGCCGCGGGCCTGCCCCATCGCTGTTTCGATTGCATATTTCCGCAGTGCGGGCAGCACGAAGTCGTCGCCGGTGGCTTCGTAATAGAGCGCACAATTCAGCCCGTTAAACCCCTTGTGCCAGCTCTGATATCCCTTGTATCCCCTGTAACCTGGTTTGAACATTTCGCCAATCGGCTCGGTCGGCTTGCGCCAGGGCGAGTATTTGCTGCGAACCCAATTGCGAGCGATCTTGCGATGGGCGGGCTTTCCTGACGCGATCAGTGCGATCGCTTCGAGTATTCCGCCTCGACCGGACCTGCGCTTTTCAGGATCGGTAACGAAGCGTTTTTCCAGAACCGCCCAGGCGTCTTCTAAAATCTGGTCGGTCTTTGGGCAATTGTACGGGGAGGTGTCGCTGTAGGTAGGCAAGACCCGGAGCGTCAGGGTCACATCGGTGTAGAAACCGTCGAGAGGGAACTCTTTGAAATTATCGCTATCGACTTCTTTGGCCCGCTCGGCTTCGGGCTTCCAGTCGTAGACTGAATCGTCGGCTTTGGCTTGGTTAAACAGCTTATCTACATCAACGTTCTTGACATCCCTTTTACCGTTGCGTTTGGCGAAATTGCGGTCGCGCCATATCCGCAGCTTCATGGTGCCTTTGTTTTCCTTCTTCTCGGCTTCGATAATCGCTTTACCGAACGTCATACCGAGGTGCTGGCCGGGTACGAATTGCTTACCGTTGATCGACAGAATGACATCGCCCCACTGGAGCTTTCCTTCCGCTGGCGAGCCGGGAAACACACTGGTCACCTGGATCTGGTCGCCTTTGAAGCCCCTGACCATATACCCTACTATCCCGGTTGGCCCGAGGTTCCAGGTGTTGCCCTTGTTCTTCTCGCCAATCCGCTCGCCTTTGGTAAGATCGGGCAGTTTTGCAGGTCGCGTCCCCTTGGCGGGCTCAGCGAAATCGCCGCCAGCCGAAAGAGCCTTCTTCTGCTCGTCGGTGAGCGTTCGCTCCTCAGCCAGGCTGGGTGAGAGCAGGCTTAAAAGAACCGCAACGGTCAGTATCGTCAGGATTATTACAGATCGGAGATTGGTCATTATTCTGTCCTTGATTGGCTTCAATCGGCGTCGCGGCAAATCAGCAGAGAGTGGCGTGTCGCGGCGCCGAGGTTGGCGAAGCGATGTCGCATCTGGTCCGAAACAGGCAATGCGGTGTCCCATACAACATGGACGGTTTGCCTGGCGCAGGCTCGGGATGCTCTTCGCTCGGTGAGCAGTTCGGTAAATCGCGCGAGCATCTGTTCGGCGCGATCCGCTGAGTCCACCACGAACGAGTTTCGCCCGTACCAAAGGGTCTCGAAGACAAAATCGTCGTCCATCGCCGCATTTTCGGCAACTGCGAGAACCTCTACTGGTCGGCGTTTCATGGGTAGGCGGTGCATTATTATCGCGGCCTGGGCGGCTGAGTCGGTGTCGTCAGTAACATACACGAACGATTCACCGCGTCTGGTGAACACCCGCAACTCATCCAGGAGCGTTCTGCGGGGTGATTTTGTGCGGGTTTGAACCGGGGCTCGCGGCGTCATGCTGTCAAGCCAACTGCTGGGCAGCGGCAGCGGGAAATACGCCTCGCGGTAGACATTGGCTCGGCGCAGGTAGTCAATCACGACAACCAAAACGCCCAGGAGCAGCATCACGCGGATGATCATATGATTCGCCGCGTCCAGCCTGTCGGCTGCAAGCTTGTCTTCGTCCGACATCAGGATTGGCTCGGAGACTTGTTCTTCTTCGATCAACACGTCGGCTTCGACGCCTTCGGCCTCCTCGGTCGCGCCGATCATAGATTCCAGGCTGTCGTCGGTAGTGCCGGCCGATCTCTTCTTTTTTGTCTTTTTCCACTCCGGCGTGGCGTCTTTGTCGAAACTCTGCAGGTACTTGCGGTCCGCCTCGTCCATTCCCGCCGTGTCGAGACGATCGTCGCCATCATCTTCGGCGAAGTCTATTTGCGCCGCGTCCCCCTTGCGCTCGTCGATTGCGGCTTGGCGAGCTTGTTCCTGGCGTGCGAGTTGCTCGGCGATCTGCGAGCTGCGGTCGACCTGGATCCGATTGACGTGCGACTGCGAATTAATATGCGCCAGCACAAAGGCGGTTATTCCCAATATCAGCGCAATATGGCAGAACCAGCGCCGCGGTCTCCACAGCACCTGCACCAGCCACAGCAGCGGCATGCACCCCCAAACCGCTATGCTCGCATACCCTGCAAAACTAAAAATTTCCCAATTCATTATCGATTATCCGATATTTTTGACATTTATTTCCGCAGCTTCGACACCGCATCGTTCCACTGATTGAACGCGTAGTAGACCAGATTAACCCCCAGATGAATCGCCGCATCACGCATCTCGGGAGTTACTTTACTGTACCCGGGCGACTTCCAGGCGTCGTTCATGTCGCCAGGATGGTAAAATACGATCCAGCGTCCTTCGTGCTTCAGGCCCAGAGCCCTCCGCCCGCCATGATGCCAAAACGCCGGTGCGCCATTGGGGAATCCGAAGGGCAATTGATAAAGCATGTCGTCGTCGGCAATGTCTCTCAACTGCTTATCCTTAAACACCTTACGCATAAAGTCGCGGAACGATCGATCAAAACGGTCGCTTCCGGCGTCGGCGATCAGCATTCCACCGTTCAGGCAGTATTCTCGCAAAATCTTCATATCACCAGCAGAGATTCTCCCCATACTTCCATTGCCCGTGAGATACACAAATGGCGGGAAACCGTCCGCCGGATATCTCGCCAGCAGCGAAATCGGATGGCTCTCACCCTTCGAGGCGATCTTCTTGAATCCGGTGGCCCGGGCGAACGCGCGCAGGAAATTGATATCCGCACCGGTCTGGTTCATCCCGTCATCCCATCCGGCTCCGCCGTGCTCGAGGCGAATGAAGCGAATCTTGTAGTTTTCCATTCCCGCCGGCCAGCCGCCCTTGGTCCCGCCGCCCTTGCCCATCTTTCCGGCCTTGGCGTTCACGCTGGCCTGGTAGGTCGCCTGGGTCTGCTCTTCCATCATGCGGTCGACTTCAGTGTCGTCCAGATCGGGAATTTCAAACAGGATCGCCGAGTTGGGACGCAACGTGAGGGTTTTCTTTTTCTTCTTTTTGGGCTTGACCATCTTAACCATCGCCACAACCGGATTACCGCTGCCTTTGGGCACACGGTACGCTTCAATGCAACCGCGGGCCTGCATAAGGAAAGGTATAATGATGATAATCATGACGTGCGTCAGGAAGCTCATGTAGAAGCTGCGTCTGGCTCGCGGGTCTCGCCCGTGGGTTCGCCAATCTTCCAGGACCCGGTCGCCACGCATGGGCGGGCCCAACTTGCGGGTGAACGCGGCGTAAACCGAACGACTCCGCAGCATGGCGTGCAACCAGACGGCGTAGGCGCCAATCGCCAGCGCCGGCCAGCATAAGCTCCACCAGAAGAGAATCGCCGTAACGCGATCCTGCTCGGCGCCGTCTATTGAAAGCTCGGCGCCCACAACCGAGAACAGAGCCCTCCAGACGATCACCACATATCCAAGCACCGCCGGATAAACCAACACCAACGCCCCACGCAGCATGTGGTAAGTAATCTTGATACGGAGCAGGCTCAACACACCGCACACGCCGCACACCGCGCCGATAATCCCGAAAACCGAGCAGCACATAACCAGCGCAGCCGACAACCCGTTATCTTCAAGCAGTATCGCAACTTCAACATTGCGGTCGAGCAACGCCGCCAATGCAGGCGGTCCGAATTTCCATATCCCATACCCCAGCCCCGCAAGCATCGCCGCAGCAATGCTGGCGACAAGCGCTTTGAACGCGGACGGATCGGTCGGGATCTCATCGATCCGATCGGCAACTGGTTTTGAAGGGTCTAATTCGTTCATTACAGATTGTTTGCCTATTTAAACAGGTCGTCATCTTCTTTCGGCGCCAAGTCCGGGAGGTCAGGGCCATCCGTTTTTGTTTTCAATGTTTTCTCGATCGCCGACTCCGGTTTCGTCGGGTCGCCGCCTGGTTGGGTGGTCGGCTCCACTGGCTTCCTGGTGGTGGGCGGAGTAACCGGTCGCGGTTTTCCGCTTGCGAACTGATCGCTGAGTTCCTGGACGCTCATTTCGTGGCGGTCGGCGATTTTTTTCAACTCCCTTGTCGCTTCCCGCACAGCAACTTCGATTCGCTGCTCTTTGCTCATCTCCGAGGTGTCTTCGCCCAGTAACTGTTCCTTCAGATAACCGATACTGAATACGCCTATGAGCACCGCATGGACCAGCAGCGTAAGGATAAGGATCTTAATGATCGGGCGACCGCGAAAATCTCCCATCAGCGAATCCGGACTCGTGTCGTCAGGATAGGTCTGTCCCGCGGTGTCGGTTGTTTGTTCTGTTGTCATCGTATTTTCCTAATAATTCCGCGGCGCCCGTCATCCGGGGTCGCCTACTGAAGTTTTTCTCCGATCGCCTCAATGATACCGCCGGCCTCAGCGATGGCTTTGAGTACAGGTTCGAATGTTTCCTTGGGCAGCGCCGCGTCGCACTTAAACTGTACGTGTCGTTGTTCATCGGCTACCGTCCGGGTCAGCAGCGCCCGCACGCCCCACTCGATATCCTTTGCAGTATCGACGCGGTGACCGTCAAGATAGATCACACCAGCCGAGTCGATCGCAACGCGTGCGGCAACTGGCGTCTCGTTCTTCTTGACTTGCGTCGACGATGGAAGGGTAAGGGGCAATTTCTTGTCCTTACTGGAGTCGCTAAGCAGCAGGAAGAAGATAATCAGCAGGAATGCGATATCTCCCATGCTCGCCACGGGGACTTGTACTTTACGGCGTTTTTTCCTGCGTGACCGTTTCACTGTTATTTCTCTTCCTCCACCAACGCCACCACGCCGCCGTTGCTGCTTATGGCTGCTAGAACGTGGAAATAGGCCTGGTACGAGGCGTTAGAGGTCGACTCGAACATTATCACACGCTTATTGGCCGGTTGTTCGGCAAGATTTAACGCAGCCAGTCTCTCATTGAGATTTTCGATCGTAACCTTTTTGTCGCTGAAGTAGATGTCCGCCCCGCGAAGATTTACGACCGGCGTCTTGTCAATTTGCGCCTGGGTTTGCTTTTCGCCCGTGGGCAGGTCGGCGGTAATGCTTTTGACCTTGATCAGAGTCGTGGCGACCAGGAAATAGATAATCAGCAGGAATGCGATATCAGAAAACGACCCCACTGGTATCTCACCGGTGCGGTGCTTCTTTTCCTGTTTTCTTCGATGCTTCAACATCATTCAGTCCGTTTGGTTATTCGCGGTTTAGTGGTGGGTCAGGATGAATTCGACTACATCGGTGGTCGACTCTTCGATTTCCAATTCGATCTCGTCGCTCCAGCGATTAAACACGCTCTGCGGGATAACCGCCGACAACGCGATAATCAGACCGACCGCGGTGGTGACAAGTGCTTCGGCGATACCGCCTGCGATAGCTCCCCCACCGCCTGCGGCGGCGCCTTCAGCCATTCCCGAGAAGGACGCTATCATACCAGTTACCGTTCCGGTCATTCCCAGCAGCGGAGCGGCCGTCCCGACAGTGGTCAGCACATCGAGCCTTTTGTTCACAACGCCCATAGCCTGCGAAGAGTAATCCTCCATCACCTGGGCGACAACCATTCGCATAGTCTCGGAGCTTTCGCCCTTTTCGTGCAACTGCTCGTACGAACGCAGCCCAGCCAACAGCACCGATGCGATAGGCCCGCGAGCCGACTCGCATTGGGAGATCGCACCCGGGATATCGTTGGCTCGCAAGCTGGCCAACACCTTGGCGCGTAATGCGGGAGTATCGATTTTCCGGTTCGCGCGGAACGACATCCAGCGGTCATAGACAACCGCCAGAGACACCAGGCTACACGCGACCAACGGTATCATTAATGGTCCGCCGTTTATTATATGTTCAAGCACAACAGTTCTCCGATTCTCTTTGAGTTTAACTCTGTGAGTTTTCCGTATTCATGCGATCAATCGCGTTTAGCACATCCAGGGCGTCAACAGGCGACATAGCCAACCGACTATGCCGCAACTCCTCGCCGGCTTCGATCACCAACTGCCCGGTAGTATGGCAGTAATGGCTGCCCTGGCAATCGGCGATGGCGAAACGCTGTATATAAATCCGCCGCGCCGCGGCGAGCACCACAACATCATTCTTAGTAACGCATATCCACAACCGGCTGCGACGCCACCATCTCCCCGTATCGACGCGCGTATCGCTGCGCACCGACAGCAGCGGCTCGGCGCCGTTGGTTTCCTCGATCAGGGCGGTATGTTCTAACGAGTTCAATAAAGTTTCCTTACGGTTCTTCTAAACGATCACTTCCGCTTTCTCAGGCCTTCCAGAAGTATCCGGCGTTGTTGTTCTTCTATCTCGATAATTTTCGCAAAAACCGGATCCGCCAGGCGACCTCGAGCACGCTTGGCCCAGATACTGTCGGGGAAATCGAAAGTCACTCTGCGGTATAGTTTATACGCTTCTGCCGGTGATTCCAAGCGTTCCTGACTCAAGC
>JABGPF010000285.1 GCA_018645065.1 Phycisphaerales bacterium
TCTTTCAGGGCGGTGCGGAACAGGTGGTTGAAGCGTTCGATGTTTGGCGGCAGGAGGTCGAACATGTCGCCCACGTGTCGCGCGGTGTGTGCGTGTTCGGCCTTGATTCGCTGGGCCAGCAGGATGCGTTCAACCGTGTTAAGCTGCGCGAAGGCCCAGGGCTTCAGGTAACCGTTAACGTCGTCGCCGGTGAGCCAGTGGTCCATGAAGGTTTTGTCCTTCTTGTTCCGCAGGTACGGTTGGATCGTTTTGGTGAAGAAGTCCGGGTCCTTCCGCATGAGGAAGTAGTTCAGCTCGTGACAGGCGTATTTGGAGTAAAGTTCGCGTTTCTTTTCTTCGGTAAGCTTGGGCCAACCGAGGATGAATCCGAACTTCTTGAGCGTCGAGTTTCCGCTGAGCGTTACCTGCAGCCCGTAGACTTTGCCCAGCGTGTCGTACAGTTCCATTGGGCTGGTTGCGATGTCGGCCAGAGTGAAATTACCGCCCTTGAGCACCGATGTTACTCGTTTCTGCTCGGCGAAATGCTTCTTGGCGTCGAGTGCGAAGATCAGGTCCTGCCGGTTGATTTTCGGTTCGGTTTCGCCCATCGCCACCTCGCGGTAGACGGTGTTCTCCGGATCGATCGCGACGATGCGCACATGCTGCTTTCCGCCGAGCGCGTCGATGGGGATGGTGGCGAGACCATTTTTGTCCGGCTGGACGTTGAGGATTATCGACGATGCGTCAGCCAGGAAGTTCAGGTTCGAGAAGTTACCCGCCCGCAGTGCTCCGTGCGTTGCTGCGCCTGTTCCTAACATGTCCGACTTGGGCCCGCGTCCGGCGGCGTCGAATTTGGTTCCTCCCGCGGCTTGCTGGGTGCCTGCGTTTGTTTTGCGGATGGCCCAGGGGTTCAGCAGCAGTTCGGGTCGCTTGAGCATGTTGCCCGGGAACTTCACGGCGTATTTTCGGTCGATTATGTATCGATACTCGTCGCCGATGTTGCGTCCGGTCAGGTAGAGTGAGTCGAGTTTGCCCAGAATCGAGCGTCCGGGATTCACATAACCCACACGCGTGAGTTGTGAATAGACCGGGTATTCGGGCATATAGCGGGCGGCCAGTACGTGCACGCGGGTGTATGCGCCCGCGTTGGCCAGTTGCACGGTGAGTTTCTTCTTGTCGACTTTGGTTGAGACGATCTGCAGCGGTTTGGCGTTTATCACCTGCAACTGCCGGTTGTCGCCAAGTACGTATCCCTGTGCGACTCGGCCTTCGGTCAGTGAGATTTTCACGCGCTGCTGTGAATCTTTCAGCAGCAGGTCGTAGTCGCCAGCCGGGAGGTCCTGGATGATGAGCATCCCGTTTTTGATCGCCGCGGCTGAGCGTTTGTCTGCAAGGTATGTCGCGCCCCTGATCTGCAGCAGGGAGACTTCACTGGCTGAGGCGGAATTTGCCTTGCCCATGTATGGCAGGTAGAGGGGCTTGCCCGCCTGCCCGTGGATGGTGTCGGAATATGTGTGTCGGTCGCCGGGGAAACGCCAGGTGTGGCTGGTTCCGGCCGGTCCGCGTGCGATAATGTACGTGATCTCCGGAAGCGCCCCCAGCGTGATGCGTCCGGCGTCGTTGGTTTTCAGCGTTACGTTCACCGTTTGCTTGAAATCGCGATGCTTGATCGTCAGGTAAACCGGCTGGTCCATCTTGCGTTCAGCCGTTTTGCCCCGCACTTCGAGCACGTACTTGCCCGACGTGTTCAGCAGGTGCAGGTCCTGGACCTTTTCGGTGGCGTCCATTCCGTTCAGGGCGAAACTTGCGCCGGCGGCGAGGTTGTTCTTTTTGGCTTGCGACTTGTTGGCGACCTTGGCCTGGAGCGAGAAGGCGATTCGTCTGAGATTTTCAGCCACTCTGAACTCGGTTACCGTTTCGCGGTCTTCAAATAGTTTGTAGTCTTTGAACTTTTTGGTCGCCGCCACGCCGTCCTGGTCCACTGTGGTTATCGTCAGCGAGACATCCTCCAGGATCGACAGCGTAACCGGCACGCCGTTCACCCGGAGCATCGGGCGGACTACTACGTTGGCTTTCTTGCCCTTTAAGAGAGCTTCCCGGTCGACGTAGATACCGGCGGTAAGTTGGTAGTTTTCCGAGATGTGATTGAATTCATCGAACGTGGTGAAGCCTTTGTGTGCGATGATGATTTTCTGTTTGCGGGGGCTGTTGGTGAACGGAACGGTGATAAGTCCGTCGTCCTTGTCGGCGAGATATTCGACTCCGCCGAGCATGATCTTGGCGCCGTTGAGTTTGTTGTTCTTTTCGTCGAGTATGGTGAAAATTTGTCCGGCGATTGATGTTCGCACCAGGAAGCGGAGCTTGCCCTTGCGAACCAGGAGGCGGGAGTTTTTACCGTTTCCGATGAAGTCGATAACCCACACGCCCCGACCGCTGAGTTTGTCGAACGTGAACGGCCTGGCCACTCGGTGGAACGGAGTGTTGCTGTATTTGGCGATGCGTTCTTCGTTGGCGACCAGCCCGTCGAGGTTGATGTCGGTGGTGACTTGCTTGCCGTACTTGCGGTAGTAATTGTCGGTGTTTATCTGGTAAACCTTCACGATCAGCGACTTGACGTTCTTGATATGCATTCCGAGCGTGACTTTGTCTTCCGAGGCGAAGAACGTTTTGTTTGTGTATGCGAAGTCCAGGTCGATCCGATCGCGGAGAGCTTTGATCTGCGAGGGGCTCAGCATTTTCTGCCACTTTTCATCGTCGCCTATTTTGTTGACGATCTTCGTCTCGGCGAAAACATGCCTCAGGTAGCTGTCGTTCAGGTAGGCGTCGTATGTGCTGTAGGAGTCGGCTCGGACGAAGTAGTTCATCAGGTAGCTTCTGATAAGCGGCTCGTCGTTTCCGACTGTCGGCAGGAGCGTGTAGTTGTAGAAATTGCTGCCCAGGTTGATTCGGTAGTTTCGATGGGCTTCGAGGTTGTAGTATTTATAGTTGGCGTACGATGCGCTGCGGGGCAGTTTAATGTACGTCATGAAGCGAGCGGCGTCATACTTGCCAAGTGCTCGGTCGTGGACCATGCGATGGTATAGCACGTGGGCCTTCAGCGAGTTGAACGAGGGCGTCAATCGCGAGACGAAACTCCACAGGCGATCAAGGTAGGCCTCGCGGGCCTTGGCGTCGTGGCGCCAGTCAGTGTCAACGCCGGGGCGAAGCTTGGTCAGGTACGCGTAAACGAAGTTGCTCTGTTTCAGGAGTTCGGGCTTGAGATTAATGCATTCGTCGAGCTGGCTGAGCAGCATCTTGTGGTGGATTTTCTGCGAACCGAAACTCTTGGAATATCGCTTGGTGCTCAGCCCGGCGACAACCAGCCTGGGCAGGTTCGGATAGTCAGGCCGCTGCAAACGAGACAAAAGATAATGACGTCGAGTCTCGTTCAGGTTCGTTGCAATCAGCCAATCGATAGCGCGGTTCTCAAACCCGCTAAGCGAATCACCGTAGTGCGAATACGCGAGCTGCGTGAGTCTGGTCCGCGAGATCAGGCCTTCGTCGAGCGAAGATTTTAAGTTGGCGGTGGTTTTTTCGGTCATCCGCTGATGATTGAACAGCAGGTTCATCCGACGCTGCAGGTAGCTTAGCGAACCTTGCGGGTCGGTCTTGTACTGCAGCAGGGCGCGTCGGTTTTCGAGCATATACATCTGCGAAGTGCGATTACCGCGATGTTTACCGAGCCATGCCTTGAAGGTGCTGTTGAACTTATCCTTCTGGTTGGTGTTCTGATAATGCAGGCAATGGTAGTAATAATATTCGTCGGTGCCCGGAATCAGTTGCTTCAGTGCCTCGGCGCGATCCTTGGCCAGTGCGAAATCTTCGGCGTAACCGATAGGACCGGCGAGGGTTATGCCCGACATAAGCGATACCATAACTAATGCGATAGCAAGAACTTTTGACATTGCTGTCTCCTTTATTTCTAGCAATACTTAACGTATTAGATGCGCAACGGAGTTGTAAGTTCCATTCTCGCCGAAAGAAAACGCGTTGCAAGTGCGTTTTTTCAAAGTTTTTCGTCCTGAAAATTGCCCGCCCGATTTTTGAATCTTAACATGTTTATGTCTGAGACGCAGTTTCGATTGCATCTGCGGCGGGCCGGTTTCTCTCCTTTCCCGGCTCGCCGCTATTTTTTGACACGGAGGCGAAGAGAGAGATGGAAGACGCAAACAAAATCAGATTCTATATCGATCAGGCCATCATGCAGCGGGATTACGAGGCGCTGGCGGGGTTTGAAGGCAGGCTGGCGGTGCTGGAAACCCCGGCGTATCGTCCTTCGTTCGAGCAGCACACCGACCCTCCGCTGTCGGAAGGACCGGTCTGGTTGCCCAAGTAATTCACTTCTCCCGAGTTTGAAGATGTTTTTTTGTGTTCGCTGATAACCTTGGCGAACGTTGTTCATTTCTGCGTATATTTCGAGTGATCGCAAAAATCCTCCGCCGTGTGCGACTAGTTTTCTGGTAGTCCTAACTTTTGACGTGGCAAGAATATCAGTGCGAAGAATTTGCTTAACGAATAAACCACTTTTCGACACAGAGACTCAGAGGCTCAGAGAACGACAACGGCAACGGCATTTTTTTGTTACGGCGAAAAAACGACAACAGAGAAAGCAGAGAAACAGAGGACGACGGAGTCTTCCTCGTTGCCTCCTCTGCTAGCTCTGCTTTCTCTGTCGTCGTTACAAAAAAGATCTTTGCCGTTGCCTTTGCCGTTCTCTGGACCTCTGAGTCTCTGTGTCGAAATCAAAAACGCCGGATACCGGAACAATGCTAAGAACCCTCCTTGACCGAAAACTAGTCACACCCTCGGCCCCGATTTTATGGATGATAATTGCACGACAGGTCGGCTCGTGCGACAATGCGGGCATGAATCAAAATGCAAATGACGGTAACTCCGATAAGAAGATCGTCTGGGAAGGCGATTATATTCGTGCGGTGACTCGCGGGCGATGGGAATATGTCGAGCGGAAGAATATCACCGGCATTGTCGGGATAGTTCCGGTTACTGATGACGGTAAGTTGGTGTTGGTTCAACAGCATCGACCGGCCGTCGGCGGGGCGGTGATCGAACTACCGGCGGGACTGGCCGGTGATATTGAAGACCAACGCGACGAACTTATGGAAACAGCAGCGACTCGCGAGTTGATCGAAGAGACCGGATACCGCGCCGGGAAAATGACCAGGGTCTGCCATGGCGTGGCGTCGGCGGGAATCACCAGCGAGGGGATGACCTTCTTCCTGGCCACCGAATTGGAGAAGGTGGGCCCTGGCGGAGGCGACGAGAGCGAAGATATAATCGTGCACGAAGTTCCACTCGACCAAACGCCCGCGTATCTTGACGATTGCAGCGAACGCGGTATGGCGATCGATCTGAAAATCTACGCCGGTTTGTACTTCTGCCGACGCGATTTGAAGTAAGCCTACGATAGATGATTCCGATGCAATTCCTACCATTTTGTTGCGTTTAGACCGGTTGACGTTAATGCGATTTGTGTAAGGAGACGCATGTCATGAACAAACAGATTTTTTGGTCGCTTTTGCTGGCGATGCTTTTAGCGGCGCCTGCGGTTTGCTTTGGCGCCGAAGCGGACGCTCAAACAGAAGCTCAAGCCGCCTTCAAATCGCTCTACGGTGAAGACGTTACGCGCGCAATGCGAACGTCGACCACCACCGATGATATCGCGGTGGCCGGGAAGCTTCTCGAAGCTACGGGCACATCACGCAGCAATCTTGCGCTGCTGAAGATCATCTGCGACAATGCCTACGATTTGGGGAAGCGGAATGCGGCGGGATACGAGGTCGCTTTGGAGGCGATGAACGTTCTGGTTGCCAATGCGCCAGATCAGCGAGCACACGGACTCGACAAGATTGTTACTATCCATCAACTGCGATACTCCCGCTCGAAGCTCGCCGATCGACCAGCGACCGCTTCGGTTTTGTTCAGTGCAATGATGGATGCATGCGACGCCAACGCCGAGGCGGGCGACTTCCTGGCCGCCAAACTACTCTGCCGGAAAGCCAGCAGTTTGGCCCTAAGCGCACGCATGGCGGAAAAGGACGCAGCCGCCGCTAAGTACAAGGAACTTGTCGCCGCGGAGCGAACCGAAAAACTGGTGGGCGGATATGCGAAACGCCTGGAGACCGACCCGTCGCACGTCGCCTCACGCGAGGCGCTGATCAACATATATCTCATCGAAAAGAACGATCCGGCCGCCGCTGCGAAATGGCTTAATGAAGACTGCGACGAGCTAATACGAACGTACATACCAATGGCCGCCGGAGATATCAACGCCATTACAACCTCAACACTTATGGAAATGGGCGAATGGTACAAATCACTTGCCGCCCAGGCGAAGATATCTCACAAGGGCGGGCTTTTGTTGCGGGCACAGGACTTCTACGAACTGTTCATGCAGAAGTACGCTGAGTCAGATATGGTCCGGGCCAAGGCGAAGCTCGCGCTGTTGCAGATTCAGGCGGATATCAAAAAATACGGTGTGAAGGTTCCGGCGAAAACGACGGCTGCGGCGCTTGCGACTTTCAGCGGGATCAGTCGCAAAGCCTCGGTCAGCAATCCGACGAAGCTTCCCGGCGTGAAGGCCTGGACCGTGGAACTTCGCGATTATCTCGGTAGCATCAATGACGTTGCATTCACGAAAACCGCCGACCAACTCATAACCGCCGGCCAGGACGGGGCGATCAGATTCTGGGACGCGAAAACGGGGAAATTGAACCGTGTTTTCATGGGTCACGACGATCAAGTGAAATCGCTGGTATGGTCGCGTGATTATAAAACCCTGGCCAGCGGATCATACGATAAGACTATCCGCTTGTGGGATATCGAATCGGGCAAGGCGACATCGGTGTTGCGGGGCTCGGCTGAGGGCGTCTCGCGACTGGCGTGGTCATACGATTCTCAATATCTGGCTTCTGCGGGCTGGGGGACGGCGGTTAAAATCTGGTCTGTTCGCGCTGGAAAGGCGCTAGCAAGCATCAG
>JABGPF010000286.1 GCA_018645065.1 Phycisphaerales bacterium
GGGTACGAAGCGGCCCGGTTGTTGGACCGATTAATGAACGGAGATCCCCCGCCAACCGAACCGATCCTGCTGCCCCCCAAGGGCATAGTCGTGCGTGAATCGACTGACTTCCTGGCCGTCGAAGATCCGATGATATCCGCGGCGCTTGAGTTCATCTCGGCAAACTGTCATCGCCCTCATCTCGGAGCTAATGAAGTGGCTCGCGGCGTAAAGATCGGGATGCGGACCTTGCAACGTGAATTTCGCAAATACCTCGACCGGCCTATCGCCGCGGAGATTCAACGGGTGCGTATCGAGCGAGCCAAGCGGGAACTGGCCCAAAGCGGACGCTCCATACAGGACATTGCCCACGATGTAGGCTTCGGCCGATCGAAGCGAATGAGCGAAGCCTTCGGTCGCGAACTAGGCGTAACACCGCGCGAGTACCGCAAGACCCGACAGATAGAATCCGAAACGTAAAACCCGACAAACCGCAGAAGGGGCGTCAGCCTGGGCGTAAGCCGCGAGGCTTGATGCAGCAAAAGATCGATCCAGGAACGCTGGGTCGACGCCGAAGGCGCCGCGAAGCAAAGCTGAGCGAATCCCGCAAACACCACAAAAACACACAACGTAAGCACAGAAGACCCACAAAACCACCAGCATCCGGACCTTTTATTGTCGACAATAATCAAAAGCACAAGCAGAACACACAGCAGCCACCAGATCGACATCATCCCAACTGCCTGGTAATTTATGTTCTATGCTTGCCTCATCGCAGCGGCTTGGGTATCCTCTAGCCTAATCACGGGAGTTAGCTACACAAAGGTGCCTTTTGATATGTACAAAATTGGTCTATATACATGGTTTTTCGCTGTCGGCGTGCTGGCTTCATCCGGCTGCTCAAATAGAACGTACAGTTCAACCCCCCGCACCGCCATTGAACAGCTACTGCTGACCCGCGCGGTCGACCTGGCGATGGCCAAGTTCGACATGCCCGAACTTGCTAACAAGAAAGTGTTTATAGATTTCACAAACCTCAAATGCTACGATGTCGAGTACGTGAAACTCGCCGTCCGCAATCGGATATCCCAAGCCGGTTCGCAACTGGCGCCCTCGGTGGAAACTGCCGATCTTACCGTAGAAGTCGCCACCGGAGCCCTGGCCCTGGAATACAAGAACAGCGTTATCGGAATGCCCGCCCTACCCGTGCCAAACAGCCCCGTGCCAATGCCCGCCATGCCGCTGTACCGCTCGACCGAGCAGACCGCCATAATAAAGATGCTGATATTTGTACACGATTCCGGTAAGTTCGTAGCCTCGCACACCTACTACGCCAAAGCCGATCGCGACGAACGCTTCATAATGCAATGGCGATCAAGCAAACACGACGATGTCCGCACCGGATGGGAAGAAGTAGAACTGACGCCCGAACCTGAATAACGATCAGCGTTAAACCATAAACATCTCTCGCCACGGAGCCTCTGCAAGAGTGCGACCGAAGCTTCTGCGCCCACAACGCACCGGGCTCCCATTCAGTTTTAAAGCGCGGATCATTCTAGTGCGACTATAATTATGTTGTCACCGCTGGCTCTGCGTGTAACATTGAGCTGGGAAAGGGATACCATGAATAATAATGCACCTCAAGGAGGCAAAAGTTCTACTGCGACCGATGCGAAGGCTCACAAGCCCAAGCCGCGTCGATGGTTAAAACGGCTGCTGATTGCACTTGTGATTCTTATGGTGCTTGTCGCCATGGCGCCGTCTGTGATCTCTTCGCTCTGGGGGCCTGCTATCGCACAATCGCTGGTAAATGCCGAAATCAAAGGGCGTTTTGCGGTCAAAAACGTGTCTATATCGTGGCTCGGCGACATTAGCCTCGACGGCCTGGAAATCTTCGATCCCGAAAACCGCAAGGTGCTCGCAACCCAACAGGTCACACTGAAGCGAAACTTGCTGGAGCTGATCGCCTCCTGGACGAACCTGAACGAACTGGAAATCCGCCAACCCCAACTGTGGTTATACCAAGACGAGCAAGGAGGCGTCTCCCTGGCCAGGGCGCTCGAACTGAGAACGCCCCCGGACCCGGACGCACCGCCTTTCACCCCGCCGCCGCTTCGCGGATACCTGAAACTGATCGACGGGAAAGGTGAAATAATCTCCCTGGACGGGCGGCGACAAAAAATCTCGTTCAGCGGCGAGTGCGAACTGGCGACGCTGAACGACATCAAAGCGTCATTTCACGCGGGGGCCGACGGCGTTGGAGAGTTGCAAGGCACACTAGCCCTGGCGGACCTCGCGAAAAACGGACCGGTCGACATTCTCACCGCCTCCGGAACGGTCAACGTAAAGAACAGTGCGCCTATCAAACTGGCGGACGTGGCGGCGGTGCTCGACGAAAAAAACGTCGGCGGGACGGTAATGTTGAACTTTGACGGCAAGTTCACCGGCGAGCAGTTTAGCGGTAATATGGCTTTGGGGATCGTAAAATTCTTCGCCGCACAAAACGTAGAAGAAAAAACCAAGCCGATCGAAGTCACGCTTTCGACAAAGTTCGCCGGCAGCAAAGCGGGCATCGTCGGCCAGTTCGGTCTGGTCGCTCCCGAAGCCGGGACAATGTCCGTAGCTTTCAACTACAAACACCCGCGCGACGGGTGGAATCTCGATGTGGACCATATCATCAAAGCAGTGCTCGAAGGACAGTCGATCGAGCTACCGGACTTCAAAATCGAATCCGACGCGAAGATGGACATCGCCCGGCTAGCCGCCGCCATCCCGAGCCTGCTCAACGTGCGGAGCGATGCGAATATCGAGTCACTCGACCTTGATATCAGCAACGTCGTCCTGCAAGGCGGTAAGTCGCCCAAGTTCACCGGGTTGCTAAATATCCGCCAGGCCCGTGCGATTGTGGACGGTAAGGTGGTCCGCCTGGCGCCAACCAGTGCGGAACTGGCGATCCTAACGACGCCCGACAATATGCTGACGATCAACAAAGCCGACGTGAACATCGGACAGGGACTCGTGCAACTCACCGCCGCCGGCACAACGAACAACCTGACCCTCAACGCCACCGCCCGCCTGGCGGAACTCAAGCAGCAGTTGGGCCAAATTTTCGATCTGAAAAACCTCGTGCTCACCGGCAACGTGAACATCGCAGGCAGCATTAAAAAACAAGCTCCCCCGTCCGTAGGCGCTGCTGGGGAAGCGGCCGATCGCATGAAGGTCGCCCTGACCGCCAGCGCCGAATCGGTGTCGTATCGCCCGAGCCGAACGAGCCCCGCCAACGCACTGGCGATCGACTCGCGGGCAAAATGGAACGCAGATATCGTTCGCCACGGCGACAACATCTCCGCGACAGGCAAGTTGGACCTGGACAAACTTATGCTGCAAATCGCGGGCAAAAACATCCGCCAGGACGCCGCGGCGATGACCCACGACCTAACGTTCAACCAGAAGCAAAGCGACCTGACCGTGCGGGCGTTCCAGGTAAGTTCTGAACCGCTGAAGATCGACATGCGCGGGACGGCAAGCGGCCTGACGGGCAAAGCCCCGCAATTTAAAATCGCCGGGAGCTACATAGCAGCGTTCGAAAAGATGGCTCCCATTGTCGCCCAGTTCCGCCCAGACCTGGAGTCAGGCGTCGCCGAATTGAAGGGGCTCAGCGGTGATTTTTCCTTCACCGGCGGGCTGGAAAAATTCACCAGCACCTTGAACTCCGACGGGCACATCGGCAAGTTGACCGCGTCGCTTGCTTACAGCGGGCGGGCAAATCAACCGGCGTTCGATATCCCCAAGTTCATGGACGCCCTCTGGGCGGGCAAACCGCTCTCGCTACCGAACGTCACGCTGAACGCAGGCGGACAGATAAAGCTACCGGTGATATTCGCAGCCGCTCGGTCAGTCATTAATCAGCCCGACCTGGCGATCAGCGGCGGGCAACTGAACCTCACCACGCTGCGTTTCATCGGTGGAGCCAAACCGTCGGCAGGCGCGGAGATAAGCATTACGGGCCTGGCGGGGACCAGAGCGAAAAAGCCCTTCCAATTTGAACCGCTGGGCGCGTCACTATCGGCCCTCAGCGACACCAACGGGGCTCTGGCCAGCGCCGTCGCGAAGCTCACGCTCGGCCCGGCAGGCAGCATAACCCTGAACAACAAACCCACCGAAACCAGCATCCAGGCGTTGCTGAAACTCGGCCCGCTGGGCGAACAATTGGCCTGCGTGATGGACCTGAAAGGCGCCAAACTAAGCGGTGAAATCCAGACGAACATCCAAGCCGCACGGACCAAACCGGGCGACACGCTGGCGAAGATAGCAGCTACTATCAAAGCCGACCAAGCAAGCTTCACACCCACCAACCGCGAGCCAATAACGCTCACCGGCACGGGCCTGTGGAACGGATCGGTGGATTACAACCAGCAGGTCCTCGCCGCCAGCGGAACGGCATCGCTGCAGGACATGCTGATGCTGATAGGGAAAAAACAGATACGAGAAGCCAGCGTAACGCTCGTCCACGACCTGACGCTGGACACGAAGAAACATAGCGCAAAAATAGCGGAACTCAAGCTGAACTCCCAACCGGCGACGTTCAGCCTGGCTGGCACGATCGATCAGTACGACAAGCTGGCGATCGCGAATCTCAGCGGCGCCTACGCTATCGCCTGGCCGAAGCTAACGCCGATCATCCGCCAATTCGCCCCTGATATTCCCGAGACTCTTGCTACTCTGGACAAAACGACAGGCGACTTCCAACTCGCCGATTCGGCAGGTCGCGTGAAGGGTAAATTCAGTTTCCACGGGCCCGCCGGCGCCCTGAAGGGCCAGTTCGCAGGCGTCCGACCCAAGGAGCCGATCGGCCTGATCGTCGACCGAGCAATCACCGCGGTCGTACACAACAAACCGCTTTCGCTACCGGAGCTTTCAGCAAATATCGACGGGCACATCATGGTCCCGCCGATAGTCGAAGCCGCCGGCCTGCTGGCCAAAATGCCCAAGGATCTGAAACTCACCAGCGGGCGGGTCGACATTCGCAGCTTCACGATACAAGGCGGCGCCAAACCGCAACTCAACGCCGATATCATCGCCAAAAACATCGCTGGGGTTCGCTCGGGCAAGAACGTCACGCTCGACGACGTTACGATCCTCGCCCTGGCTGGAGGCGACAAAACCGGGCGCCTGCAGATCTCCAAAGTCAATTTCACCACGAGCTTCGCAAAGGCCGCAGCAGCAGGAAACATCGGCGATTTCACCCTGAAAGCCGACGCGGATCTCCCAAAATTAAAACGCCAACTGGGCCAGTTCATCGACATGCCCGCAACACTCGCCGGTGCGATCAACCTGACCGCGACTATCAAAAAGGTCGGTAATTCATACGATAAACTCGCCATCGGCCTGAACGCATCAGCCACCGATTTCCAGATCGTTAACCAGCCCCCCAGCGGTTCGTATATCAAACCGCCCAGCCTGAAACCGCGAACGTTCACTCTGGTCGGCAGCGGTCAGATGGACGTGAAAACCGAGACGCTCAGCATCGCAAAAATGGCGGCCAATTTCAAACCGGCGTTGCTGGCGATGAACCTGTCCGGGACGATCAAGAAGCAAAAAGCCCACTGGCTGCTGGACCTTGCCGGTAATTACGACGGGCAGTGGGAGCAGATCAACGGGCTCCTGGAAGAACTCCAGCCGGGCATCACGAAGACCCTTGCCCTGACCGGTCAAACCAAAGGCGCCTTTATCGCCAAGGGCCTGACATCCAACCCGACCGTCACGCCGACATACCGCGGCGTGTCGGGCAATACGGTTCTGGCATGGGATAAGGGGATAGCTCTGGGCCTGCCGATCGGAGCGGGAAAACTAACCCCGAAACTCACCGAAGGACAGTTCGTCCTGCCGCTGACCCAGTTCGTCGCCAGCGGAGGGACCGTCCAAATCGGCGCCACAATCGACATGCGAGGCAAGCAGCCGATCCTCCGCTTCCCGCCCCGCATGCAGGTAATGAAAGACGTTCAACTCACCCAAGAATTCAGCAAGGAAGTCCTAAGCCGCGTCAACCCGATCTTCGCCAGCATGGGCTATGTAAAGGGCAAGATATCGCTGCAGACAAGCGGCATCCAGCTCCCTCTGGGCGACGGCCTGAAGACCGGTGGACAAGGCACGGGGCGAATGGATCTAACGGAAATGCAGATGCGTCCATCGGGCCTGATGAGTGCGTTACTGAAAACCCAGGGCGTACCGTCTGAGGTTGATTACGAGGTGATCGTCAGCGGACTGGACTTCAAAATCCGCAACGGAGGGCTCGAATACGACAACTTCACCATGACATTCCCCAAGGGCATGGTAATCGGATTTTCCGGGCGAGTCGGGTTCGACGACAAGGTGAGCATGACCGCCTGGACGCCCGTCAGCACGCAGTTGCTGAATAAACTGGGCGTTCGCGGCGCCACAGCCGAGTACGCCCGAATACTGAAAGACACGCGAATCGGAATCCCGATAACCGGCAACCGGAAAACGCCCAAAATGGACATGTCGAAGGTGGACGTAAAACCGCTGATCAAGAAAGCCATCGACGCCCTCCTCCGCGAGAAACTGCGAGAACGCCTCTGAGCACCGCGATCCGCCTGGCCGAACAAGCCCGCATCCACACGCCGACCATCTTCTCAATTGCTTCACACTTTCAGCGTGTGCACCTGTTACCCATAAAAGTGGTACCACTTATCCGGGCCATGGGTAGCACCACCGTTTTGGAGATGGAACCCGTTGAGGTAACAATAGTTAAGCGATCGTCACGCCGCCGAACACAGTCACCACCCACCCCGCCGGACGCCGCAGGCGGACCTGCACACATCCCCACCCTGTGAACATGCGAACCCCGACATCCCGCCGCCATTTTCAAACCGAAGCAACTCCCGTTTAAGCTCCGCCAAATCGTTACTGGTGACTAATGCGATGCGATGGTAAAACGTCGAACGCGGGGCGTTGCCCCGCCGCTATTCATGAAAGGTTGCCGGGATGCAAGTCA
>JABGPF010000287.1 GCA_018645065.1 Phycisphaerales bacterium
AATATCAAACGATTTCCCGGGGCTGCTGTCGGTGTTTTTCTCTTGGCAAAATCGCTAAGTGTGGAAGTATAGGAACGTAGGAGCACGTTAACAGATTCTCGATACGAGGCAATTTGAGGTATATCTAATGAAATTCACTACCACATCGTTGGCATTGGTATTACTTGCAGCGAGCTTTTGTGTTGCAAACACAGCGCAAGCGGGCACGATAAGCTATCGAAACGCCGTGCTGGCGGATAGCCCTATCGTCTATTACGAGTTCGATGAGACCAGCGGAACTACTGCAGCCAACTCCGCCACGACGGGAGCGACGTATACCGGAACATTCAACACGGCAGGTGGATCAGTAACAGTCGGCCAGGCGAGCTTCGCCCAGGGCGGGACCGCCTACGACTTTGGCGGTGGCTTTGTCGGGGCTGCATCCGCATTGACCAACTCGCTGGACGAGTGGACCGTGGAGGTGTGGGTGAACTATGACTCGGGCAAAACAAGCGCGTCCAATTTCCTCTCCAACGACCAGGGTGGCTGGAACGACGATGTGCTGATCGGCATCGGTCCCGAAGATGGTCGCGCTGGCGTCCCCGGAGGCAATGTCGGCGTGATCCAACAGGGCAACCCGGGACCGACCCGCGACTTTGCGGGAGCTGCTCTGGCGGCCAATGAGTGGCACCATATCGTGATGACTGGCAGCACCTCCGCAGGCGCACTGACGCTCTACATCGACGGGGTGTTCGCTGCGTCAGACACCTCGCTCGTCAACGACGCTACCTTCAACGGCGCCGATGGCTTCGGTGCATCCCCCAACCTGACGATCGGTGCGGCGCGCCCCAATAGTGGTGACGCAGGCTACCGCCCATACGATGGACTTCTCGATGAGGTGGCGATCTACGATTCGGTGCTGACACCAGCTCAGATCCTTGCCCACACGAACGTCCCCGAACCTGCCACGATGACGCTGCTCGGCTTGGGTGGGCTGCTAATCGCCCGTCGTCGACGTCGACGTAGCTAATCCTTGTTTTCTCCTTTAAATGGTGCCGCACCTGGAGACGGGCGCGGCACCTTTTCATAGCGACCGACACGACTAACCTGCTGTATGAAGGTGCTCTTATGAAGATTGGAACAAAAACCGCGTTGTTGTGCTTGGCCGCGGGTTTGTGGGTGGCGAATGCAGCGCAAGCGGGCACGATCAGCTATCGAAATACCGTGCTGGGTGATAATCCTCTGGTCTATTATGAGTTTGACGAGACCAGCGGAACGACCGCGGCGAATTCCGGTTCCACAGGCGTTGGGAATACCGGAACGATCAGCACGAACGGCGGGACGGTAACGATCAACCAATCAAGCTTCTCCCCCGAGGGTGGAAGTTCCTACGACTTTGGCGGCGGTCAGGTTCTGGCCGCGGCGGCGCCGGCGTCGCTAGACGAATGGAGCTTGGAAGCGTGGATAAATTGGGACCCGGCGAAATCCTCCCAATCCCATATATTTGGCAACGATCAAGGCGGCTGGAATAACGATGTTCTGTTCGGTATCGGAACCGAGACCGGGGGCATGGGCGTCCCGGGCGGTAGTGTTGGCCTGATACAACAAGGCTCTCCCGGCACAACTCGCGACTATGTGGCAGAACCGTTGTCTCCCAGTGAGTGGCACCACGTCGTAGCTACCGGCAGCACCACAAATAGCGAACTCAAACTCTATGTCGATGGCGTACTTAAGCAGACCGATGATTCGCTCGTCAACGGTATGACCTTGAACGGAGCCGGCGGTATGGGCACACCTTTCATATCCGTTGGTGCGGCGCGCAATGTTACGGATGCAGGTTATCGATCGTTTGACGGACAGATCGATGAGTTCGCACTTTACGAGACGGTGTTGGATGCGACGAGAGTCAAAGCCCACTTTGACGCCGGCGACCTGTCCGAACCGCCTCCGCCTCCTCCGCCGGTGGATGCCGATGTGTCGTGGTCCATGGTGGTATTTGCTGACACTCACGTCAAAGCGTCTTTCCCGGGAATGACGCAATGGATCGTCGATAACAAGGACGATCGCAATATCAAGGTCGTGCTCCACAATGGCGACATAGTCAACAGCAACGCCGCCAGCGAGTGGGAGCTTAGCAAGGCTGCTATGACCACCCTCGATGGCCAGGTGCCGTATATGATCAATGTCGGCAACCACGAATACGGATCCGGTTGGAGCCTCCACGGCCGGAACACGCTGATGGGCAATTACTTCGCGCTGGCTGACAATCCGCTCAATAATTCGCCCACGGAAGGAATTGTAACCGTCGAGCGGGTGGCCGGTGATCTCGCTAACACCTACAGCACGTTTACGGCGCCCGATGGAAGGAAGATGCTGGTATTTTCCCTGGAGTTTGGCCCCCGCCAGGAAGTGGTCGACTGGGCCAATAGCATCGCCTCGCAAGCCCAATATGAAGACTATACCGCCGTCCTGACAACACACGCCTATATGGATCTGGTTTCACAGGGAGGTCGCAACTCAGGTCGCTGGAATCCTCACGATTACGATGACGCCTCCGAAGGCCCCTGGACAGATGATGTTCATGACGGCCAGGAGTTGTGGGATGAATTAGTCAGAGTCAACGGCAATTTCGAGATGACTTTCAACGGACACTACATCGGGGCTGTGGACCGTCAGGTGAGCGTAGGCGACGAGGGGAACACGGTCTATGAAATGGTGCACAACCGCCAAAATGCATCCCTCGGATACATGCGATTGCTGGAGTTTCTCGACGATGGTAAGACGATACAGGTCAGAACCTACTGCTCAAACGGCACGTGGGTGACAGATTCGGCCAACGAATTTCAGATCGAACTTTCGCATCTGTTCGGACCGCCCCTGCTCCCGGGCGACGCAAACGGCGACGAAATCGTTAACGAAGAAGACCTGGGCATGCTTCTGGCACAGTTCGGGAGTGCTTATAACGTTTTCAGGCCTATCGACGAGAGCGCCGACTTCAACGGCGACGGTTATGTTGATATTGCTGACTTCGTACTCCTGCGAGAGCACTGGGACTCCCCCACTGGAGCACCAGATGTTTCAGTATTGCAAGCCACACCCGAACCGGCGACAATTTTTGTCATGATGGCCGCAGGCCTTCCTGTTTTGTTGAAGCGCAGGCGACGCTGAAGAGGCGTCGGTGGCGGCGTCGAAGCCAGCCCGGACCCCGACGAGGCCCGGGAGATCGCAACAGCAACGATACAAGCATGAACACAAAAACAAGGGCCGGACCGCAAATCGCGGCCCGGCCCGATCATTCCATTCGGTAGAATCTGCTTATCTGACTTTGTAACAGACAGCCATTCCGCGGGTGGCTTTGACCATTACTATTTCCCAGTCGGGATGCTTTTTCATGTAGTCAAGCCAGTCCTGCATCGCCTTGCCTGATGCAATAGCGTTGTGCCCCACCACCATCGCGCCGGGGGTGAGTTTGTCTTCGACGGCTTTGAAGTACTTGAAGTAGTCCTTCTTAACCGCGTCGATGAACATAAAATCGTACTTGCCTTCCAGCTTGGGCAGCACTTTCAGGGCGTCGCCCTGGATGATAGTAACAGTTTTTTCGAGTCCGGCCTTTTTGATGTTAGCGCGAGATTCGGCGACCATCTTCTCGCTGATCTCGACACCGTAAAGATGCCCGCCGGTTCGCTCGAACCCGATGCCCATGTTAACCGAACCGAATCCGACCGCCGTTCCCACTTCAATACCGCGTTGGGATTTTTTGGCCTGGATGAGCATTCGCAGCAGCATCGTGTCTGCCGCCGGGGTGCTCATGCCGATGTTCCTGATCCCGTCGACCACTTTCTGGCGTCCTGCGTCCTTCTTTTGGGCGGCGGCTTTGTGTTCGGCGCAGTCGGCCCAGATATAGGCGCCCGAAGTCAACATACCGCACAGAACAACGGCCAGGATAATTCGCTTCTTCATAACACAATCCTTTCTTTATGCAAATCGTAACGCCCGCGACACTCGCGGGCGGATATCAGCTTAATCGTTATCGTAAGCGGCGTCTAGCCGGTTTTGAAAAGCGTTGGCAGCGATTTCACAAGCCCCTTCAGATCGTAAAGATTTTCGACCTCTCCGCGACAATTGTACCAGCAGTCGGTGCAGTTGTTCTTCGATGCGGCTCGGGCCAGGCGAGAGACTATCGTCTGGGCATTGTTGCGATAAATATTGGCGACCGGAGTGTTCTTCTGCTCGACGCATATGGCGATATCACCGGCTGAGTCGATGTTGAAAAAGGCCTTACCGGCGCGGCAGTTTGGTATCCCGCCGGCGAGGAATTCATCGAATTTTGAAAGGTAATTGGGGTTCGACAGGAAGTTAGGCCAGCGGCTTTGCAGTTCCATTAGTCGTGGTGACACAGCCCCGTTGTTGTGCTCGAAAGCTCGCGAACCGGTCTTGCGAAATCCGTACGGTTGGACCATAAAGTGCGCGCCCCGTTCTTCCGCCATTTTCACAATCGTTTCCAGATCGTCGATATTATCGTCAAGCAGCACCGACATGACGTTAACTCGCTGGAACGAGTGCTTTCTGGCGTCCAGGAGCATTTCCACCGCACGCCAGGCCTGCTTCCACGCTCCGTCCATTCCTCGTCGCTTATCGTGCGGCTCGGCGCGAGCGTAATCTATGCTCACCGAAACGCCCCAAACCCCGGCGTCCATCACATCGGCCGCCGATTGAGGGGTAACGAACCATCCGTTAGTGGTCATCAGCGGGAAGTGATATTCTCCGATAGCGCTGATGATGTCGGGCAGATCGGTGCGGAGCATCGGTTCACCGCCTGCCAGAGAGACCAGAACCGTCCCAAGTTGGGCGAGTTTCGCAGCCCCGGCTGCATATTGCGCAACAGTAGGCTCAGGCACCTGCCCCAGCGGATCGTGCCAGTAATGACAAAACCGGCAACGGTAATTGCACCTGTAGGTGACCTGCCAACCGCACCATACCGGTCGGCCCGAGGACCAAGCTCGGAAAAGCCTCCATTTCTTCTGTGTTGGGCTAAGCATGTCCGAGCAGCCTACTCCGTCGCCCAACTCGTAACGTCATCATTATTGTCCGGTTCCTGGTATATATCGTTTCCGCCTGTGCCTATTATCAACATTCCTCCGGCCTGACGAGCCAGGCCTGTCCGCCTGTCCTTACTGCTGTTCTTCTCGAATTCACTTTGGGCGGCGCTGGTTTTAAACTTTACGTAAACCCTGTTGTCATTCCATTTGTAGCATTCGGTGGGAGTAGGAGGTGTTACATTAAGCCTGGACGGGAAATAAAGCAACGCATTGGCGGTTCTGCTGGCGTCGGCCAGTGAGTTTTGGGGAATCGGAGCGTTTTTGCTGGAGATAGATATCAATCGATCAGATTCGTAGGTCAGGTACTTGCTGCTGGCTGTTGGATTTAGCGTGGTTTTGATCTGTGTATCTGGATAGTCAAAAAGACGTGCGGCGAGAATCTGACTGCCTGTGTAGGGACCGACCGGACTGGAACCTGTAAGTTGCCCAATATCATCCTGCCCGGGATATTTACCGTTATGATCGTCCTTAAACTTTCCCGCCGCAGTAGCAACCTCGGTTACAAACGCCTGTGAGCTAGCGTTATCTGCCCTCTGTATAGCCTTGTTGATTACCGGTACAAGTATAGTAGTCAGGATCGCAATCACCACTATAACAACCAACAGTTCGATCAGGGTAAAGCCCGTGGTTTTGGTTCGCGACGATATATCACACTGTCTCATGCTTGCGTCCTTTCGGTATAGTTTGCCATTATCTCGAAATCTATTATACCGTATCGCAGCACCATCTGGAAACCATCCAGGCGTTAATTCCGGAATTCTCTGCAAACCTTTTTTCGAGGCTGCACAATAAGACGAGCAGGCACGTTTTACCGCGACCGCCTTAACATTAGCGCCACGCCTCAAGGGGCTTTTCATCAAGCACGGAAAACATTCGCTTTTGTTTTCCGCTTTTTTTCCGATTACATGCGTTTTTTGCCAGTTTTGTTTAACTACGACTACAGCCATCCAGAGCACCTTGTCGATAAACCTAATGAAAGCAGCAGGCACGAAATAAATAACCGAACACTTGATACAACCAGAGGCGATAGATGATATATGCGGCGTTTACAGTGTGGCTGATTCTTACAGTTTTTGCGGGGATCGGCGTATATAGGATGTGGGCTGGGCTGGGTAAACCGGCGCAGGTCAACTGGGCGCTGCTGCCAGGCACGCTGGTCTCGCAAATGGCGTACATTTTCGGATGTCTGATAACCGGTGGTGAGATCAAAAACGCCAAGATGGTTCCCGCCAAGGGCGATTCAGGCGGCGGTGAACCGAAAACCTCCGATTCACATAGCTTGAAAGTCGTGGGTCCGCTAGTCGCGTCGTTGATGGCGCTGGTGGCGTGCGGCGCGTCGATACTGGCGGTGCACAAGGCGATGGGCAAACCTGTAATAGAGCGTTTCTCCGGATCTGAAAGCAGTTGGTTTTTTGCCGGATCACCCAAGGCCGAACTGCCCAAAGACCTGCCCGGCTCATGGGACCAGGGCTGGGAGCTGATCGAACAGCAAGTGGAACTGGTCAAACACACTTCCGAAACATGGTGGGGGTTGAACTGGAAAAACTGGCGAGTCGCACTGTTCGTCTATCTGGGAATATGCCTGGCGGTTCGTCTGGGACCTGTCAGCCGACCGATCCGGCCGACATTGGGCGCCGTTTGCGCTATCGCCGGTGTGATCGCAATAATAGGCACTGTGAACAAAGATTTCGCCAACCTTATAGACACAATCTGGCCGTTGCTGACATACGTCTGGGCAACCCTGTTGACACTCCTGACCGGAACGCTGGTGATCAGAGGCCTGCTGACACTATGGCGCATCCTGACGGGCAAGGACAAGGGATTGCAGAAGAAGCAAGGTTGATGACGATTAGCGAGGGACGGATCAATCCTCCTTCGGCGGATCTTCGACATCCAACC
>JABGPF010000288.1 GCA_018645065.1 Phycisphaerales bacterium
TTATATCAACGTACACCATAGCTCTGCAGGAACAACTGATAGCAAAAGACATCCCGTTCCTGGCGAAAATACTACCGCTGGAATTCAAAGCCGTCCTCGGAAAAGGACGCACCAACTACGTATGCTTCAGACGCCTGGAAATGGCGATTAAGTCAAAGAATAACCTCTTCGCCGACGACGCCAAACTCGACATGCTCGAAGACGTCGCGCGATGGGCGATGGACACATCAGACGGTTCAATGCAGGATATCGATTTCTCGATTAATCCGGACGTCTGGCGAGCAGTGCGAGCCGAATCAGGACTCTGCAAGGGAGCCAAATGCGAGCACTACGGAGCATGCCACTTCCGGCTCGCGCGAAGAATGATGCTCAACGCGGATATCCTGGTGGTCAATCACGCCATGTTCTTCTCCGATCTGGCGATGAAGGCTGACGATCTCCAGTTCCTCGGTAAATACGATATGGTCGTCCTGGACGAAGCACACACCGTAGAACAAGTCGCCGGAGATCATTTCGGGCGAAGCGTCTCATGGTCAATGATCCGATTTCTGCTGAGAGACATCTACAACCCCAGAACCGATCGCGGAATACTCACGCTAAATAACAACGCAGACGGAATCGCCGAAATCAATCAGGCAGAATCGGCGGCTGAAGCCTTCTTCCAGGAACTAAGCGCCTACCGCGGACCAGAAATAGCTCACAACGGGCGAATATCAAAACCAGTGGGCATAACCAACGTGCTCAGCCCAGCGCTTACAAAACTCGCGGCGAAACTGGCCGACCTGCGAACCGCGTCGAAAAGCGACGAACATGGGCTCGAACTCCTGACGTGCGAAAATCGGGCCAAGGAGATCGCCTCGAAACTCGACGAACTGATAACCCAAGCCCA
Source organism: Phycisphaerales bacterium (assembly GCA_018645065.1). Taxonomy (GTDB): domain Bacteria; phylum Planctomycetota; class Phycisphaerae; order SM23-33; family SM23-33; genus BS750m-G57. Next base: position 890 of record JABGPF010000288.1, read on the forward strand.
GCCGGATCACGCATATTGGGTTAACTCGCGAAACGCATACCGAGGAAGAAACGCAAACGTCACGCTCGCCTCGGCGCCGATAAACGTCGCGCCGCTGCTCAGAGACCTCCTGTTCGCCGAAAACGCCAGCGTGGTGCTGACAAGCGCAACACTGGCCACCGCTCGGGACGGCCAGCACGGATTCGACTACATCCGCAACCGCCTCGGACTCGACGAAGCTGATGAAGTACTACTGACCAGCCCGTTCGACTTCCGCAAACAGGCGAAGCTGCACATCGAAACACAACTTGGAAACCCCAACAACCTCGAACAGTTCGTTCCGCCAGCGTCAAAAGCGATCGAGCATTACGTGGAAAAAACCCAAGGCCGATGCTTCGTACTTCTTACGAGCTACGCGATGCTTGAAGCGGTGGCTGACGCTCTTGAGGATTTCTGCATCGAACATGATTACAAACTGCTGGTCCAGGGTCGCAATCTTCCGCGTGGAGTAATGCTGGACCGCTTCCGGGGTAATCCGCGCAGCATCCTTTTGGGCACCGCCAGTTTCTGGCAGGGAGTTGACGTTTCGGGCGAGGCGTTGCAAAACGTGATCATCACCAAGTTGCCTTTTGCGGCCCCTAACGATCCGATAATTGAGGCTCGTATCGACGCGATCCGCAGCAGTGGCGGCAACCCGTTTGTGCAGTACCAGTTGCCCGAGGCGATTATTCGCTTCAAGCAGGGGTTTGGTCGATTGATTCGTTCGACCAGTGATACGGGAATTGTCGTCGTTCTCGATCAGCGGGTTACAACTAAGGCCTATGGGAAGAAGTTTATCTCATCCCTTCCCGACATTGAGATAGTGATGGACGAATTTTCATCTCGCGATCACTAATTCAGCTCCCCCGTTATTTTGAATCCAGGCTCACCGATTCTTTGAACAGGTCTTGCGTTACGGTTACTTGGAACCCTTCATCTCGCGGTGATATCACCAGCCGATCGCCAAGTTGCTCAGCAACTCTGAGGAACGCTTTGACAACTGCGGGGTCGAATTGCGTACCGGCTCCTGTGCGAATTTCATCGACAGCCTGGGCGGTTGTTTTGGCGCCTCGGAATGTTCGCTGTGTTGTTATCGCGTCGAAGGAGTCTGCGACTGTAAGTATTCTGGCGGTGAGGGGAATTTCAGCTCCTGCCAGTCCGTCGGGATATCCGCTTCCGTCGAAGCATTCGTGGTGCGATCGAACCGCGGGTATTTCCTGTTCGAGGAATTCCATTCCCTGCATCATTTGTACGGCCTGCAGCGGATGGGATTTCATTGCTTTTGTCTGTTCTTCATTGAGCGTGTCGGGGCAGAGCAGGACAGAGTCAGGTAGCGAAAGCATCCCGATATCGTGCATCATAGCCGATATTTCCAAGCGTTGTATCAGCGCATCGGGCAGGCCCATTTCTCGCGAGATCAACACCACGTATCGCTGCACTTTTTGCACGTGATCGCGCATGTAATGATCGCGTTGTTCGATCAGATCGACAATTTCCTGCACCGCCTGCAGGAACACGTTTTTGAATCGTGAGTCGAGTCCGGCGAGTTTTTTCTGGAGATTGTTCTTGCTGGCCCCTTCATCGGAAAGAGCTTTGGGCTCTCCGGTGGTCGCGTCGAATTCGACGATGCAGTTTCGTCCGCGTTCTTTGGCGACGTAAAGCGCCTTATCGGCGTGGTTAACCAGATCAGCGTGCGTCTTGACTTCCTTTGAACTCAGATCGGCTACGCCTATTGACAGGGTCACGTTCAACTGGAGTTCTTCGGAACTGGTTGTTTCTTTTGAGAGGATTTTCCTGATACGCTCAGCCACCGCCGCTGCGTCCGGCGCGGTGGTTTCGGGAAGTAGGATAGCGAACTCATCACCGCCTATTCGGGCTGGGAGGTCGGCTTGTCTGCATGCCTGCCTGATTGCTCTTGAGACTGTTTTGAGCAGTTCATCGCCCAGAAGGTGTCCGCCAGCGTCGTTTATGGCTTTGAAGAAGTCGACATCGATTGTCACCAGCGAAAGCGGTCTTCGATATCGCACCGCCTGGTGGAAAAATGCATTCAAGACCTCTTCAAAATGTCGCCGATTGGCGAGTTCCGTAAGCTCGTCGGTCTTTGAGATATGCGCCATATCTCTAAACGCTTTTTGCAGTTGTTGAGCCAGTATAAGCGGTTCACCGCGCAGACCGTGGGTGAGATCCGCGGCTTCGCCATCAACCTGATCTACGTCTTGCAGGCGTCTCAGCAGGCGAACTATTGGTCCTGTGACCAGTATGTGCGCTCCGACAATGACTAGTACGGCAAGCCCTATCGATAGCGATAGTATGATCAGCACATTTTTTCGTCCAGCCTGGCGATGCATATACGGTAGCGATCGGCTTGCTCGGAAGAAAGCGATCACCTTACCGTTGGGATTGTAAACCACCCAGCTTACCGCCAGACTTTTGTCCAAAAAGACCCACTGCGAGTCAGCATCGAACTTGTTGGCCTTTGGGTCCTCCATGAGAGGTCCCGTCCATCGCTGCATCGTAAGGTCTCCACCGCTGCAGAGGCCCATTCGCACCTGAGAGTCGATCAGCATAATAAACCAAAGGCTTCGCTGCCGAGGATCTTCGGGCAATTTTTGTCGTGCAAACACCACTGGACCATACCCCTCGAGGTCCAAAACTCCTTTGGATACATCATCGGGGATCACCGGGATCTTCGGTTGGATCACCGTACTATCCAGACGCGACCAGCGTTGCGTGACATTCCCCACCGCATCGACTAACCAGACCATATCCAATTTTTTAGGTTCGCTTACGGCTTGGCTCGCCCAGAGATCGAATTTTTCTTTTACCACGGGCCCCTTGGCGAACATGTCGTTTTCGTTGGCGCAGCTTGCCATGGCGACGGCGATTTGAGCCAGCGTTCCTTGTCGCTCGACGAGATTCCGTGTTACCTGGTCACGAGTCTGTTTGGCTTCGTCTTCCAGCGCATCGCGCTCCTGGGCCACAACACGAGGACGCAGATACATAGCATCTGTCAGAAATATGCCCAACGTAGCCGCTGCGGCCAGCAGAAGCAAAAGAGTCGGTGATGTCAATTTCATTCGTAAGCCTTTACGCTACAAAAACCGTGATCAGCTAGACATATCTCATATCTAAAAAACGCCGATCCAATAAATCTATCGGCATCAGCGTCCTGCATCTTTACACACAAGTTGCGCTTAACAACAGCAATTATCGATTTTGGCGCCCAGATATGCTCAAAGAGTGACTACACCTTTGCGAATTGCGTACTTAACCAGGGAGATTTGATCATGAATTCCAAGCTTATTCATGAGCCTGGTGCGATGTGTTTCGACTGTTTTTACCGATAAGTCCAGCTTTTCGGCGATGTCGCGATTGGTTTTCCCCTCGGCGATCAACTGAAAAACCTGCCGCTGCCGATTTGTCAGACGTTCGTAAGGGTCCTCTTGACTTGCGGTGACCTGCTCCATGATATCGTCGGGAATACCCGGACCGAAATAATGACTTCCGCCAGCAACAGTAGACACCGCCTCGTGCAACTGCGTCGTCGCCGATTCTTTCAACAGGTAACCCTTTGCGCCATACTCAATTGCGCGAACAATAAATTGAGGGTCACTGTGCATACTCAGGATCAAAACGTTGGTGTGCGGGCAACGTTTGCGTATATCGCGGCAGACATCCAGACCGTTTAGACCGGGCATGGTGATATCCAAAACGAGCACTTGCGGCTGAAGGCGTTTGACTTCATCGCAAACCACCAGCCCATCACCGCTTTGCCCTACTATTGAAAATTGACCAGCGTCCTGAGACAGCAGCGAAGCAAGCCCTTCGCGAACCATCGCATGGTCGTCGGCAAGATATACCGTCACCTCGGAGCCCTGTCCACCGACCAAGCCGTCCGATCCATCTCGCGTTTTCTTTTTCGCCATTTTCCCACCCCGTAAATACAAACAATAGTAAAAATTATTACAATGCAATCGTAGGATAAACTTCAGCAACTCCAGATTACATAACCAGTTGATCGTATACCCCCCATCGGGATGCGTCAACGTTATTTTACGACAAAACGTCGTCTACCCCCTATTTTCAAACCCCCGCATGAAATACCAACCCGCTAACCACAGCCGCGATCAGACGTTACGCATCTCGCAGCAAGCGAAGTAAATCATCTGCCGATAATTTTCCTGACATATCCGCGCCTTCGAGTAAGCTGTCGGCCAGGTGGCGCTTGCGATGATGCAGTTCGACGATTTTCTCCTCGATCGTTCCGGTAGTAACGAGTCGATAGACAGTTACAGGCCTCTGCTGCCCTATGCGATGAGCGCGATCCGACGCCTGATCCTCGACCGCGGGATTCCACCAGGGGTCCATGTGTATCACATAGTCAGCGGCGGTGAGGTTTAGCCCCAACCCTCCGGCCCGCAAGGAGATAAGGAACACATCACCCTCGCCGGCCTGGAATGCGTCGATCCGTTTTTGGCGTTGCTTAACTGTTGTCGAACCGTCGAGATACTGATATGTCACGCCGTTGGCTTCGAGATACTTGCGGATAATCGCCAGGTGATCGACAAACTGGCTGAAGACAAGCGCCTTGTGACGGTTATCCAGCAGTTCGCTGAGCACCTCTCCGAATACCTCAAGCTTGGAACCTGTGATTTTCGTTTTTGGCGCCACAAGCTTAGGATTGCAGCACATCCGCCTGAGTTTCATGATTTCGGCGAAGATTTGGAATCGTTGTTCGTTGGCTTGGACCCCACCGGCGGCGAGTTTGTCGACCGCGGCGCGTCGAAGCGCTTCGTACATCGAAGCCTCGTCGTCGCTAAGTTCCACCTGCATCATAATTTCCGTACGGGGCGGAAGCTCATCGAGCACCTGATTCTTGGTGCGTCGCAGAATAAACGGATGGATAAGGCGCCTGAGTTTTTTCCCAACCGACTTGTCGCGATCGCGTTCGATGGGAGCGGCGAAGCGGTTGTTGAAGCTCTTGATTGATCCCAACAGGCCCGGGTTGATAAATCGAAACTGGTTCCACAACTCGCCCAGATGGTTTTCGATAGGCGTACCGGTCGTAATAAGTTTAAAGCCTCCGCTAAGCTCCATCGCCGCCTTAGAGCGTTTAGTGGCCATGTTTTTGATGGCCTGCGCTTCGTCCAGGACAATGGTCTCCCATGAACGTTGACACAACATCTCGGATTCCAGTGCAAGCAGTCCGTAGGTGCAGACGATCAAGTCAAATGGTCCTGCCGACTCGATAACCTCTTTCCGATCTCCGTCACCGAATCGTATAACGTTCAGCGTGGGTGCAAACCGCGCTGCCTCTCTGATCCAGTTGGCGCCAACACTAGTCGGCGCGATAACCAGCGTAGGCCCGTCGGCGGCGCGTGTGAGGATTACCGCCAGTGCCTGGATCGTCTTGCCCAAGCCCATATCGTCGGCCAGGCAGGCGCCAACGCCCCAATGCGCCAACCGCACCATCCATTCAAAACCTGTTACCTGGTAATCTCGCAGTTCGCCCTGAAACGTCGAGGGCACTTTCGGTTTGAGATCTCGGGCCTCTCCGAGCCTTCGTATATGCGTTTTCCAGTGCTTGTCAGTCTTGCAAGCTCCGACCTCGGCGGCGAGTTCCTCCAGCATGGGAGCCGTCAGCGGATGCATCTTAACACCATCACCGCTAAGCTCGCCAAAAGTACGCAACTCGTCAAGCCGCTTGCGAAACTCGACCGTTAGCGCCAGGAACCGCCCCTGCCCAAGCGGAATGAACTTACCCGACGATTCTGCGGTAAGTTCGAGTAGTTCCCGCATATTCAGCACGCGTGAATCATCGATCTGCAGCTCACCGCTGGCGAGGAACCAGTCTTTGCTCTTCTGGATGCCCATACGGAACTGACCGGCCGATACCGTGCGTGCGATCTTGAACCGCTCACCCTGAGGCCATTCCACAATCACCTGCCCACCGAGTTGGCCCAGTTCCAG
>JABGPF010000289.1 GCA_018645065.1 Phycisphaerales bacterium
AAGGAAGCCCAAAAAACCGATCTACCAGACACCGGTAGGACATATGTCAGTATCGTCGGGGCTTTGGGATGTGAGAGGGATGTGTTCCGGGGCCTGCCGGCCCCGGCTACCATCGAACTGGGCCTTCGGCCCTGTAAGCAAAACCTCAAGCAAAAGGCAGGCTCCAAATTACGCCGTTGTCGCCATTGCCGTTGTCGTTAAAATTCCGTGTCTTCCGTGTTTTCCGTGGTTAAAAAACGCCGTTGCCGTTATCCGTCATCATCCGTAGCATATCCGCCGTTGGCCGTTTGCCGTATCTAAATCCGTGGTATCAGTGCTATCCGTGGTTAAAAAACGCCGTTGCCGTTCGCCGCTGAAATTCCAAATCATTTCTTTCCCAAACAGTGCACTACGCCTTTTTCGGTGCTTACGAACAGTTTACCGTTGGCTGCTGAAATTCCGTCCCATACTGCCGGCGACTCCAACTTGTACTCAGCCACTTGTTTTCCATCACCAGATGACACTACCGTTACCGACCCGCCCATACGCCCTTCAAATGCGGCATACGGATCGCCGGGCAGAGTCGTGACGGGCATCGTGCCGAAATACAAATTATCGCCTGACTTAATCATCGCCCTGGGTCGAACCTGAATCCCCGCGGTCCAACCGGCCGCCTTTTTCGCCGGAGCCTGTTTCGCCGCCGGCTTGGCCTTGCTCTTCTTGCGCACGCCGAAGTCGGGCTCAGACTTTTCGCTATCGGAGAACGGGCTGTTTCCCCTCTGGAACAGGACATACTTTCCACCGCCGCCCTGGCGTTTCACGCCCCAGACCGCGGTATCGTCAAACACCATCATCAATGCGAACGGAACTTTCGCCTGCTCGACACGCTTACCGTTAACCACCCACGAATACGCAACGCCGACCTTGCTGAAATCGCCCGTACCGAGCACAAAGTGCGAACGGTGATTCTCCGACCCGTCGAGCATGCCCGAGGTCGAGAACAGGTGCCTGGTCTGCTTGGCCTGCAACGCCAGTTCAGGATTGAATTTCGCGTGGTGCATGAACACGTTCTTCCCGTCGCTGCACAGCACATCTCGCACGCAACCGCCAGCCATCGAGAATGAATCGCTGCGATCCGGCGCTCCGTAAGTTTTGTAGTCGGTGAGAGTCTGCGAGACGCGTGAGTTATGTTCTGGTTTGGCGTCGGCTTTTCCGTCGCCGATTTTCGGGTGCGCACTTTCGTAGTGCGACTTGTGGACGATTTTCCCGGTCACCGGGTCGAGCCCGTACATATCGATGCCTGAGTCGATCCAGGTCGATCGCCCGGCGCCGAAGTATGCGATATCGTTTAGTATCATCACGCTTCCGTGCACCGGCCAGAGCGATTCGACTTGCTCCATCGCGACGGCTTTTACGTCGGCGCGGGCGGCTAGGAATTTCCAGACCAGCGCCCCGTCGCTAAGTCGCAGGCAGTATACCCATCCGTCGGCGCTGCCGAAGATCGCCATCGATTTGTAAATCGCCGGCGGTGAGTCAACTCGTCCGCCCGCGGCGTACTGCCATGCAATTTTGCCCGTGGTCTCGTCGAGTGCGTAAACCTTGCCCGCATCAACCGAGGCCAGCAGCACCTTCCCTCCGCCGATTACCGCCTGGGACAGCACACCGCCGAGTTTGGCTGTCCATCCGCTTTTCAACTTACCCGGTAAGACCGTCTTGGCGATACCGCTGCGGAGTGCATTGCTGCGATACTGAGACCATGATTCCCCGCCGGCCGGGGCGGGCGTAACCTTACCGAACGCCGGGCCTTTTTGCAGGCGTTTATCGTCTGCGATTTTCCGTGCGGTTATTTTCGGCCTGGCCGGAGCCATCGCCCAGAAGCCCCAAAGTTTCGATTCCATATAGCATCCGCACGAGTGGCTCGGTGCGTAGGTCAGCCCGTTTGCCGGCAACATTCCATATTGACACGTGCCGCGGATCCAGTTGTTTCGCGAGTGATTATCGCCTGTGAGGTTCATCATCTCGAACCCGCGTTTACCGGTGATAATATAGTTACTGGTCGCCTTTTCGCGGTAGAAGCGATGGTGATGCCCAGCGGTCTGGAGATCGACCATGATCTGGTTTCGCTTCTTGCCCTCACCGGTGTGCAGGTCAAGGGCAACGCTGAAGTCGTCCACCGGCGGAGGCGAGATCGAATCTCTCGGATGCGAGCCTGTCCAGACCAGCCCGTCGATCACGAATATGTCCATCGGTGCGTGGAAACCAGCACCGCGCTTAGTACCCCAAATGCGTTTCCCAGTCTTTACCGAAATCGCCGCAAGCCCCTGGGACAAGTTGCACAACACCACGCCGTCGGAAACAACCAGCACGCTTTTACCGTACTGCTGGCCGCCTCGACGCCTGCGAGGCTTGGCGGCCTTGCCCTTTTTGGTATTCTTAACTGCTTTCGCGGCGTCTTTGACAACCGGAACAGTCCCGTACGTCCAGACCGCCCGACCGGTTTTCAAATCAACGGCTTGTACAGCGTTGGCGCCGTTCTGAAAATATGCGTTCTTCCCGTCGGAGCCCAGTGTCTCGGCCATAACATCGGCTCCGGTAACGCTCCAGAGCTTCTTACCGTCAGCCAGGTTCATCGCAACTATCGTTTTAGCATTGAAGTTCTTGAACTTGTCCTTGAAATCCGGATGACCCACGGCATGTGCCGCAACCGGAGCCCCTTTCAGCACCAGCAGCGTATCGCCTGTCAGGACGATTTCCTCGGCTCCGAGCGTCTCTTTAAACGTGCGAAGCGTTTTGCCCGTTATCGCATCCAGTTCCGAAACCGGCGAGCTCAGGCCCAGCGGCGCGTAAACGCGATCGCCCCGAGCGACCAGGAGCCTGGTGACCTGCGGCGGACCAGAACGGAAACGCAGCCGGTGCGACGACCAGCTCTCGATCTTGCTCTTCCAAAGCTCCACGCCGCTGAAGGCGTCTCGCGCGACGATTGTCCACTTCCCGGGCACAGCGTTGCTGGCAGCCGTCGACTCGTCAACAATATAGAACAACCTCCCACCGGCAGTCACAACCGCACTGATGCTGTTCAGCCCGTGGTGGGTTCTGGTCCATCGCGGCGCCCCGAGCCACTGCATGTGACGAGGCGGGCCAACAACCGTATCATTGGCCACCGCGTTATTACCCGGATCGTGCAGATAGTGCGTCCATTCGTCGATATTCTTGCGAGGTTTGGTGATTTTCTTACCATCCACAATCGCCACCCCGCCCGGCGACAGCACGCGCAGCATCTCGTCTTTCGAGACCTGATACGCCTTGCTCACGACCAGCAGATTCACGAGATTGTCGGTATACGGCAGGAGTTTTCCATCGAACGTGTCGGCCAGAACCTTCCCGCCCAGGCCCAGCGAATCGGCATGAGCTCTGGTCTGGGCTGCACACGTCGGATCAGTATCAATACCCTGGACAACGAAGCTGTTATTTACCCGCAACGCTGCGGTTATTTTCCCGTCGCCGCAACCCACATGCACCACCAGCCCGCCGGTCACGCCCGAAGACTTAACCGAATCAACCACGCCTCCGCGTGCGCACAGGGATACCGAAAGAACCATCGCCAGACAGATCAATTTTCGCATCATATTTTTCCTTAAAACTATTTACCGTAGCATGCGATCGACCCGTCCCGGAGGGTCAGGTAGATCTTTCCGCCGGCGGCAGACATACCGTCGAACGCGGGCATGGTTTTTAATTCGAGCTGCGATATTGTCTTACCGTCGCTGGCGGATACAACTCGCAGGAAGATGCCTTTGGATCCCAGGAATCCGGCCAGAGCCTCAGCTTCGTTCGAGAACGCCAGTATCTTGGCCTCTTTTTTGCCCAGATCAATCGGACCTGCGACAACGAGTTTATCGTCGCCGAGAACCATCGCCCGGACGATCAGAGATTTCGCCTCCGACCAGACTGGTTTGGCCTTGGCTGGGCCCTTGGCTTTGCGTCGTTTCTTGGGCTTCTTACCTTGGGCGGGAGCCTTTTTCGGTGCGGGCGCCGGAGTGGGCGCCGCTTTCCTGTTGGCGTTGAACAGGTGGTAGGCGTCGGCTTTGTGACCAACCGGTCCGCCCACAACTTTCTGCCTTCCGTAACCGTAAACGTTATCCTCGTTGAAGCTGAGTATTCGTCCGGCGGGGAATGCATTTGCTGCTTTAACCCACTGGCTCCACCCGGCGCCGGGTTTGCCCTTTCCGACAACCCAGTACGAGCGAACGAACCATTCCTCGCCGAGCATCCCGGCGATGGTGAACAGGTGGTTGCCCGTTTCGTTGGTGCGCTGGCCCTTGCGGTCGAACGCGAAGTATTTCAGGTAAACATTCTCTCCGTCGCCAACGAGCACGTCCGAGGTGCTCCCGTCCATATTAAAACCGGACTCTTTGGTAAGCTGCTTGCCAGTTTTGGGGTCCAGGTGGTAGAGCATCGTTTTGGACAACTGCTTCCCGCTGGCAGGGTCGATACTGTACAGCACGATCCCGCCGTCGAGATACGTCGAGCGACCCGCCGAAGCGTAGATAATATCGTTTTGAACGAGAATCGTGCCATGCACCGGCCAGAGCGACTCGACCTGCCCGTAGGCGTTAACCAGTCGTTCGGTGGGCGCCGCACGGAAACGCCAGACGAGCTTTCCGTCCGCTGCGGTCAGGCAGTAAATCCACCCGTCCGCACAGCCGAACAGGACCATAGACTTGTAGATCGTCGGCGAACTGTCGATCCGTCCGCCTGCGGTGTACGTCCAAATCGCCTTACCGTTATCTGCGCTCAAGGCGTGAATCGTGTGCGTGTGAGTCGAAGCGACGAACATTTTCCCGCCGGCGATAATCGGCTGAGTTATCTTCCCGCCGAGCGAGATGGTCCATTTCTTCGTCAGCTTGTCGGGGATATTCGAAGACGCCGCCCCGCCGCGGGCTGCGTTGGCGCGATACATGGTCCAATCATCGGCTTTGACCGGCGTTGCGGGTACCTTCCCGTAAGCTTCGCCCTTTTCCAGTGCGGGCGTTTTGTCAACGGGCATGCTTGGCGTTGCGTCGCGTTTGGTTGATGCTGCGAAGAATCCGGGCGACTTTACGGTGAGATAGCACGCGCACGCGTCCGGCGGAGCGTAGAGCAGTCCGTTTGCCGGGATAATTCCGTACTGACATGTCCCGCGAATCCAACTGTTATTGCCCAGCCAGCCGTCTTCGAGGCTCAGCAACTCCACGCCCGATCGGCCCAGGAAAATATACTTCTCAGACGCCTTGTTGCGATAGCATCTCGGATGCGGCATGCCGACCCGATCGCCCTTAATGTTGATCTTCTGCTTGACCTTACCGGTCTTAATATCCAGGCCCTGATAAGCCAACCCGGTCCACACCACATCGCCGACAACAAACACGTCGACCGGTGAGTTATAGCCCTCTTTGCACGGAGCCGTCCAAAGTTCCTTACCGCTGTTTGCGTCGTATGCGATCAGCGTGCATGCAGCCCCGCGAGCAAATCCGCCGATACTCCACCCGTGAACGCCCCACTCGATACCTTTATCAGTCGCAGCGGCGGTCTTGCCCGGATTCTGATCGGCACATAGCAGGATATCATCAGTAGCAACTATCGTCGGGCCGGAAAAGCCCATACGCTTGCTAACGGTTTTACGCGGAGTTTTCCAGTTCTCCTTGCCCGACTTAGCGTCGAGGCAGGCGACCCCAACGGCATCCTGGTAATAAACCTTCGACCCGCGAACTGTCAGGCTCAACGGCAGCAGCGCCACGCCTTTTGCGAAATCTTTCTTCCACAGCGTCGAACCCGATTCAGCGTTAATCGCGGTAATGTACCGGAAATCGGTCGGCTTGGGCTCATTACGCTCAGCCAGCCCCCCGCCGTGCCGCTTCTTCTCGGACGTACCAACCGCCAGATAAAGCACGCCGCGGTCAACGATGATTTCTTCCGTATGTTCGGTGCCCTTGTAAACTCTCAGCACCTCGCCGGTGGCTGCGTCGATCGAACTTACCGGGCTGGCCAGACCTGCGGTCGCGTAGACCGTATCGCCAACGGCCACCAATCGGCGAGGCAGGTGCGCCGGGCCTGAACGGAAATGACGCAGGTGATCGTTCCACTGTTTGATCGGCTTCTTCCAGAGCAGCGTACCGTTGAATGCGTCGCGAGCCACCAGGCGCCAGTCGCCCATGAAACGGATAGAAGCCAGCGGAGCCTCGTCTACGATGTAGAATATTCGCCCGTTAGCGGTGACCGCCGCCGACATCGAAGCCATCTCTTCGTGCGTGCGCCCCCAGCGAGGCTCGGACACCCACTGCATCGAACGCGGCATGCCGGACTTCTTGTCATTCGCCACCGCGTTATTGTCAGGCCCGTGCAGGTAGTGGGTCCACTGGTCGATATCCTTAGGCCACGGCTTGGTGATCTTCTCCCCGCCGACAAACGCCACCCCACCGGGTGTCAGAACACGGAGGATTTCAGCTTTGGCAATCTTCCCACCGCTCGAGTCGATCAGCAGGTTAACGAGATTGTCAACGTACCCCAGACGCGGCGGGCTGTATCTCGCGATGGAGACTTTACCGTACACTTTCGCGGCCAGGATGTTCTTTCGGGCCGCGGTTACTTTTGCGTCGTCAGCGGCCAGGCCGTGAACCTGATACCTGTCATTCAGCAGCAGCTTTACAGTCTCGGTCCCGTCATCGCAGCCGACATGAACAATCAGCCCGCCCTTGACGCCCGAAGATTTCGCCTGCTCGACCACACCAGCTCTCGCCGAAACAACCGCCAGCAGAACAACCAAAAGACAAAGTACTCGCTTAGCCATAGCCATAATAAATTTCTCCAAAAGGTAAATTCAGTCCATAACGGGCCGAGTGTAT
>JABGPF010000290.1 GCA_018645065.1 Phycisphaerales bacterium
AGAGCCGCGAGCATCTCGACACAATCGAGCCTGATCTCCTCGATATGGAGAAAGATGGCGCCAATGCGTCACAGGAAGTCCTGAACCGGGTTTTTAGGGCTATTCATAGCATAAAAGGCGCCGCTGGTTTCTTTGCCTTCGAGGCGCTGAAAAAACTCAGCCACATGGCCGAGAACGTTCTCATGCCGATTCGGGACGGTGAGCTCAAGGCGACCCCCGAGGTTATGGACGTACTCCTCGGCGCGGTCGACAAGCTACGCGTAATGGTCGACGATATACAGGCCAGCGACGATGTACCTTGCCAGGACGAACTGGACCAACTTGAAGCGTTGCTCAGCAAAGCCAATGACGAAATTGCAGCCGACTCCGATCAAGACGATAAGCCCGTGACGGATCTCTCGTTGGCGGCTGAGTTTGACTCTGGGTCCCAACCCGTACTTGACGCTGTCAAGTGCGGCAAGCACATCTACCGGATCACGGTAAATCTCAGAGATGACCTGCATGCCAGGGATTTAGATCCCGATGCGTTCTCGGAAATAATACTGAAAGTAGGCGAGGTGCTGGCGCTACCGTCTGATCTTGCCCAACTGGAAGAACATCTGGAAGAAGATGTGTCGTTCTCGTTCATATTCGCCTCAGTCCTCGAAGAAGCTCTTGTGCCTTCGGGTCTGGAATTACCGACTGAGCGTGTGGAACTTTTGGATACATCAGCCTCTGTAGTCTGTATCGAAGCAGCCGAACAGGTCGCAACGTCTGCTGAAGTTGCAACTGCTGGGGAAGCTTCGGAAAAGCCCCAGGCCGCAGCGAAGCCCAAAAGTCCCGCCGCCAAGGCAGAGGGTTCCGAGACGCTTCGGGTCAAGGTGGACCTGCTGACCAGTCTGATGAACACCGCTTCGGAACTTGTGCTTGGGCGCAACCAATTGCTTAGCGCTCTGGAGAAGCACCGTGAGCAGATACCTGGTTTGGCGGCGATTCTACAGAATGTCGACCACGTCACCAGCGAGTTGCAGGAAGGCGTCATGCAGACGCGTATGCAACCGGTGGGAACGGTGTTCGGGCGATTCTCGCGAGTTGTGCGAGACATGGCCAGGAAACTGGGCAAGAAAATCGATTTGCAGATCGAGGGCGCCGAAGTCGAACTCGACAGGTCGGTCATCGAGTTGCTTGGCGATCCTCTGACTCATATTGTGCGTAACTGTGCTGATCACGCCCTGGAGGGTCCCGAGGAGCGAGAGGGTGTAGGGAAGTCGCCGACAGGGATCATACGGTTGCACGCCTTCCACGAAGGCGGACAGGTTAATATCGCCATTACTGATGACGGACGCGGAATCGACGCCAAAAGGATCGGCGCCAAGGCCATTGAAAAGAATATTATTACTGAAGCCGATGCGGTCAAGATGAGCGATAAGGACATTGTCAAGTTGGTCTTTGCACCGGGTTTTTCGACGGCCGAGCAGGTTACCGACGTGTCGGGGCGCGGCGTTGGAATGGATGTTGTTCGCACGAATATCGAAAAACTTGGCGGTCACATTGATATCGAAACAGAGGTTGGAAAAGGCACGACCGTCCTGTTGCAATTACCGCTGACCCTTGCGATAGTGCCCGCGCTGATTATTGGCACGGAAGATCTTCGCTTCGCCGTTCCGCAAGTGAATCTGGTTGAACTGGTTCGCATCAGAACCGGGGATATTGACAAGCGCATCGAATCGGTTCACGGCGCTGATGTATTGCGGTTGCGAGGCAGGTTGTTGCCTTTGGTTCGCCTTGCCGATGTCCTGGGCATCGAGCGGACCTATAAGGCTCCTGTGTCTTCTGAATCCGACGAGGAGCACGTCGATCGGCGGGATGTCGTTGCCGACAGGAGATCGCCCCAGGCCAGTCAGGCCGTGCACGCAAGAAATAACCAAGCTGACGCCAAAATCAACTTTGACGATCGGTCGGATGAAGATCGGCGGAAAGATTCTTGCAACGATTACAACATTCTCGTACTACAGATTGGCGCCAATCGATTTGGCGTGATTGTAGATAAACTGTTCGATAGCGAAGAGATAGTGGTAAAACCGCTGTCTGCCTTTGTTAAACAGTGCGAGTGCTTCTCAGGTTCGACGATAATGGGTGACGGTAGAGTCATCATGATCCTGGACGTTGGAGGACTTGCCGCACGAGCCAACCTCCGATTCGCCGGTATCGCCGACGAGGAGAAACGTCGTATCGACGAGCAGACCGCTCGGGGTGCCAACGCCGGAAGGCGATCGATCATTCTGTTCAACGTCGCCGCGGATGAACCGTTCGCCGTTCCACAGGAAAAGGTTCTTCGTCTTGAGCGAATCAGCGAGAGAGATATCGAGCAAATCGGCGGAAACGAGTTTATTCAATATCGAGGTTGCGGTCTACCGTTGGTGAGGCTGGACAGGCACTTGCCTGTTAACGCAATATCGGGCCAATCGGATGAACTGTTCCTGGTGATCCCCAAGCACTATGACGACGATGGTGAGGTCGAAGCTCGCGCGGGAATCGTTGCCTCTCGGATCGCCGACGCAATGGACGTAGAGGTGGCGTTGCAGAAGTCCGCCCTGATCGGTCCGGGTGTTCAGGGGTCGGCAATCGTAGGCGATCACCTGACGCTGTTCATTGATCCCGTGGCGTTTATTGACGGCGTCTGCGAATTTTCTGAGGAGGCGGCATGAATCAATTTGCGACATTCCGACTGAACGATCAACTTTTCGGCGTAAACGTTTTGCTTGTACGCGAAATAAATCAGCAGACGGATTTCACGCCCGTTCAGCACGCCCCGGACTACGTTCGCGGACTGATTATCCGGCGGACAATTGGGGTACGGATACCGAACCGTTTTATGTGCCCGACTACGTTGCTGTCCGCTCGTCCGACCAGTACCTGATTCATGTGGAAAATGACGGGGGCTCCGAACGTGGGTCGTATCGTCTGGTATTCGGCGATAACATAACGACTGTCGCGATTACACCGCCGACTGATGTGGCGCCCCAACCGCATCAGTACGAGCCTGCGACCCCGATCAGTTCGGTCTCCCAGCCGGGCACGGTGCCCGGTCTGGACCTGTCTGCGTCGCCGTTGGACCTGCGTCAGTCGTATTGGTTGGAGGGCCCGGCCGGAGCGAAGCTGGATAACCCGATGAACCTTGGCGACGTTACCGGAGACGGTATTGATGATATAATGGTAAGCGGGCAACTCGGGCACTACATCATTATCGGACCGCTGGACATCACCGGCGGGGGGGAGATTACCGATGAGATGTCTATTTTCGTCAGTCCGGACCTAGGCTCACCGGCCGAACGGGTCGGAGATTTCGATGGTGACGGTGTCAATGACTTTGCTTTCATTAAGATTAATCCAGGCCCGGCCCCCACGGATCCTGGAAATGTGATAGTTACAGTTATCCCGGGCGGTTCGGCGATTCCTCGGGAATTGACGACGAGCACGCCCAGCACTTATAGTTGCACTCTGGAGTCCAGTGATCCGAGCGTACCGGTGCGATTGTCCGCTCTGAATTTCGACGGCGATGGGTTCGATGACCTTGTTCTGGTCGCAGAGAAGCCTGTTGTCAATGTCCCCGGATCTTCTAATGTCTACGGATGTATCTTCAGAGGCTCGCTCTTTGACGTGTCTGACCCATGGGACGCCACCTGGACAATCAGCCCAGATGATTCTCAGGACGTATGGGACGACAGTCTTCCAAGCGGTTATGAATCCCTTGACACCAAGCCGCTACTGTTCACTGTCGTCGGAGACGTCAATGGCGATGGCTTTGATGATCTCCTGTTCAGCAGTCCGGAGTATCTCATCAAGACTGGTGGCCCAGAGATTGGTCTGGTCAGCATTCTGGGTGGGCGGGAATGGGGTTGGGCCGACGAGCAGGTCCTATATCCCTGTACGTCCAGGCAGGCTTGGACAGGGCTCGGATCTACTTACCAGTATGTCCTCTCCGGCTACACGTTGGGTCGACAATTGTTCGCCTTGGGCGATATTAACGACGACGGGTACGACGACTTTACCGTCTCCCGCCGTGTGGAGGGCTCGATTACGGATGACTCCGGCCTGCTGGTTTTCCTGGGCAATCCGGAATTTGCGGTAGATAGTGGCGTTGATCTGGGGGCACAGGCTGACACCGCCGAGGATGCCGCCGCGATTAAATTCGCCTTTGACGATCTCCACATGGGTAGCGATCTCTTCTATGGCGATTATTCTATCACCGCTGGCGACCTCGACGATAACGGTTCCTGTGAACTGGTAGTGGGCGTTCGTCACTATTACCAGAATGCGACCTGGGTGCCGGCCTCGAACATCCCGTCCTGGGATAATTCCCAAGGCCAGATCCGCATCCTGTGGGATGCCGATCAAACAGATACCCAGTACTCTAAAAACTACACCGAACTACAGGAACTCGAGGGGGTCTATCCAACTGACGCCTTTGGTTCGCTCGTTAGCGGTGGGAGCCTCGACGCCAACGCCGATGGGATCGACGATTTGCTTGTCACCGCGAGCGGGGCCTATGGTTTGCTAGGCGGATTCAGCCCGGATGCGGGCGCCCTGTATGTCGCTTATGGTCATGGCGTTCCGCTACCGCAAGGCGATCACCCTGACTCGCAGGACGTGCAGGTGGTCTCCAACCGCGTTATCAGCGGCAGCGGAGAGTTCCTCATTGACCGTGCTACAGGGCAAAATGAAACATTCGACTTTGCTTTCAGCGCTGTATCGGACACCGATACGGATCGCTGGTTCGCTTTTACCACGCTTGGCGACGGACAGGAGGGCGATTTTGTACGAGTCTCCCCCGGCTTGGGCTTGCACCAGTTCACCGACGACGGTGACGCGAGCCTTGCCAGCCACCCCAAGGCCGATTCCGGATTCGTGCTGGACTTGTACGACGAGGGCTTCCGTATTGTCCGCGGAGGAGGCGATTCGGGCAAGACTCGCCTGGACCTGCGTAACCTGAAGGCCGGGACATACTACCTCCGAGTCGCCGCCCGAGGGACCGAACTGTCCTCCCTGGAAAAAATTACTCTGGAGTTTGCCCCGCCCGCACCCGGGCGGAGCCACGACGACATGGATCGAGACGCCATCGCTGGCGGGGGGGGCTCCGACGTCCTGGTCGGGAGCGAAGGCTGGGACGACTTTGTCGAGTTGGAACCGGATGAGGAACCAATCCATGTTCCTCGCGATGTTACCGATTCGGTCGATCCATCGGTCCGGTTGGAGGACATCTTCCTTGACACTGCATTGCTTGAGGCTGCTGGCGAGGCCTTGGGCGGTCTGGCCCAAACCATCGGCACCCGTAAGGTTTACCGTGTTAGTGATTTGGCTGAACTGGAGACGCTGGATTTGTCGTCTTGGCCTATGGTTGGCGACCTGACCGGTCTGGAGCATCTGACTGGTCTGCGGCAGCTTGTTTTGGACAGCACGGCGGTGACTGATCTGTCTCCGCTGGCGTCCCTTGCTTCTCTGGAGTTCCTCAGTGCTCGGGATATCGGGCAAATAGAGAATGATCAGCCCGGATTGATCGCAGAGTATTTCAAGATCACTGAGAAGCCCGGATCGGGCGACACAGATATGCCCGACTTCAACGCCCTCGGAAGCCCCATTGTGACTCGCGTGGAGCAGAACGTGGACTACGACTGGGGCACTGGTGACGTTGGCGGAATCGTGGGCTACAAGGTCGCCGTGCGATGGATGGGCAGCATCGAGATTACCAATGCTGGTCTCTACAACTTTATGCTTAATAGTGACGATGGAAGCATGCTGTATATTGACGGCCAATTGATCGTGAGCAACGGTGGGGTGCACACTGATCAATCCAGCGAGCATACGGGCCTGGCATTGGGCGCTGGTAAGCATGCTATCAGAGTTGAGTTTTTCGAATGGACGGGGAATGCTGAGGTCCACTTGAAGTACGCGGGAAATGACACGGGGTGGCATGTGAAGACCGTTCCGACCGACGTGCTCTCACATACTACGCGGCCCGTTCCGAGTCTTCTGCCCGGGCTGGTCGGGGAGTACTTTGACATTACGGATGTGATTCCATCGTCGCCCGCTGCTGATTGGATGCCGGACTTCGGCGGCCTCGACGCCGGGTGGCGGCAAATCGATCCGCAGATCAACTTCGCTTGGGACGTTCGACAAGGGGCCGGTGGGAGCTACACAGACCCTATGAATTGGGAGGAAGAGGATCTGGGCGCACCGTTCGTCGGAGGGTTCTCCGAGTTTAATGATGATGTTGCCGTGCTTTGGACGGGCAAGATTAAGTTACCCTCGTCGGCTCTTGGTTACAATTTTTATCTCGCCAGCGACGACGGCAGCCAACTATACGTTGACGGCAATCTGATCGTGGATGTACCGGGAACTCACACGCTGGATACTATCAACTCGACTACCCTTGGCTTGGTCTCTGCTGGCTTGCACGATATACAGGTGGAGTACTTTGAGAAAGCGGGTGGGGCTGGGATATGTCTGCTCTACCAGGAATACGTGGAAGGCAGCAATGCCCCCATAAAGATCGTAACTGCCGACATGCTCTTCCACGAGGGCCCGGAAGGCCTGTACGATCTATCAGGTGTGGAGGGGCTTACGTCCCTGCGCGTGGCGGATTTCACTGGCAGTAACGTTGTTGACGCTTCGGCCTTGATCGGTGAGAGAGTCGTCGATGACGGCGACGCGGGCTTCGAGTCCGCCGGACCGCTTGCGGACGCCGGGGTGTACGACGATCTGATAGCCTCCTACCGCTTTGACGAAGGCGAGGGACTCACCGCACATGATGCTGTTAATGGGTACAACGCCACGCTGAAAGAACCCACCGGTGG
>JABGPF010000007.1 GCA_018645065.1 Phycisphaerales bacterium
CTCCTGGCGGTCGAGGCAGGCGATGTGCCCGTGTGCTACGACTATCGGGAAGCACGGTTCGGCGACCACCGAGTCTTGCCCGGCCTGGATTATTTCTTTATTCGTCGGCGTGCTGAGCACGGTTGCGAACCCAAGCTGGTGTAACATTGTTCGCCAGAAGGGCAGTTGTCCGTGTGCGAACATCGCCATTGGTATTCCAACCGTTGGCGCCCCGGGTTTTGGGGCGGTGAGGTTCGATTCGTCCAGCAGCAGTTCGCCGCGAAACGCCATCAGGTCTTCGGTCACCGGTTCTTGCGGGCGCTCGGCTCGCCTGCGGAAGCGTTCGGAGCATTTATCGCCCCAGTAAGTTTTGCTGCCCTCGACGTTGAATTCCTGGATCTGGCAGGAGTTCGAGCAGTGGTTGCACGTGAACTCTCGCAGTGCGTAGTCTACTTTCGACATATCGTATCCGCGGAATTTCGAGACCGCTGTGTCGTCGGCGGCCTGCATCTTTTCACCGGCGAGCAGTGCAGCCCCAATCGCTCCGATCACGCCGTTGTGGGGCGGTACGATTATCTGTTTCCCGGTGACTTGCGCGAAGGCGGCGGCCACTGCATCGTTGTAAGCTGTTCCGCCCTGGAAGAAGATGCACTCACCGATCTTCCGCCCTCTGACCACTCGGTTAATGTAGTTGTAAACCACCGACGAGGCCAGGCCGGCGACTAGGTCAGCCTTGTCGGCTCCGTGCTGCATGTAGCTGTTTACGTCTCGCTCCATGAACACTGTGCACCGCTCGCCTAGCCTGATCGGAGCTTTACTTGACAGCGCCATTTGTGCGAACTGGTCCTTGATTGCGATGTCCAGTTCTTCGGCCCGTTCCTCCAGGAAGCTGCCTGTTCCCGCGGCGCAGGCTTCGTTCATCGTGAAGTCGACCACCACCCCGTCCTGCAGTGAGATGTACTTTGCATCCTGCCCGCCAATTTCGAATATCGTGTCGGGCATTTGTCCGTTCAGCATGGTTCGCCCCACGAACAGGGCTCCGGTTTTGTGTGCGGTTATTTCGTCGTTAACGGTGTCGGCTCCGACCAGTTCACCGATAAGTTCGCGTCCCGAGCCGGTTGTCCCCACTCCGCAGACTTTCAGCGAATCACCGAGCTGCGTTGCGATTTGGGTCAGCGCGCCTGCGACCACTTCTATGGGCCGGCCCATTGTTTTGGTGTAAATTTCGGTTATCACGGCTCCGGATTCGTCTACCACCACGACGTTGGTCGAAACGCTTCCGATATCGATTCCGATGTATGCGTTTACGACTCCCTCGGTGATGCTGCCGGCTTCGGCCCGATCGCGGAGCAGCAGCACGTTTTCCATCGACAGCGGCGCGGTTGTGGGGAACTCCATGGCTCCGGTATCGCCCGATCGCTCGATTTCCGACAGCGTCGAGAGGTCCGGGGTCTTGGCGCCCAGGCGTTTGGCGGCGCATGCTGCGCCGATAGCCGGCATGTGCATGTGACCGGGCGGGACAATGAGTTCATCGTCGCCCAGATCGAACGCCAGGCGAAGACTTTTCATCACAGCATCGTTGCACGCCACTCCGCCGATCATCGCCACCGGTGCAATAACCGGATGCGAGCGAACAACTGCGGCCCGGAAGTTTCGCGCCACCGCGTCGCAGAGCCCGCCCAGCACCTCGGCTGGGCAGTATCCTTTCTGCTGGGCGTGGATCATGTCGGACTTGGCGAAAACGCTGCACCGACCAGCCACCTGTGCCGATCGCTCGGCGTTGGCGACGAGATCGGCGACGTCTTCGATAGCGTATTGCAGGCGTCCGGCCTGCTGGTCGAGGAAGCTGCCGGTACCGGCGGCGCAATCGCCGTTTGTGGCGTAGTCGATTATGCTGAGCGTCCCGTCGTCCTCGCGGGTCAGGCGGAGGTATTTGGAGGTCTCACCGCCCATTTCGAAAACGGTGCTGACTTGTGCGCCAATGGCGTGCAGCCCGGCTGCGATTGCCTGGAATTCGTTCAGGCTGTGCGTGTTGAACTTCTCCACCGCCAGCGACGACCCGCTGCCTGTCAGGCATATCGCGGTGATATCGTCTTGTTTGACAACGGTTAGTATTTCCTCGAGCAGTCGGCAGGCGGCCTGGAGCGGATGCCCGCGCGTTCGCCTGTACGGTGAGAGGTGCATCACGTCTTGCGGGTTGTTCGCCAATTGGCAGGGTTCCCATCCGTTCGGCGCGGCGCCGTTGGTGTTGCTGGTCATCAGGGCTGCGGTAACGCTCACCGCGCCAATGTCTATACCTATATAACAGCTCATTAATGCTATCCTGAGGGTGTTGGGGCTCACTTACAAGCGGAATTCCCGCTAATTGTGCGGGCGATTTGTCCCAGTATAGACGTGCGAGGCGAGATGGGCAAAAAAAAAGGTCATGACGGATTACTGGGGAGGGGATATATAAGGCTCAATATCCAACCGAACAATCCCGATGTACATCGGGATCCAATAACCAAGTGAACGTCAACGACAACGGCGCGCTAAACCGCAAGCGGTTCTGATTCGCTATTGTGCGCAAGACGCGCACTAAAACCGCTTGCGGTGTCGCGCGCCGTTGTCGTTGTCGTTGACGTTAACTTGGAACTTGGAAATTTCTTGCTGGATATTGGATATTCGCCTTATACATCTTTCCCCGGTAATGCGTGCAAAAAAAAATGGCCACCGCTAGATGCCGATGAAGGCTCGGGGAATAAAGAACCCATTATTTCAAGTGGGTTGCGCGTGAGACGCCTTAGCGTTTCGACCTTACATCCCTGATAATGGTTATCGGTTCTTTTCACACCGGCCGACTGTCGAACAACAGCAGAGGCCATAATTTCTTCTATTACATCCTACACTAGTATTATCGATTCTCAAAGCCAAAATCTTTAGGAAAAATCGTTTTCAAACATCGATTTTCCAAACCCGCCCGCACAACAAGCCGCACGAGATAAACTTGCGCACCGAAAACAAAATTACCAACAGTCGAACTTTTTTCCCGATCATGGAACCGCGCTGTCCAAACATATAAAAAACTGTAACGCGTAAGTCGTCTGGGGCGTATACTCAGTGAGAATCTTACTCGGGAGAACACCATGAAAAAACGTATTGGCGTCAAATTAATTAGTGCATTGGGATGTGTGGCGGTTGTGGTCGTCATGTTGGCTGTAAACGCACAGGGCGAAGTCACCTCGAAGAATAACAGGCGTTTGAAAGCGGCGCTCAAACAATACCCCGCTGCCGACACCAACAAAGACGGCGTGCTGACGATGTCAGAAGCGCGGGCCTACATGGCCAGGCAACTCGGCGGCGGAGGCAAGGATACCGAAAAACAGGCCGAGACTGTTACCAAAACAGATGCAGACGGGACTAAGATTATCACAAACGCCCACTACGGTACGCATTCTCGCCAGGTGATGGACCTCTGGCTTCCGAAGTCGAAAAAACCGACCGCGATAGTCATGTACATTCACGGAGGCGGATTTGTGGGCGGTGATAAGTCGCACGGGCATCGCCAACCGATGAAAGCAAAATGTCTTGCCGCCAACGTCGCGTTTGCAACTATGAACTACCGGTTCAAAAAGCATGCGTCCTTCCCGGAGATCATGATGGACGGAGCTCGTGCGATTCAGTCGCTGCGGGCCAACGCCAAACAGTTGAATATCGATCCCAAGCGAATAGGCGTCTACGGACATTCCGCCGGAGCCATAATGTCGCTCTGGTTGGGTTTCCACGCAGACGTCGGCCGCCGCAGCGCTCGGGGAATCGCGCGATATTCTTCAACCGTGCGAGTCGTCGGCGGACTTCTAACGCCTACAGGAACTGATTCGCTGGCGTTGCGATACGCCAGCCGAGGCGACGCGCCGGTGTTCCAGTACAACGAGATCCCGTTCAGCAAAATCAAAGATGTGCATCATCCCAAACACGCAATTGCGGTCAAAGCGAAATGCGACGCGCTGCGGATACCGTCGGTCCTGCTGCTCCGGGACGGCGCCAACTCGTTCACCGGCGACCCGGTGGCGGAGCAGGTGAAGTTCTTCTTCAAATACCTCGGCGTGGTTGACCCGGACGCCAAGAAAACCACCGACAAAAAACCCGCTAAAAAATAACCGCACGTGCGATAGAATATCGTTCGGCGAACAGATCGTATTTAACGCTTCGCACTTCCGTTTAGCGGCGGGGCAACGCCCCGCGTTCACCGATGAGCGTCATCCGTTGGGTTTGGGAATTACGATAGTTGCGACCACCGCGCGATGATCTGACGGGTATGGGGTTACTACGACGTCGGCGTTTTCTTTGCTCTCGCCCACGATTTGCACATTTTTTACGCGAACATTTTTGCCCCGAAAATACACGAAATCTATTCTATCGTGATGATCCTTGGGGCTACTTGGCTTGGTTACCGGGGTCCAGGTGTAACCGGGCGTTTTCATTTCGTCGGGATGAATTGTTCGATATGCGTCGGCGAAACCCGCCTTGATCACCGATGATGATGCGGGGTAGGCCACCTTGACCGGATGCCTGCCTGACTTGGCGGTCGCCGCGGTCCAATCCAAATGCGACGGCTCGTTGAAATCGCCCGTGATGAACATTGGCGTATCCTTGTCGCCGACGGCTTGGATATCCTCAAGCAACGCAGCGGCTTGATCACCGCGGGCCTTGTTTGCCGCCGCGATCGCCTGGGCCTCGGTCTTGATAAACTTACCCTTTCCGTAGGGGATATTCAGCAGTTGATACGGCTGATACGGCGCCGGTCTGAAGTGGATATTGAAAAAGAACAGTTCCTGCCCCGAAGGCAAGCGCACCTTCACACCGTTCTTCTTTGCGGTGGTTTCCACGATCTTAAAGCGACTCAAAACCGCCACGCTTCGTTTTTGCTGAACGTGATGCCAACCGAGAATATCGGCGATGGCCTTGGCGTTTTTATGGCTTTCCTGGAGCCCGACGATATCGGCCCGGGCGGATTTAATTACCGCTGCGGTCTGCGATAGCGGTTGCTTGCCAGCCTTACCGTCGGCCCAGATATTGAACGTCATTATCCGAATCGAATCGGTTTTGGGAGCCTTCTTCTCTGAGCCTGTAAACTGCGCGCACACGCACGCCAGGATAGCTATTGTCGTCAAGGAGCCAAGTTTTTTCATGTTCATTTTTTTCCTGTGTAGCACGAGACTGTTCCGTCTGTGGCGGCTAGGTAAATTCGTCCGTTGTCTGCGGCCAGTCCGTCCCATACGGGCGGGGCCGACACGGTGATTTTGCCCAGCGGTTTACCGTCGCTCGCCGAGATCGCACAAATGCTTCCACCGCGTTTTCCTTCGATTGCCGCCCGCTGTTCTTCAAGCGCTTTGGGCGATTTAAGCGTGTAAGCATGCAGCCCTTTGGGCTCGGCTTGGGTGATAACGTTAGGCGGTCCGGCGATAAAGAGCGTTTTGTCGGCGGCTTGTCCGGTAAGAACCATGGCGCGCACCATTACATCGCTGCTGCAGGACCATTGGATTGCAACTTTCGGAGCCGCGCGGCGACGTTTCGTCTTGGGCTTGGGCGCCGGTTTGACGGTTTTTTTGAACCGATTGCATGCGAACAGTTTATACTTCGTTTTGCCCATTCCCACGTGCGCCCCGTCGCGATGGTATTGATTCAACCGTCCGTAGCCGTAGATGTTTTCCTTGTCGAGCACCAGCAGTCGCCCTGACGGTACGCGGTTACCCATTTGGGACCATCCGCCCCAGGTCGACAGCATTCTCGCGCCGACTTGCCAGTAGGTTCTGTGCCACCACTGGCCGTCGAGAAAACCAGCCGAGCTGTAAAGGTGCGTTGCTGGTGTTTTGATGGACGTTCCGTTCATATCGAAGCGCTTGTCTCGCATGAACACTGACTCACCGTCGCTCGACAGGACGTCGGGCAGGGCTGCGGTTTCGACCGGTCCGGCCGACAACATTTTGCCCGTCTCCGCGTCGAGACGGTAGAGCGTAAGCCCGCCGTCGAGGAACGTCGATCGCCCGGCGACGGCGTAGACCGCGCCCTTGGCGATCATCACGCTACCGCTTATCGGGCGAACCGATTCGAGCTGCCCGTACGATACTATGCGCTGATTGGAGCCGCCGGCGCTGAATCGCCACGCTAACTGCCCGTCGCTAACGCGCAGGCAGTAAATTCGCCCGTCGGCGCAGCCGAAGATCGCCCGATTGTTCCAGATCGTCGGCGGTGAATCAATTCGCCCGCCTGCAACGAACTTCCATAACGACCGCCCGGTTTTCGCGTCCAGGCAGTGAACCGCATGTTCGTCAATCGCCGCGACGAACAGCTTACCGCTTGCTACGGTTACGGTGCTGAGTTTGCTGGCGATTTTCGTTGTCCACAGATTTGTAAGCTTGGGCGATACTGCCGATTTCGCCGACCCGCTGCGACTCACGTCGCCTCGATACGTAGCCCAGCCTGATTGCGTTTTGCTTGCTGAAACTTTCCCGAACGCCGGGCCTTTTTCCAGTTTCGGTTTGCTGTCTGTTTTGGGCTCTGAAGACGCTGGCGCCAGCACGTTGAAGTGGCTTAGCTTGTACTCGATATGACACGCACATGAGTGGGGCGGTATGTAGACCAAACCGTTGCATGGCATCACGCCGTACTGGCAGGCTCCGCGTGTCCACGAGTTGCCCATGCCCTGGCCCGTGGCGATATTGATGAACTCGATCCCGTCTCGCCCGAGGACCAGATACTTGTCGGTCGCCTTGTTGCGATAGCAGCGGTGATGCACAGGCCCATATTTGAACTGCTCGGAGTCTTTGGGCCTGGTGCGTTTGATCTCGCCGGTGTTCGGATCGCGTCCTACGGTTATGCCCGGGTCGTTGCGTTGGACCATGTTACCGGTCCAGATAAGTCCGCCGGCTACGAGTACGTCCACCGGCGCGTTGTAAACTTCCTTCGCCGGCGCCTCCCAGATTTGCTTGCCTGTTTCGGCGGAGAAGGCGATGAGCTTGCCGACCGGAGCTATCCCGCCGACGGCCGTCACGGTCCATTGAACTTTTCGCTTGTTGTTGGGGTCGGGCTTGGGGGCGTTTTGGGACTTTTTGACCGCGGCGTTTCGATCGCCCGAGAGCACCACGTCACCGTAGGCCACCAGCGTCGGGGCGGTCCAACTCGGTCGCATCGCAGCGCCAGGCCGCTTGGTCCGCCACAGCTCCTTGCCCGTCTTGGCGTTTACAGCGATTATGTGCGTGGGGCTCTGCATGAACGCCTTTTCGCCCCGAGCCGCCAGTGCGGTGGGGAGCATTTCGGCGGTGTCGGCGTCGTCCTTCTTCCAGAGCAGCTTTCCGGTTTTGGCGTTGACGGCTACCAGGTGCTTCTTCGGCGGGGTTTCCTTGTAGATCGCCCACCAATGCCACACATTCTTCGGTTCGACCGGTATCAGCTTACCGTCAGTATGACCCGGCTCGCGGTCGCCCACCACCGCCAGCAGCACGCCTTCGTGACAGATGAACTCCATCGCGCCGGTGGTGTCCTTGTAAACCGTTTCGGTTTCGCCAGTGGCTGCGTTCAACGCGGTTATCGCTTTTCCGTAACCCAGCGTCACGTAAACCCGATCGCCGATGGCGACAAGGCGTCTGGCCAGTTCCGCCGGGCCCGTGCGAAACCCCCGCAGGTGTCCTTCCCACGGTCCGATGTCGCGCTTCCAGAGCAGCACGCCGTTAAACGCGTCGCGAGCGATAAGTTTCCATCGCGGTTTCATTGCGACGAACGCGGTGGGTCCTTCGTCGAGAATGTAGAACATTCGCCCGCCTGACGAGACCATCGCGCTGGTGGTTGAGAGGTGGTCGTGGCTTCGCGCCCATTGCGGTCCGCAGATCCACTGCACGCGGGTCGGCGGGCCTACAACGCTGTCTTTGGCGACGGCGTTATTGCTGGGCCCGTGCAGGTAGTGCGTCCATTCGTCGATAGTGTCCGGGCGGGGTTTTATCGTTTTGCTCCACTTGGCGCCGGATTTTACGTACGCTACGCCGTTGGGAGCCAGCACGCGCATCACTTCTTTTTGCGTAACTTCGCCCAGATCGGTGGAGACTATAAGGTTAACCATATTGTCGGCGTACGGCAGACCGGGCGAGTCGAGCTGTTCGACGCTGATCTTCCCGTAAACGCCCAGCGAGACGATATGCTTGCGGGCGGTGTCGATGTTTTGCGCGCTCGTGTCGAGCCCGTGGACCAGGGTGTTGTCTGCGGCGCCAAGGGCGGCGGTGAGTTTCCCGTTGCCGCAACCGACGTGCACGACAAGCCCGCCGGTGAAGCCTGCGGCGTCGAGAATTTGTTTGGCTTCGGTCTCGGCCGCCTCAGCGCCGGAGCCCAGCGACGCCAGAATTACCAGAAGGCAAAATAACGATCGTTTAATTGTGTTCATGTGCGCTATCCTTATTTGACATATGAGGTATGCCATTAAGTGTATTCATTGCCGCATTTTTGGCAACCGAATTGCCGATTCGGATTTGCTTTGATCGTTCGTGTTTGTCATAATCGAGGCTGTAGCGTTTCGGTGACGGCTGGGACGTTTGGGGATATTTCGGTATGCGCGCAAGATGGATAATAGTTGCGATGCTGACAATCATAGGCCCGTCCTGTGCGCTGGGCGCCGATGACCGGCCCAACCCGCTCGAAATGATCCGGGCGATTCTTCGTGACGAATCTCGCGAATTGGCTGAAGTGTTTAAGAAGCCAAGCAAAACTCCGTTGACGCGATTTCCCGTAGGCCAGCTCGCGCGGGCCCAGGCGATTGCAGGCGATTTGGACGGAGCGCTTAAAACCGCTTCGATTCCCAAGGGCCCAGGCGTTAAAGCCCAACGCGCCCGCGACGAAGCGATCGGTGATGTCGGTGATTATTTCGCTCGCCAAGACATGCTGAGCAAGGCCCTGACGATCGTTCAGGGTTCATCGGTCAAGGTGAAGGTTCGCGTTGCTTTGGCGTTCGCCGAGTCCCACGCAAAACTCAAGCCAGGCATCGCGCGAGGCGTCTTGAACGCTGTGCGAAGTATCGCACGGGGCCTCAAACTTCGCGATAAGATCAGAACGCTGAACAAGATCGCAATCATCCAGAGCAATACCGGAGATATGCCCGGTTCGGCGAAAATCTGCACCCAAGCCGCCAAGAACGTAAGATTACTTACATCACCGCGCGAACGGGTCTGGGCGCTTACAGGTGTCGTAAAAGCCGCCTCCGAAGCAGGTCATGGAGCACTGGTTTCAAAACTTGCCGACGAGGTTTTATCCGATATCGAAAAAGTAAACGGCTTGCAGGCCGATGAGATCAAAACCGACGCCAAAAAAGATCTCGAACTGATTAGGCTCCCCGTGCTGCCGCCGCCGGAGACTCCCGATAAAAGCACCGCGGAAAACGTAAATAAACTCCTGTCACAAAAGAAGTATCCCCAGGCGATCAAAGAGGCTGATGAATTTGCTAACGATCTGGCCCGGGCAGAGAGCCTGCTTCGAATTGCACTGGCGATGGTGCGAGATGGAAAAAGACAACAGGCCCAGGAAATAGTTAACGGAGTTGAGGGCTATGTCGCAGCGAGCGAAAGTCGCGCGCTCAGGTGGCTCGTGATGGAAAAACCGGAGAGTTGGACTTATTACAGGATAGAGGAGGGCGCCGAAGGGCCCATGCGGATGCGAATTACAGCCCTCGCAATTCCGTTGTGGTACGAACTGCAGGCCAACGGAGATCGTACGAAATCGCCTGTGGAATTGCTCGATAGGGGGATCTGGTGGATGGACGATGGTCTGCTCGAAACAGTGGTTCGCGCCGATGCTAAGTGCGGTGATCTGAAAGTTGTGATGCGATGGGTTAAGGAGTATCTGAAAGGCCGTTCGCCGGGCAACTCAACACGTATATCAATGTATGCAGTGATAGCCGATCAAGCAGTTAAGCGACGCAACGAGCCGCACCCGGTCCTCCACAAGCCGACCAAGAAGCCAAACGACCCGATTATCATGACGACAGATGACACTGACCCGCCTCCGCCAGCGCCGCCGCCCAGCGACCCGATTGTCCCAACGAAAGTTGACACCGGCCCCGCAGCGGTGCTGCTGAACAAACTCGCCCGGCAGTTCGATAAAATCACCGCCAAGCAGGCCGGCTACCCGAACAGAGTATCGCGGGAGTGTAAGCGGTTCCCCGAAGGCGACCTGTTCCCATACGTCTTGCCGGCGATCGCATATGCGAACATGACGCTGGACGATCCGCTCATGCGTTCTGAGGCCCTGAAGCGGATGGCGGGCCTGCTCGACGCTGCCGTTGTGAGCACGATAAAAGCAGTCAAACCGCCCGGCGGCGATCTGGCGAAACTCACATCGTACAAGAAGCACGGGACATATCTCGGGCAGCTTAACATGGCGCTGGGTTATTACCGATTGATCGGCGGCGACAAGCGCTACGACGCGATTAACAAGGCGATCTCCGATGTGTTGCACAAGGCGCTTGTAGAATCGAAAGGCCGTCCGCTGAAGTCGTTCCCCACGTATTCCTGGACATTCGACACGGTGGCGGTGGCGCTGTCGCTGCGGCTTTATGATTACAATACCGACTCTACCCGAAGCGCCGCGGCGATCAAATCGTATCTTGAGTGGATGGGTAAAAACGGTATCCACGGCGCCACCAAGCTGCCGTACAGTGTCATCAATTCAGCCGGTAAGGGTATGAAGTTACCCCGCGGTTGCGACTTGTCGTGGCGGATATCGATGCTCGCTCAGCTTGACGCTCCGCTTGCTAAAAGCATGTATGACGCTTACGTGAAATCGTTCTGGTTGGATCGTCAGGGGATATCCGGTTTCGCCGAATGGCCCGGTGGTAAGGGCGGTGGTCAGGACGCCGATTCCGGTCCGATAGTTATGGGGATTGGCATGACGGCATCTGGCATGGGAATCGCAGCGGCATCATCGACCGGTGACACGAAACGTCGAGATCAATTGCTCGCCCAGACGATGTCTTTTAAAACGCTGGTGCGCCAGTTGGCTTTGATGTCTCCGCAAATGAAGAAAATGCTCACCATGGGCGGACAGATAGATTCCGCCAGCGATTACGTTACCGGTTTCCTGTACGGTGACGCGACATTATTCTACGCGGTAAGCTGGCGTCAGCTGCCGTGTAAATAGAGCGTTGTCGTAATTTGGAGTGAGGCGTCGCTGTTGATCAATTCTATATTGTATTTGTGGTCTTGCGGAGTTTGGCCAGGCCCTCTTTGGCTACTTCCAGCCCCGGGCGTTTGTAGTAGTCTCGGTTGAACAGTTCCAGGCTCAACCATCCGTTGAAACCGCCGGTCTTCAGCGTTGTGAATATCTGTTTGAGCGGTGCTACGCCGTCGCCTGGGAAAACGCGGTGCGCGTCGGTTATGGTCGCCCGCGGCGGGTCGGCGGGGTAGTCGTTCACGTGGAACACGCTCATCGCGTCAGGTCCGAGGAACTTCAGGCCGGAGAAACTCGAACCGCCCTTGTAAATGTGATAGACGTCCAGGAGCACGCTGGCTTTGGGGTGCCCGCTCTCGGCGGCGACGAACAGCGCCTGGCCGATGCGGTTTAGCGTGTTGGACGATCCCCATATCTCGAGTAGCGGCGTCACGCCGGTTTTGTCGCCGAGGTCAAGTGCGGCGCGGTAGCGTTTGGCGATGGCTTGCAGGTCTTTGATCGGCGTCTTGCCCACACCGGCTGGAGCGGCTGCGATGCCCGTACCGCCGATCTGTTTGACCAGTTCCATGTCGCTGGCGAGATCCGCCAGGCCCTTGGCTCGCCGGGCATCGTCATCGGATATCCATGCGGCGAACCCGATCGCGCTGGGCACACTCAAACCGAGATCTGCGATTCGCTTGCGCAGATCCTTCAGCGAACCGCCTTTTTTCTGGTAGCTTCGAATAGATCCGATCCATGGCTCGATGGCTTTGTAACCAGCTTTGGCGGCGATTTCGACTTCCTTGACGATGCCCAACTTTTGGCCTCGAATAGTTCCGGTGTTCAGGCAGTATCCAAACGCCTGCTTCGCCGGTTTTTGCGCCGCGCCGCTTGCATTGCCTGCAATCGCCCCAACGGCCAACGCGGCGCCCATCTGCTTCAGTGCGGTCCGTCGTGCTATATTTGTCGCCATATCCGTTGCCTTTCAAATTCTATCGAACTTCCCATCGCAGGTTTCGCAATTCTCGTGGTTTGGCCCAGTTGGTCGGTTTGGTCGGTAGCTGGGTTTTCTTTCCATTGATCATTACCGCGATTCGCCCTCGGATACCGAGTTCGGTAATGCGGGTCCAGCTTTTCAGCGGGTGTTTTGTGCGTTTATCGACCGGTTTGAAATCTGCGACGGTTACGCTGATGCTCTGCCATTTGGCTGAGCCCTTGATGTTCACCCGGGCGTAGTACTCACCGTTTGTCTTGCCCGGGAAGGCGTTCCATCCGTTGTCGCTCACTACGAAGAACAGGGTTGCGTCTTTGGCGTTTTTCACGTCGAGCGTTAGTTTCGCTCCGTCAGGCGCCGCGTACATGGAGTCCTTGATTTTGCGTGTTTGCGCGTTCCACCAGCACGGGTTGTTCCAGTTCAGGCGGTACCAGTCCTGGTAGTCGGTGAAATCCTTTTCGATTATCCTGGTGCGTGCGGGGGAGGCTTTTACTTTGGCGGTTTGGAGCTGCCGGGGGGTGTAGCTGATCATCTCCGACGAGATGCCGAATGTTTCGGGGATTGTCCGCATCCAGGGATATCCGACCAGCGTATGATCAAGCTTGTAATATACGTTTGCCATGATGTACAGCGGGCGGTTAGTGCTGCCGATGGGGCACTTGGCGCGCCACGAGTCGCCTTTTCGCTCCAGCGATGCGGTGCGCCAGAATCGCGTGAGAATGTGCGGATCGACCGAGTAATAAACGACCACCTTGGCGACGTTTTTGACCTGATCGGGTTTGACGACGACAGCGGGTATAGCATCTTTTGTGTGCAGGTCGGCGGTTATGATCGGTGTTTTGGGGAAGTTGAATGCGCCTTTGAGATGAGTTTCGAAGAAGAGCATTCCGGCGAAGTAATGTTCGCTGACCGCTCGATGGTTCATGTGCGGAGTGATGGTGTAGTTTACGGTTTTGCTCTTTGTGGCCCGCCAGTTGGCGTACATGTTGTCGAGTATTCCGTTGAAGTCATTATGCGGTCCGACGTAGAGGATCGGCGCGGTGACTTCCTTGATGTACAGCGCATCGTCGATGGTCTTGTGGTACAGCTCCGACTGCCTGCGACGCACGCCGGCGTTGGGGCGGTTGCGAATATGCTCGGGCGCCGAACCGCTGCCCCCGCACGACGGAACAGCCGCCTTGATCCGCTTATCGCAACCGGCGAGCATAACGGTGAGCTTACCGCCCATCGAGTGGCCGAACGCTCCGATCCTGGCGGGGTCCACTTCGGGTTGTTTCTGTAGGAAAGTTATCCCACGTTTGGCTGCGATGATTATCAGGAACCAATTGCTGTTGCGCGGTGATTCGACGGTGTCGACCGTGAGCTTGTCGGGCATGAGCGACCCGTAGTGGGTGTTGTGCCCGGTTTGTGTTGCGTCCACCGCGCCCCAGTTGGTGGTTGGTTGGCCGGGTTGGGCCTCTTCCATTTCGCGTCCGCCCCAGTTTATCGACAAGGTTGCGTATCCGTTATCGGCTCCGTATTTGGCGCTGTGGATCGATGCCCTCTGACCCCCTCCGTGCATTTGTATAAGCGCGGGTATTTTTTTCCCATTACCGTTGCCTTTGCGTTTGGTGGGGAATGCGTAGAAGGCGGCCATGGTCGCCTTTTTCCCTTTGAACGTTCCGATAGTGTACGTGAGGTATCGGATCGTCACGCCTTGGTCATTCCACTGTCGCACGATCTTCACATCGAGCGGTTCCGTAGTTGAGTCGTACCCGGACCAGAGTTCTTTAACGTTCTGGGGTACTCTCCCGTTTTTGAGTGGGGCCAGGGTGTCGGCTGCATTTAGCTTGATCGTTGAGCCAAACAGAATAGTTACCGTTAGTGAACTTAAGATCAGATTTTTCAAATCACCAGGCTCCATGTCGTCAGGACTTCCCCAGTTGGGGGCGGTTCGGTCGTCTGGTGATATTGTATCGGCGTGAGGCGCGATAACCACTCTTTTTGATCAGGAAGGGGCTCCGTCTCAGATTGCGAGATACTCTCGATTCATCGTTTTTTTGAGTTTCGCCAGGGCCTTTTTCTGGATCTGCCTGACTCGTTCTGTGGTCAGGCCGACGTGCTGGCCTACTTCGTTGAGCGTCTTTTTCCTGCTGCCTTCGGTCAGCGCGAAACGCTGTGTGACGATTGTTTGCTCGACTTCGCTCAGGTTGGCCCGGTTGGCGGTCAGGATTTGGCGCAGATCGCCCAGCGCGTTATCGAGCTGTATTTCGTGCTTCTTTACGTCGTAGTCGCTGCGTTCGGTCTGCGGATCGAATTCAGTTGGGAATCGTCGGTGGTATCGTCCAGAGCGGGTGGCCATTCGGTTGTATCCCTTCAGGATCGCTCGGCAGGCGTACGTTGAGAATTTGAACCCTCTGGCCACGTCGAATTTTTCGATCGCTCTGAGGAGCGCCATGTTCCCTTCGGAGACCAGTTCGGGGAATGTTACGAACGGGATCCTGGTTCGTCGGGCCATCGCCATCACCAGCGCCATGTTCGCATCTACGATGGAATCCTGTGCGGATCGCATGCGTTGATACCATTGGATCATTTTTTCTGATCGTTTCAGCGAGAATCGTTTGGTCTGTTTTTCGACCAGTTCGCCCAAGCGGTATCGAGCGTAGTTGAATCTGAGGAACAGTTGCGATTCCTGCTGTTTTGTCAGTGCTTTTCGGGTAGTTCTGATTGTGGGGTTGTCTTCCGGTACTTCGGGGAAGTGTGTCCATTGGGGGATATCGAACTGGCAGTGTTCGGTTTCGAACAACGTTCGTTCTGTGCTGGGTTTTTGGAATGATTCGTTGTGTACATGCTCAACGGATTCCGGTATCGCCCGGTATATATCCTGCTGTTGGGGGCTGAGTGCTTTGCGGCCTTTGGGTTTTGTAATTTTAGCGAACGAATAAGTCATCGAGGTATCCTTTCTTCCATCATCTCGGCGGTCCGAACCTGGCTTCGAGCGACATTCAGAGGATTTGAGAACGACTGACCCAAACCGTGCCCATGGTTAGCGATCCATCCGACCTTTGTTCCACAAGGGTATAATACGGGTGTGGCGAGGATGCATCAATTGGCGCTGAAACGGCTTATAACGGTGGGTAATAACCTATGGCCTGTAGGTGAATTACCTACGGGAACAGGCTGATAGAGATCTGTGCAGGGGATTATAGTCTACTATTCAGGTAGGTTTAAAAGGAGATGTGAATTGGTTTTTACGGTTGTGGTGGGTTGGGTTATGTTTCTCTTTCGAACTGTGCCCATTGAACGGCGTACATGAGTACGTCGGTTGCGGTTTCGAGTCCGAGTTTCTTTTTGATGTGTTCTCGATGTGCGTCTACGGTTTTCTTGCTGAGGTGCAGTTGTTGTGCGATGTCTTTTGATTGCATTCCTTGTCCGATCATTTCGAACACTTCGAATTCGCGATCGCTTAGTGTGTCGATGGGGAATGCGAGTTGTCCATTTTTTTGTCCGACGAGTTTTGTCAGGACTTTTGAGGCCATTGCATCGCTGATATAAACTTCCCCGTTGAGTACTTTTCTTATTCCTTCGATTACTTTTGACGAGACTTCAGCTTTGGTCAGATATCCTTTTGCCCCTGCCCTCAGCACACGTTCTGCGTAGAAGGATTCGTCGTGCATTGTCAGCACCAGCACCGGCAGGTCCGGCCAGCGTATTTGAATATCTTTTATCAGTTCGATTCCGTGGCTTTGTTTTAGTGAGATATCGACCATGGCGATATCGGGTTTGGATTGTTCGATTGCTTTTAGTGCTCCGGCGACGTCTTCTGCTTCGGCGCATACAACGAGGTCCGGTTCGTTTCCGATCAGTTGGCTTAGCGCTAATCGCATGAGTTCGTGATCGTCGACGATCAGGACTTTTTTTGGTGATTTTGCATCTTGCTTGTCGCTCACTGGATGCTCCTTATCGGTACGACGCATGATACTATGGTCCCGCCGGTCGGATTTTTATCGATTGTCAAAGACCCCTGGATTGATTCGGCGCGGTATTTCATTGTCCTGAATCCGATCCCTATGCTGGGTGGTAGTTTATTGGGCAGGCCCACGCCGTTGTCTTTTATAGTCAGCGTGATATTGTCGTCATTTCTGGTCAGGATTAGTTTAATACTTTCGGCTTTCCCGTGTCGAATTGCATTGGTTACCGCTTCCTGCACGAGTCGGTAGATATGCGCCGCTGCAACGTCGTTGCCTATCAGCACAGGTTCTTCGCATTCGAAGGTGCATTTTATTGGGAACATGTGTTCGGTGTTCGCCGCCATCTCCTTCAAGGCGATCATCAGGCTGTCGGGATTCTTGGGGATTGGGTTTAGTCCCTTGGCCAGTGCGCGAGTCAGTTTGATTGAGTCCATGGCGACGGTTTCTATTTTCGCGGCGTCTGCTGCTTCTGTCATATCATGAGACGAGAGTTTGTGGTGCAGGACCTGGCTTAGGAAGGAAATACCGCCCAGCATTTGTCCGAGGCTGTCGTGCAGGTCCTGTCCGATTCGCTGCCTCTCCAGTTCGCCTATTTGCAGGACTTCGTTTTCCAGTCTCTCGCGTTCCCTGACTTCCTCCTGCAACTGGTTAATGGTTACCGCCAGGCTCTCGGTGCGTTGTTGGACGCGCGTTTCGAGTTCGTTGCGTGCCGCCAGGAGCGCTTCTTCGGCGCGTTTCAGGTCTGTAATGTCCAGCGCGTATATGTTGACGTAATTGGAGTCGAAAACCGCTGCGTACGTAATGGAGAATATCTTGTCGTTCCATTTGAGTTCGGTTCGCATCCAGGTTTTAGTGTTCAGGGTTTCGACGGCGAAATCGAGCCACTTTCCTGAAAGCGGTCGATGTTCATCGCAGTCCCAGGCTTCCAGCAGGGGAGCCGCCGCTTCGTTGCGATATAATATCTTTCCGTCGATCGCGATTCTCAGAACGGGATTCGGATTTTCGGCCGGGAATTTCGCCAACGCCGCGATTTGTGCTTCGGCCAGTTTTCTATCGGTGATATCTCGAATGATGCCCGTGAAGAAAACTTCCTCCTTGCCCGCCCAACTGGCCAGCGACAGTTCGATAGGGAATTCCTCACCGTTTTTTCGCAGCCCCACCAGTTCGACGGTTTTTCCAACGACGTGCGCTTCGGCTCCGGACAGGAGCCTTCCCATAGCCTGATCGTGCGAGAGGCGATGTTTTGCGGGCATGAGAATAGTCAGCGGTTGTCCGATGATTTCTTCTGTTGAATATCCGAATATGCTTTCTGCGACCTGGTTCCACAGGATGATGTGTCCTTTATCGTCGGCGCAGACGATCGCATCGCTCGCTGTTTCCATCAGGGTGCGAAATCGTCTTTCGCTGGTCTCTAGTGCATCGAACATGCGGCTGTTTTTCAGTGCAATTGCCGCCAGTTCACCCAACCCGGTGGCCAGTTGCGCGTCTTCGTCGGTGAAGCCTCCCGGTTTGTTGGCCAGCCCGAGCAGACCAGCCGCTTTCCCGTCAATAACCAGTGGCGCGAACATGACGCAGTGCAGCGGTGAATGTCCTTCCGGTATGAACTTCATCCATTGGCTCGCGGCGAACTGGTTATCGTACACAGCTTGCCCGGTTCGATACGCTTCGGCCCGCAGGCCTCGGATCGGCATGGGCAGCGACGGGTCCACTGTGCAGGGTTGCCCGCCTGAGTCCAGGAACAGCACTTCGTTTTCCGTTCCGTTCGGCCCCAGCAACGCCACATATCCCGCGGCGCCTCCGGTTAGTTCCTTGGCTGCGTCGAATATGTATCTTGCCGCGGTTGGGAAATCGTGATATTCGAGCACTGCGCGAGAGGCCTTGAGTAGACCGGAGAGTTGTCCCTGCCTGCGATTCGATTCAGCCAATGCGTCGGCGAGGGTTTTGTTCATGTCCTCGGCGCTGATCTCGCGGGGTTCGGTCTTGCTGGCCAGATGAGGATTCAAGACAGGCGCAGAGCCTTTTTTGCCCACCAAGCGTTCCGCCTGGTCCGAATGTGTATTTTTAGATAACGAATCTTCTGAAGCCATGCACAAGTCCTTCGCTCCGCAACACATGCTAATCAAGATTGTCGATTGTATCCGATGTCCGGTTCCTAGCAAGATCAAATTGTTCGGGGTATCCGGCGGTTTTATTTCGACACAGAGACTCAGAGGCTCAGAGAACGGCAAGGGCAACGGCGTTTTTTTTGTTACGGCGAAAAAACGACAACAGAGATATTTGCCGTTGCCGTTCTCTGAGCTTCTGAGTCTCTGTGTCGAAAAGCGGTTTATCTGTTAATCACTTCCGACGCCCGGTTTGATGTCCCACACCCCGTTCTCCACGACAACGAAGCTCGACACCGGTTCGCTGAATCTATAGTCCTCGGAGCTAACGTATTCCTTACGCACATAGTGTGCTTCGTAGGTGACACCGATGTAGGAGTTGCGTTTTATTTCCTGGGCTGGCTGCACTATTTTGGTGCTCGAGAACTTTAACACCGCCTCGTGATCGACCCACAAAATTATAACTTCTCTCTTGCTGCTGTTACGCAGCGTTACCGGGCGATATGCCCCACCTTTGGGCGATGCGACGCGCGTGATCACCCGTGAAACCTTCAGCCGCGGAAAGTGGGTTTTGAACTTGGCGATCGCATCGGACGATATCCCGGACTCCTGGGTGATGAGCATCGACTTCAGGCCGGGGATCTTCTTGAACGTTTCGGTCGCCTTGATGAACGCCTTGTCGCCGCCGGTCCATTCGCGCCCGATCAGTATGCTGCTAAGCTTATCCACGGTAACTGTCGCACTGCGCGTCGGCCTGAAGTTCACGACTCCCCCGAGCCGCGAGATCTCCATCGCCGCCAGCTTCTCACCGCTGCTCATCTGTGACGACTGCAACGCCTGGCCGAGTTCGTAAGAGATCCGCATATCGTTTTTACCCGCCCGCTTCATCGCATCGACCAGACGATACTCCTCCGGAGCCTCCGGCGCCAAACACACCGCCTGCCAGTGCAGCGGTTTTCCATTGGGACTCTGGGTCAACTCAATGGTAACCTTCTTGCCCGCATAATCGGCCAGTGAAAACGCCAACGCCGCCGGACGATTCCGCCAGACTTGTTTTATCGGAATGTTCCGCGGGAGAATCTTCCGCCCGTCGACCTGCAGGATTACGTCCTGGGGCTTGGGATCTTCACCGCCCGGTAGGCCCAACTGAACCGTTAACCACTTGTCATCCGGCGCGATGGTCATCTCCCGACGGAGTTTTACAGGCCGCTTTTCGGCTTGCAGCATTGTCCAGAAACGCGGATTTTCGCTGGCGGACTGTTTGTTGAAATAATTTGTCCATTTGTAAACCCCGCTTCGGTCCAGTACGAGTGTCCATTGGCCAGAGGCTCCGAACAGCTCGACGGTTTGTCTGCGGACCTGTTTCTGGAGTCCGGCGAGGTCCAGTTCGAGGCGTGGATCGAGCCAATTTAGCTTATCTCGAATGTTCAACGGATCGGTTCCGGGCGTGGCGTTGCGATCGGCGGGATCGGCTTGGAGGACCAACAGTTTCGGGGCGCGGTTGGACGTTTGCAGGGCGACTAGACCAGTGTCGACGCATTTTTTCGAGCCGATCAGCAAGGGGCTTTCATAGGCGGGCTTGTTCTTCGTTGAGCCCAGGTGCAGTCGTGCTATTGCGCATCCTCCGGGCCCGGCTGCGGGATCTAACCCGACTTGTCCGCGAAATGCTTTTGCGCATGTCGGTATTGGGAAGCGCAGTTCGCTGTAGGCGTGTACGGCGAAGCCCCAGGCGTAATTTCGATCCCCGCCGATGAGCGGTCCGCCGGTGAAACTGCAATTGGTGCGAT
The DNA here is from genome assembly GCA_018645065.1 of Phycisphaerales bacterium. Taxonomy (GTDB): domain Bacteria; phylum Planctomycetota; class Phycisphaerae; order SM23-33; family SM23-33; genus BS750m-G57. Next base: position 19,979 of record JABGPF010000007.1, read on the forward strand.
TTTGCAGCAGCGGGGGGTTGATCGTCGATTCGGGCCTGATGATGCAGAGCGGAACTTGCGTTGGCGCTGACGACCATCGCATGCGAATGTTTCTAAATGGTATCCAAAGCGGGTCCAGGGTCCATACCGGTTGGATAATGTGTGACCAGGTGGCCCCTCCGTCTCGGGCCTGGGCAAGCTGCTTACGCATGAATTCCACACTCGCCAGAAACGCCTCATACCGCTGGGTGGCGCGATCCAGATTGCGTTTGGCTGACTCATTACCGGTTTTTCGATGCCTGGATCGAGATTCGCGCTGCGATGCTGTGGTCTGGAGTAACCTGTCCAGTGCTTTTTGCTTTTGTGTTACGCGCCGATCAAGCCGCTGGCGATCGTTTTTCAGCGCCTGTGCGTTACTTTTGCGCAGTTGCGCCTGCTGATTAGCAAGCGTTTTGCGTATCTGATCGCGCCTGTTTGGCGGCGCCTTACGCAAACGCTCCTCGACTTTGCGACTGGCTGACTCAAGCTTTCGCGCCAGTTCATCACGTTTTTTTGCATGCTCGGCGTCGTTGCTCTTTTGCAGCGCGACGATGCTTGCCTTCATGTCGCTGATGCTCTTTTCGTGGGCTTTTTGTGCGGCTTGGAAATGCTTTGTCGCCTCGGCGAGTTGCTGGTTATAAGTGGCCTGGGCCTTATCGAACTCCTGCTGTGTTTTCGCTCGCCTGGCCTCAATGGCGCCAAGCTGACCGGTAAGATGTTTGCCCCGGGCCGCCACCGAGGCCTGCTGGGCGGGCGTTGTGTACTCAGCCACATCAAACCGCAACGCACTACTGGTTGCTATAAGCCCGTCTGTGGTCTCGATTCGCATTATCCGACTGCCGCAGTCGGGGCTCAGCACCGACAAGACCTGGTAATACGCCAACCACGGATCGATCTGCGGTAAGTGAATCTCCGATATTTCGGACATACGCACTTCGGACATACCGTCTTTCAGCAGCAGGACAACCGATTCGTTTCGCCATCGCAGGCGCCCGAACCGGACTTGCTTCCCGCTTAGATAATAAAGCGTGCCCGGTTGGAGCCGGCGCCGCATATCCGAACGGAAAACCACCCGCTCGATACGCTCGGGCAGAATGCGGAGAGCTGTTTGTACCTTAGCGCCCGCCCTGGTGAGCGGTTGGGTGAGTTTCGACGTCGGGGTAAACAGCAGATGTGTCGGGACATAGATTCCATCACCGGCGCCTACGCCTTCGATCCGCCCGACGATCCGATCTCCACCGACAAACTCGATATAGCTGTCGCTGTGTTTGGGGCTCCAGGTTTTAAGCGTACGGTTGGCAAGCCACCGTAACGGGCGTTTTGCGTCCAGAAGGGGCGTGTCGTCAAGGCGCGGTGAGATTGGTTTCCGCCCCCAACCGGTAACTTTTTCCCCGCAAAGTCTCGTCCCGTCTACAAACACCGCCTCATACCGCCCCGAACCGCCCGCCCCCAGCGCAGCGGTGCACAACAGCATGACGACAACAGGCAGACATTTGACGACGCTGAAGCTTTTCATTAGCGCTGCGGTTCCCTTCAATCAACCGGCATGTAGACAAGCAGGCGGTAGGATAATCAAACCGCCGCGAGCCATTATTCCACACGCCAAGTAGATGCGTCAATCGTAATTCTCAGTACTCAGCGGTTGGTTCGCGGCTGGGGCGTAATAATCCGTTTCTGCTTCCGGTGGTGACAAAAGGTTATATATTATCTATAAAGCGAATAAAAACATTATAAAAGATAATATATTACCTTTAGTTTGTTCCGATGGTATAATATGGTTATGACTTCAGCGATTCTTACATTATTGGGTCCAGGCGAGGTGGGCTTGCGGCTTGGCGGTCACGTAAAGGCATTGCGGTTGGACAGGGGGTGGACTCGTGACACCCTTGCCTCGCGCGCGGGCGTATCGTCGGCATCGCTTAAACGGTTTGAGACTACCGGAAAGGCCTCGCTCGAGCTGGTCTTAAAAACCGCCTGTGCGCTCGGTCGACTTGACGAGTTCGGTAAGTTACTTCAACCACCTCCTGCCGGAAGCATAGAAGAGCTCGAACGCCGCGCCGCCAAACCTGCTCCCAAGCGAGGCCGCATATGAAAAAATTGGATGTTCAATTCACTCGCCAGCCCGGTGATTCGCTACTTGTTGGTGCTCTTGCCGAAGATCGCGGGCGGATATATTTTGAGTACCGCCCCGAGTTTATCGAGACGGGCCTGAACCTTTCACCGTTTTATCTACCGTTTGAACCAGGACTTGTTGAACACACTGCTCGCGAGTTTGGTCCGCTTCCGGGTTTATTTGACGATTCTCTGCCCGACGGATGGGGCCTTCTGCTGATGGATCGTTATTTCCGTTCGCGGGGTTTGCATCCGGGCGAGGTTTCTGTACTCGATCGTCTGAGTTGGTTAGGTTCCAGAACTATGGGAGCTCTGACGTACCATCCGCCTGCGCAGCGTGATGATATTGACGCTAACTTGTTCGAACTGCACGAGTTGGCCCGTAACTCGCAAGAGATTTTCGAGGGCTCAGCGATTGATGTTTTACCTCAACTAATGCGGGCCGGTGGATCGCCTGGAGGCGTTCGCCCCAAGGTGTTGGTTGGTTTCGATCCCGCAGGTGGTCGGATCGTGTCGGGTGAAGATGATCTGCCCGAAGGTTTTGAACATTGGATCGTAAAGTTCGCTGCCAGAGCAGACTCAACCGACGCCGGCGCCATCGAGTACGCGTATTCTCTAATGGCGGTCGAGGCGGGGATCGACATGCCCCCAACACGAATTTTCGAAACCGCACAGGGTGATCGTTTTTTCGGCGTTAAGCGGTTCGATCGCGATGGTAATCGGCGGATTCACGTTCACACTTTCGGAAACCTGATTCAGGTGAACTTCCGCATCCCGTCTGCAGACTACGCCGATCTGCTGAAAACAACATTAATACTTACGCGCAACTATCAGGATGTGTTGCGAGCGTATCGTCGAATGGTGTTTAACGTACTGGCCCACAATCGCGACGATCACGTTAAGAACTTCGCCTTCGTTTTGGATCCAGTTGTCGGCCAGTGGACGCTGTCGCCAGCTTATGACCTGATGCACACCACAGGACCGGGCGGTGAGCACACAATGACACTGGCTGGAGAGGGCAAAAATCCCACCCGATCACATATGAATCAACTGGCCGTCCAGGCCGATATATCGCAAAAGGACGCCGATCGCATCTTCAACGAAGTTCAACTGGCGACAAACAACTGGCCCGCACACGCCGCAGAGGCAGGCGTATCCAAAACCGGAGCTAATCTAAAATTTATGACGAATTAGCGGGTGTAAGCGAGGAGTCGCGTCAATTCACACCAAATGACTTGATTTAATCAGAAAATGTGGTATCATTTGTGCGTGCAGATTGGGAGATGCAAATAGGGATCTGCATGGTTTTGGAGGAGTCTTATGCACAGCTCTGCTTCAAGATCGTCCATGTCGTGAATTTGTACGAATTTATGTGCGAGGTCGGGGTGAACCTCACTGGAGTTGTAATATGAGCAGACGTCATACTGACGGGGATAATAACCTTGTGCTTCTCGAGCAGCTTGAGCCTCGTTTGCTCCTGGCTGCTGATGTTATTATCAGCGAGATCATGTATCAGGACTTTACCGACGTAGACAACAGTCTGCCTGAAGATTTCGGTGAAGAGTTTATCGAACTGTACAACCGTGGTGATGCGCCGGCAGACCTGCTCGGATGGCGGATTGACAGCGGTGTGGATTTTGACTTCCCCGACGTGACTATCGGAGCCGGTGAGTATCTGGTGATACCCGCTGACCCGGATGTTTTCGCAACGAACTATCCTACGGTAACAAACTACATTAACGCCGGATGGACCGGGCATCTCAGCAATTCCGGTGAAACTATCGATCTACAGGACGAACTGGGCGTTACCGTTGATAAAGTGGATTACGCCGACGAAGGCGATTGGGCGGTTCGCCAGTGGGTCGCAGACGAGGCCTACGGGTTCGGGTACGACTGGTCAGGCCTGCACGACGGAGGCGGGCACACTCTTGAGTTGATCAATCCGGCGATCACGAACAACAACGGGCAGAACTGGTCGGCCAGTCTTGTTGTCGGCGGCTCGCCCGGCGCGGTCAACAGCGTGTATGACGACAATATCGCACCGCTGATCAGCAAGGTCGGGCACACCCCGATTATTCCCACCGCTACTGACGATGTGACGGTAGTGGCCAAAGTGCAAGACGAGCTTACTACCGGTTTAGTAGTCGAGCTGCACTATCGCGACGATGGTGATCCGGAGTTTACGACCGTTACGATGTATGACGACGGTCTGCATAACGACGGTGATCTGGGCGACGGGATTTACGGTGTTGATCTGCCGGCTCGTCCTGACGGCACGATAGTGGAGTTTTACGTTCAGGCGACCGATGCCGATTCGAACTCCCGAAACTGGCCAGGCCCGGTAACGGACAAGGGTCAGACCGCCAACTGTCTCTATCAGGTTGACGATAGCTTCACCGGCGACTGGACGCCCGGCGACCAACCGGTGTTCCGCGCGATTCTAACGGCGGTGGAGTGGGATGAACTCGACTGGATCGAGGATAATCAGCGCTGGTCCAATGCTGAGCGAAACGTCACGTTCGTAAGCGTTAACGGCGCCGGCGTCGATGTGATTTACCAAGCCGGGATGCGCAACCGCGGAAACGGCAGTCGCACCACAGTTCCGCACAACCAGCACATAAGCATACCCAGCGATGATCTGTGGAACGGTGTTCAGGACGTGACAATCAACGCGCGGGTCCCGCAGTCACAGGCTATCGGAAGCGCGGTTTTCCGCTACGCCGATATCGCCGCGATAGATACGATCCCGATCGAACTGCAGATCAACGGAACCAACTACGCACCGGGCAGCAGGTACTATCGGTATAACTGGCTCGAAGCGCTCGACGGCGACATGGCGGCCAATCACTGGCCCGACGATTCGTCCGGTGATTTGTACAAATGCAACGACTCAAACGGCGGTGGGACCGAAGCCGATCTGGATTATGACGGTGAGGATCCGGCGAATTATAATATTGCCTACGCCAAGCAGACCAATGTGGCCGTCGATGATTATTCCGGCCTGATCAACATGCTTCAGGTGCTGAACCATGCACCGGCTGAGACATATCTCCAGGACGTCGCTGCGGTGGTTAACATCGATCAGTGGTTGCGTTTCCTTGCAGTCGATACGCTGTTGGCAAATGGTGAAGGTGGTCTTACAAGCGGGCGCGGCGACGACTACGCGATGTACCAGGGCGTGAACGATCCGCGGTTCGAACTGGTGCCTTACGATCTGGACACCGTATTGGGAACCGGAAGCCAAAGCCAAATTGGCGATAGTATATGGGACTATCGCGGTGCGGGTCTAAATGGCTTAAGCCGTCTGCTCAGCCAGCCGGAAGTCATCCAAAAATACTACGCGGTGCTGCTGGAGCTTTGCGATACGGTGTTCTCGCCTGAGCAAATCGATCCGCTGATCGACGAAGTCCTGGGCGGATGGGTCACTGCCGGTGAAATCGAAGATATCAAGCAATTCGCAGTTGCGCGAGTGGCAAACGTTCGCGGGCAAGTGAACGATAACGTGCTTTCGGTAAGCAGCAGTCTTCCAACCAGCGGAGATTACCCGCGCACCACTAACGGGACCGTCGGTCTGACCGGAACCGCCAGCGGAGCCTATGTCCGATCGATCAAGGTCGACGGGAAACTTGCCGTCTGGGATCAGGAGGCCGGTACGTGGTACTTCGACGACGGCTCGTCCTCCTACCAGGAACAGTTGCTGGTGAGTTCCGATTCCGGGGTCACTTATCACGTTCCAACAGCCGGCGACGATCCGCTGGCCTGGACGCAGGTCGCGTTTGACGATAGCGGTTGGGTTGACTCGATCAGCCTTGATGCAGCCGGATTGCTGATAACCGAACTTGGCACGGGCGACACGAAGTTTGTCGAGTTGCAGAACGTTTCGGACGCCGCGGTCGACACTACCGGATGGCGGGTGTTGCTGAACGATTCTTCAGGCGGGATTGACGCCGTTAACGCAACGGCATGGTCGCTACCGGCGTCGGTCGGGGCCAGCGAGGTGCTCTACCAGACCGACAGCGCAGCCGATAATTATTTGGGCGCGTCGATCGACTGGGCCGCCGAAGGACCCGGTTGGGTGATGATTATCGATGCCTCCGGTCAGGTGCGGGACTTCGCGGCGTGGGGTTACACCGCCGTCGAAATCGCAGCGATGGACATCAGCTTCGATACCTTTGCGAGCATTACTGTGGGCGATGAGTGGAGCGGCGATGGGGCGGCGGTAGGTACGGTGGGCCCGGGCGCCGAAGCGCCAACGGTCGACATAACCGACATCACGCCCGACCCGAACAATACAATAATCGACGCGGTGGAAATCGTGTTCTCCAAAGCCGTCACCGGTTTCGAGATCGCCGATCTAACACTCACGCGCGACGGTGGGGCGAACCTGCTTACCGCATCGCAAACGCTAACCACAACAGACAACATTACCTGGACGCTCGGCGGACTCAGCACAGTTACAAACCTCAGCGGGGAATATTCGCTTTCGCTGACGGCGTTGGGCTCAGGGATCACCGACACCGAAACCACGCCCCAGGCGCTGATAGTAGGCGCAGCCGAGACGTGGGCAAGCGATCTTGACGCGCCGACGGCCGATATTATCGACGTGACGCCCGATCCGCACGCAACTGCCGTAGCTACGATAGATATCGAGTTCACCGAAGCTGTCAGCGGTATGGACATTACCGATCTTGCCCTCACGCTCGATGGCGGGGCGAACCTGCTTACCGGCGCCGAAACGCTGACAACCGGTGATAACGTAACCTGGACGCTCGGCGGTCTGGGCGGTTTAACTACGATTGAGGGCGAATATACGCTAACGCTTACCGCCAGTGCTTCGGGCATTCAAGACGCAGCGGGCAATTTGCTTGCTATAGACGCTTCGGAGGTCTGGACGACTTCCGGCGTGGCGCCCACCGCCGATATCACCGACGTAACGCCCGACCCGAGCGTGAACGCTGTTGACGAAATCGAGATCGTTTTCAGCGAACCGGTCACCGGTCTGGATATTACCGATCTTACTCTTGAGCTTGACAGCGGGGCGGTTGCGTTTGGCGGAACCGAAACGCTGACGACAACTGACAACATTACCTGGACTCTCGGCGGTCTGGCGGCGCTAACGGTTGTCGATGGAACATATCTGCTTACACTTACCGCTGCCGGCTCGGACATTCAAGACGCTGCTGCCAACGCACTGGCCAGCGACGCGACTGATACGTGGATCAAGTACACGCCCACCGGCGGATGGGTCGCGTTTAACGATCATATCGCAGGACCGGGCACGCACGTTAACACAACGTCATACGCAGGAAACGGCACCGCGTCGGGCCAGTTGAAGAACATTGACACCGGCGTGAACGTTGGCGTTGTTCTGACTACGTCGGACTCCGGCGCGGTTTACGATAACAATGGCGAGAGCCCGGCGGTTGGAACTGACGCACACAATATTTTCAACACGTACGTGGACTTCACCGCAAGCACCGGCACGAGTATAGAAATCGCCGGGACCAACTCGTACACCCACGCCTTCTCGAGTCTGGACATCGGCGACGCATACACCTACGACTTCGACGGTACGATGATTCGCGGAAACGCGGCGTACAATGATCGCTGGACCACCGTTACGCTGGTTGGCGCCGATGCATCGGTAGCAAACCACAGTGCCGGGTCAGGCGTTGTGGTTATCAGCCCGACGCAAGTGGCGATCCTGGTTGGTTCGAACATCGACGAAGGCGTTGTGGCTGGATGGACCGGTATCGATCCGGGCGCCGATGGTGAATTCCAGATCGTATCGACACATTACACCGGCGCCACTCCGGGCGTCGGCACGGGAACCGCCGTTGGGAACAAAACCTACGCGATCGGCGGAATTCGTCTGGCAGAGGTGCAGGTGGTTCAGGCTCCGGTCGCTCCGCCGGTTACGGCTCCGCTACCGGCCGCCGCGCCGGGCGATGAAGGGTTCGTAGCATACAACGATCACATTCCGAGCTATGGCGGCGCCACGCACGCCAACACGACCGACTACTCAGCCATGAGCGGCGAGGTGGCTTCGGGGTTATTGAAAAACATCGCAGACGGAACCGACACCACCGTTACTCTGACGGTTACCGACGCCGGTATTCACTACGCCGGCGGCGCTGGCGATCCGGCTGCGGGCACCGACGCTTACAATATTTTCAACGGATATGTGGACCTCGGCGCGGCGACCGGCGGCAGTATCGAAGTGTCTGGCGCTGATCATTACACTTATACGTTCTCAGGGTTGGATATCGGCGATCTGGTGACGTACAACTTTGACGGCACGGCCGTTCGCGCCAATAGTGCGTATGCTAATCGCTGGACGCTGGTCACGCTCCAGGGCGCTGACGGATTCCTGGCCAGCCACAGCACGGGCATCGGCGTGGTCACCAGCGATGTCAACCCGGCGCTCGGAGTCAATCAGGTGGCGATCTGGACCGGGCACAACAGTACAGGCGTCCAGGGCTTTGTAGCCGGTTGGACAGAAATTGACCCAGGCGCCGACGGCGTGTTCACCGTTGTCTCCGAGCAGTACCAGGGCGTTACGCCCGGTGTGGGCACCGGGGATTCGAGCGGTGGGGACAAGGGATACGGAATTACCGGTATCAGGTTAGAGGAAGTCGCTCCAAGCGGTCCGCAGTCGTGGTTGAAACGCGTAGGCGACACCGACGCCGACACAGGCGACAACTTCCGTAGAAGCGCCTCAGACAGCAAAGGCGTCCAGAACCCCGATATGACAGTCCCGTTCGGCTCGGTTCTACCTACTGAGCAGGGCATCGGTTTCAGCGATAACCAAGCCGAGTTCGATTCGATTATCGCAACCGATGTGGGCGACACGATGCAGGGGGTTAACGCCTCACTGTTCAGCCGCATCGAGTTTGCCTCCGGTCCGCTGGACGCATACGACACGCTTACGCTGCGAATGAAATATGACGACGGGTTCATCGCGTATCTTAACGGTACGGAAGTCGCCCGCCGCAACGCCGACAATCCCCTGGCCTGGAACACCGAGGCCTCGGGCCAGCGAGACAACACCCAGGCGGTTATCTTCGAAGAGATCGACATCTCGGCGCACCTGGACAAGGTGATCGACGGGGTCAATGTTCTTGCGATTCACAGTATGAACGTAACTGCCGGCGATGCGGATCTGATCATGCAGACCGAACTGCTGGCCAGCCGCGGAGAGTTGGACCCGGGCCTGAGCCTGGAAGCCGGTTTGAACCGCGTAACTGTTGAAGCGTTTTCCGGCCCGGACGGGACGGGCGAGCTTCTCGATAGTACGCACATTGACATTTGGAACGACGTGGGCCCGACTCATGTTTATCCTCAAGCAGGCGGTGGTGGAGTTTCGGCTCCGGTCAGCGCGAAGTTGGTGGTTCGCGACAGTTACCTGCCCGGCGTGCCGGTGCTGGTTCGTGTTGAGGCACTGGACGCAACAGGTGAAATCTGCCGCGACCTCTGGGACGCGACGGTGACCTTGTCGGCTGACAGCGGCGTGCAAATGGACGTCAGTGCGATCACGATGTACAACGGTATGGGCAGCGTGCTCGTTACGTTCACCGGTGGAACGGGCGATTTCCAGTTGACTGCCAGCGTGGACGGTTTGCCCTTGCAGGATGCCGATGATCTGACGGTGTTGGACCCGGCTTCGGCGACATCTATCAGTGGTGACTTGAGTTTGATTGACGCTGGTGGGGTATCGAACTGGAGCGGGATCTACCACGTGACCGGCGATCTGCTCGTACCGGACGGGCACACGCTTAATGTCGCAGCCGGTACGCTGGTGTTGATCGACGGAAACCCAACGCTGCTCAGCACTGACGGCGTGGACATTGACATTCAGGGCGTTATAAATTCGCAGGGCACTGAAGCTCAGCCCGTAACGTTCACTGCTTTTGACTCGGCTGCTAAGTGGGGCGAAATGCACCACGACGGTTCCGAGGCCTCGACGTACAGTTACACGAATATCACGCTGGCGGGGCATTCGCCTCGCGGCGGGCACACCAATACGGGTCCGGCGTTGCGGTCGGGCGGCGGTTCGATTATCACTTTCGATCATTCATCCATTACTGATCTGGGGGGCAAAGTCGGGCAGATAAACGATTCGGAACTGGTGTTCCAAGATACGCTGCTGTCGCGTGCGGCTATGGGTCCGGAGTTCGATCATTCCGGCCTGCTGTTCCAGGACAGTTTCATTATCGATATGTTGGGTCAATATCGTGAAGACGGTATCACCGACGATGACGACGGAATCTATCTGCACGCAGCCGGAGCTGGTCAGACTATCGAACTGATCCGAAGCGTTATCGCTCACGGGGAGGATGATGGTGTCGATACGGCTTCGTCGACCGTTCTCGTTAAGGATACGATCATTCGAGATTATACGGACAAGGGCATCAGCGTTTCCGGCGGTGACACCACCGTGGAACACGCGATTATTGTTGGTAATAATATCGGTATGGAGGTCAAGAGCGGCGGCGCGACCGGGATTGTCAATAATTCCACGGTAGTCGACAATGTTAATGGGTTGCGGTTGCTGAGTTCGGCGTCGGCTTTGACGGTCAACAGTTCTATTGTTCATGGAACGAGCGATTCGCTCTACGCCGATATTCCCGCCGCCGCGGTTGTCACGTACAGCAACATCGGCGAGACATGGGCCGGGACGGGCAACATTAATGAGGACCCGATGTTCGTTGACCCGGCCGCCGGGGATTACAGTCTCCAGGCCGATTCGCTGTCGATCGACGCCGGCGACCCAGCCGATCCGCTTGATACAAACGGCAGCACTATCGATCAGGGTTACTACACCAACCAACCGTACCTTACCGGTCCGGTGACAGGCGAACTTGCCGGCGATACGATCTGGAGCCCGGAAAACGGGCAGTATCGCATAACCGGCGATCTTACGGTTCCTGCTGGGATTACGCTTACGATCATGCCGGGCACAACGGTGTTCTTTGGCCAGGGCGCGCAGCTTATTGTTGAAGGTCGCCTGGCGGCTGAAGGCCTGCCCGAGGCGAATGTTTACTTCGCGCCGGCTCCCAACGTGACTGACTGGGAAGGCATTCACTTTGTTAACACCACCGCTGACAACCGCATCACGCATGCGATTCTTCAGGGTTCGACGCGCACCGACGGAATGGTCGAGCTGGACAACTCCCGTGCGACGATTGAAAACTCGGTGTTTGAAAACGCCGACCGACGCCGGATCACCGCGATTAATTCGTCGCTGATTGTGCGTAACTCGACGTTCGCAGATTTTGATGTCTCCGGTACGCCCGAGAACAACGTTCTTGAGCACATCTGGGGCCGGAACGTAATTGCCGGCGGGGAAATGATCATCGAAAACAACGTGTTCGGTGTAACGCCGGGCCATAACGACGCGATCGATTTCGACGCCGGGCACCGCCTCAGCGGCGACCCGGTCCCGCAGATTCTCAACAATACGTTCAACGGCGGCGGCGACGACGCACTGGATATCGAAGGCGACTTCTACGTTCAGGGCAACGTGTTTAAGCATTATCGAAAAGACGCATACCACGCTGCGGTCGACAGCGGTGAATCGAACGTGATATCCGCGGGCGATACTCACAATGTCGGGCACCATTACGTGGTTACGGGCAACGTGTTCTACGATTGCGATCACGTAACGCTCGTCAAAGAATCCTCGTTCATGACGTTCACCAACAACACCGTTGTCGGTGTTGACCAGGGCGCGCACGCCAATTCGATAGGCGCGATTAACTTTGACCTCGCAGCCGGCGAGCCAGAAGGGCGCGGAGCCTACCTCGACGGAAATATTTTTGTAAACACCCCGCTGGTCTTCAACTATCTCGATACCGGCGCGGTGGCGACTGATCTTACGGTTAACCGCTCGATTCTGCCGGCTGGGGAGCATTATGGCGGTGCGGGCAATATCGACGCCGATGCGCGTCTTACCGATCCGGCAGGCGGCGACTTTACGCTGAAGTCCGGTTCGCCGGCGTTTGGCTCCGGACCAGTTGGCGTGGACATGGGCGCAGACGTCGCCCCCGGCGCGTCAGTATCGCCGGTCCCGCTGACAGAAACTTATCTCACCGACGCGACGTTCGACGTGTCCGGTGATGGCGATTATCATCACGCACCGTTCCTGGCTTACAAGTATCGCCTGAACGGCGGAGCATGGAGCGCCGAGCAGGCTCCCGGTACGCAGATCGTGCTTACCGGTTTGGTCGACGGGCCTCAATCGCTGGAAGTTATTTCGCAAAACTTCGCGGGCGTATGGCAGGTGGAAACCGAAGCGGTTACGCGACTCTGGCTGGTCGACACCGCACTGTCGCGCGTGCTGATAAACGAAGTGCTGGCAACTAATCGCACTGCACACATGCACGACGCCCGCAGCCTCGACGTGATCGAACTGTACAACGATTCGCTTGCGACTGTCGCCGATCTGTCCGGCTGGTCGATCAGCGACAACGTTGATCTGCCGCAGAAGTTCGTGTTCCCCGCCGGCACCACGATCGCGCCGGGCGCTTACCTCACGCTTTATGCGGGCGATCCTGATCCTCTTGTCGCGGTCACGGGCATTTACCTTGGCTTCCAGCTCGACGGCGACGGCGACGATGTGTCGCTCTACAACGCTTCGCAGACGCTCGTCGATTCGATTACCTTCGGTACGCAGATCGCCGACATGTCGATCGGACGAACCGGTGCGACTCGCGACTGGTCGCTAACTCACCCGACTATCGGAGCAGCGAATATCGCCCAGGCGACCGTCGATCCGGACCTAGTCCTGATCAACGAATGGTTCGCAAACGGCGACGAAGTGCTCATCGACGATTTTATCGAGCTGCACAATCCCGATACGCTGCCGGCCGATATTTCCGGGATTTACGTGACGGACAATCCCGCCAATCAGAAGACAAAGCACCAGTTGGCGCCGCTGAGTTTCATTGACGCTGAAGGGTTTGTCGCGCTGACCGCCGATTCGCGAAACGACGCCGGTCACGTCGACTTCAGGCTCCGCACGGACATGGAAATTCTCGGCCTGTTTGATTCGAATGTCGTTTAGCTCGACCGGGTTTACTATCGCCCGCAAACTGAAGACGTAAGTCAAGGCCGCACCGCCGACGGCAGCACGAACATCGAATTCTTCACTCTTCCGACACCTGGTCTCGGTAATGTGGCGTTCGGTTCGCAAGCTACGATCGTCGCTGAGGGCGACCCCAAGTACGTTCTGGTTCCTGACGTGAACACAGTTACAACCTGGCCTGCGGTTGATTTTGTGACCTGGCCGGATGTTGGGTTCGACACCACCGGTTGGACATATTGGGACGGTTCACCCGGCGGCGTGGGGTACGATTCCGGTGACGGAGGTTACACTCCTCTTATCGGAGTAGATCTTATCGAAATGGATAATGTCAGCACGTCTGCTTACATTGCCTACCCGTTTACGTTTGACGGCGACCCGAACGGATTAACGAGCCTGTCGCTCAATATCCGATACGATGACGGATTTGTGGCGTATCTCAACGGGCAGGAAATTCACCGTGAGATGTTCGACGCCGGGTCGACCCCTGCGTGGAATTCCACAGCTACCGGCTCCCATGCCGATACTGCGGCGCTGAACCTGATAAGTTTCAACGTGTTGGACCACAAAGACGCCATGAATAACGGGGCGAACTTGCTGGCGATACACGGGCTCAATGACACCGCGACCAGCAGCGACTTGCTGATCTCAGCCGAGCTGGTGGGCACGCTTCCGGGCTCGTTTGCGAATTTGATCGCAGTTCACAACGATCTGCGAATCACCGAGATCATGTACAACCCCGCCGGTTCGGACGATAAGGAGTTCATCGAATTCCAGAACGTGGGGGCGGCGACTCTGGACTTAACGGGCGTTCGTTTGACTGACGGCGTTGAGTTTGTGTTCCCGGCGGTAACGTTGGCTCCGGGCGAATATATAGTTGTTGCGCGTGAGCTGGCTGAGTTCGAGGACTTCTACGGCGCCGGTATCAATGCGATTGGCGATTATGTCGGTTCGCTGAGCAACGCCGGTGAGGACATTCTCCTGCAGATGCCCGGTATGCACGAAGCGGCGATTCTGCGATTCGATTATAACGACGCCTGGTATCCGGCCACCGACGGCGAGGGGGCTTCGCTGGTGATAGTTAACCCGCTGGGGCGGCGTGGTGACTGGGATCCGGCTGCAGGCTGGTTGCCCAGCGGAACTGCGGGCGGTTCTCCGGGCACGGGCGATGTTACGTCCGATATTACGCTCGGTTCGGTGGTCGTAAACGAAGTGATGGCCCACACCGACGGCGGCGTGGAAGACTGGATCGAACTGCACAATACAACGGAAGGCGATATCGATATCAGCGGGTGGTTCCTCAGCGACGATCCGAGCGATCTCGAAAAATTCGTGATACCTGACAATACGATCCTGATCGCCGGCGGTTATGTCGCGTTCAATGAAGTTACTCACTTCGGCACGACGGTCGATCCGGTTAACGGGTTTGCACTCAGCGAACTTGGCGACACGGTTATTATCTCGTCGAGCGATATCAATGGCGACATCAGCACGTACCGCAGCTTTGTGAGTTTCGCCGCCACAGCCAACGGCGTATCGCTCGGGCGTCACACCCTGAGCACAGGTGAGGTCGATTTCGTCGCGATGGAAACGCCTACTTACGCTGATGAGAATTCCGCGCCGTTAATCGGGTCGATGGTGATCGAAGAGATCATGTATAATCCCGACGGACCCGGCGGAGCCGAATACATCCTGATGAAGAACATTTCCGGTTCGATAGTTGAGCTGTACGACCCAGCCAATCCGACGAACACATGGCAAATCAGCGGCGGGGTGGAGTTCGTATTCCCGCAGGGCGTAACGGTCCAACCGGGTCAGTTCGTGCTGATAACCAACGTTGACGCCGCTACGTATCTCGCCACGCGAACCGTTGGCGCCGATGTGCAGGTGTTCGGTCCGTTCACCGGAGCGCTAAGTAACGCTGGTGATACTATCACTGTTAACCGGCCTGGAGCGCCGGAGACAACACCTGTTCCGCTGGTTCCGCAGATCGCTGTCGAAACGATTAAATTCAACGATTCGCTGCCCTGGCCCGAAGCGGCTGACGGCGACGGGCCGGCGCTGGCGAAACTGCCCGGCGCGATCGGCGAGTATGGGAACGATCCGATAAATTGGGGCGTTTCCGGCGGGCCGGCGATCACGATCAACCCACTGGTCACCACCGACCAGACACCCGAACTCACCGGTACCGTGAGCGATTCGCACCTGCTTTCAACGGTTACGGTAACCGTTAACGGTGTGGATTATATCGTGCCGATTGTTGGCGGGACCTGGACGCTTGCCGACGATGCGATAACCGCACCGCTGCCTGGCGGAGTGTACGATGTGGCGGTGTCGGGGTTCGATATCGCAGGTAACCTTGGTGCCGACAGCACCGCAGGCGAACTTAACGTGGACCTCGGACTCGGCGTTGTCGGTCGCGATGTGTTTTACAATAATTCCGCGTGGGACGGCGCCGGCGACAGTGCCGCAATTGACACCGGCAAGGCAGCGCTCCTGCCCGGCCAGTTGCCATCGAGCGTGAACTACACCAACTACTCCCGCGGTATTAACGGGATAATGGTCGATATCGACGGACTGACCGCCGCCGCACCCGCCGATTTCGCCATACGCATCAGCGACGCTGCTGGCGCCTGGATATCCGGCCCGGAGCCGACAGTAAACGTGCTGCCCGGACAGGGCGCAGGCGGTTCAGACCGCGTGGCGCTAACCTGGGATGACGGAGCTATCGTTAACCGCTGGATCGAAGTGACCGTGCTCGCCACCGCCAACACCGGCCTGGACAGTGACGATCTGTTCTACTTTGCAAATGCAACCGGTGATGTTGACGGCGACGGTGATGTTGACTCCGCCGATTTCAGCTCGCTGCTTGGCGATTTCGGGCAGGCCGGAGCATTGGGCGAGCTGACCACCGACTTCAACGCCGACGGCAGAACCAACCTGACCGACTTCGTGACCCTCAGGAGCAGTTACAATAATATCGTGCTGACCCCGTCGATCGCAGAGGCAGTCCCGGCTGCGGCGCCGATCGCTCCGGCTCCGGTGATGGCGATGGCGCCGGTTATCACCGAACCGATAATCGAACCGGAAAGCAACAGCGATCCGCTGGTCTTGGCGATATCCGAGCCAATGGCCGATCTGTTCGTCGAATCGCAGGATGTTGGCGAATATATCCCAGTGGCTGCGCCCGAGATCCAATCGGAGTCCACACTGGCGGCAACAACCGAAAGCGAACTGAGGCCTTTAAGCGATCCGGAACCAGATAACAATACCGACCCACTAACCGATCTGTTGACAGAAGCAGCACTAGTGCTACCGCTATAACGATTCGTTCACCGTGCATCATTAATCGCAGGGAAGCCCGTTTAGCGGCGTGGCAACGCCACGCGTGCGCCGTTTAGCGTTGTTGCTGCCACGTACATTATGTCATACGCATCGTAGAACGACGATCAACGAACGACGAGCGCGTGGCGTTGCCACGCCGCTAAACGGGAACAGGCGCCGCGATTGAGCACTATACAGCGCACTCCATTGTGCGTTTTCTCTAGTATCCATCTAATCGTTCGTTGACCGTTGACATTGGTCCGCGCTGCGGCGACACTTAACGTATGAACATTAAAAAACTATCGTCACTGGCGGTTTGTGCGGTAATTGGCGTTGCGGTTCTCGGAGGTTCGTTGTATCGAACCCATGCAGCCAAGGCGCCCGCCAAAAAAACTATCCGCGTCCTGTTCGTAGGTAACTCATACACGTACGGTAATAAGCTTCCCCAGGTGGTCGCCGCTATGGCCCGGGCCGACAAAACCGTCGCGCCGATGGAAGTGAAAATGGTCGCCAGCGGGGGCAAGAACCTTATCTGGCACTCGCAGAACAAGACCACGCTCGACGCTATCGCAGAAGGCTGGGATTACGTGATCCTGCAGGACCAGAGCCTCACCCCAACGCTCATGCCCCAACGAACCCGCAAGGGCGCCGCCGTGCTCGACGCAGCCATAAAAAAAGCCGGCGCCAAAACCATGTTCTTCATGACCTGGCAACGCAAACCGACGCCGGAACTGCTGAAAAAATACCCCGACATGCACAAACGCAATTCCGAAACGTACATGTCAGTAGCACGCGAACTCAAAGCCGCCGTCGCACCAGTGGGATACGCCTGGAAAGCAGCGACCGACGCCAACCCGAACTGCCCGCTATACACCAAAGACAACTCCCACCCATCGCGAGCCGGTACATACCTGGCGGCGTGTGTTTTCTACTCAACGATCTACAACAAGCCCCCAACGCGCCTGCCCGCCACGGTGATACTGTCCCAAAAGGGCAATCGCAAAACAGTTCTAAGCATCCCGTCAACCTTGGCAAGCACCCTAAAACCAATCGCCTGGACAGCAGTCCAAAAAGCAAAAAAAGAACTAACCTCAAAACCCAAGACCAAGTAGCGGTTCTGGAGCGTCCTGGGGGTCGAGAATAGATCTGGGCGTTTCCATGTCGCTGTTTTTTTTGTATAATGCCTGACCGTACAGGTGTCGAATGTTCGACATTGACGGTTAACTTTAGGAGCAAGCTGTGATTTTTAAACCGAAAGATATGCGATCCCAGGTCCGTTCACTCATGAAAGACGGACTCGGCGATGTCACCGTTAAACATATGGTCGAATGCGACGATCTGCCCAATATTCGCTTCCTGGGCGAAATGACCCTGCCGGCTGGCGCGTCGATCGGCGATCATACCCACGCTACGGAAACCGAATACTACATCATCACCGAAGGCGTAGGCGTGGTGAACGATAACGGTGAAGATCAGCGTGTCGGTCGAGGTGATGTGATCGTCACCGGCGGCGGAGCGACCCACCGCATCAAAAACGCAGGATCAACACCGCTGGTTATCATCGCGTTCATTGTTACGGACTAACGGCTAACGGCTAACGGCGAGTGATCAGTGGTCAGTTCCTGCCTTCGGCAGGTCAGTAAGCAGTAACGACCACGGCAACGGCAGTAACGGCTAATGGCGACGATCAAGGTGTTTTGGACTGCGGCAAGCTCTTGCCGCTTTCACTTGTCGCGGAGCGACGATTTTGCCGTTACTGCCGTTACTGCCGTTGCCGTTACTGCCGTTGCCGTTGCCGTTGCCGTTGCCGTTACTGTTTACTGATCACTGATCACTGACCACTGCGCTTATCATCGCTTCCATGCGCTTTCCGTATTCCACGTAGCTGCTGTAGCGTTTCTCGTCGGATGAGCCTACTGATGCGTCGTGGAATACTACCGCCAGGTGGGGCTCGATCGATATTCCGCCGTCATAACCTCCGTCCAGGAGGTCCTTGACTATGCGCTTCACGTCGCCTGAACCCTCGCCGGGGTAGGTGTAGTTGGCTTCTTTGGCTTCTGCGTCCCAGGTGCAGTCCTTAATGTGGATGTAGGCGATGTGTTCCTTGACGTGCGAGTAAAACTCCCATGACGACTGTCTGGGATACGGTTTGGGCTTGGTGCGATCGTTCAGGAACACCGGGTTGCCCGTATCGAACACCAACTTCAAACCGGGCACGTTTTCGATCAGCTTCAGCGTGTAAGGCCAACCCATCCCGCCGTAGTTCATGCAGTTTTCATGAACCGGCGTGATACCGGCGTCGGTGAAGCGGGCCTGGATCTCGCGAAGGCGTTTGAAACGTTCGTCGGCCAGTTGGTCGTCGGGGTTGCGGTCTTCGAGCACCGCGTAACTCATTATGCGGATCAGCTTGGCTCCCAGGCGTTGCATGCGGGGGATTGCTCGGTCGATTTCAGCCAGTGTCGCGTCGTTGGGATCGGTTACCTGCTTTGCCCAGTTGGCGACGGCAGACCCGAAACAGTTAATCGAAACGCCCGCGTCCTGGAGCTTTCCGTAGACCACGTCGAACTCGGCGTCGCTCAGGTCGTGGATGTTCTTCTTGTCTATATTGCGGGCCTCGATGTTCGACCAGCCCAGTTCGAGCGTGGCTTTGATCTGATCATCAATCCCGTCGGCGGCTTCGTCTGCAAATCCTGTGAGATACATTTTTGTGTCCTTGTGTCCTTTAAAAGGTGCCTTCGACGTCCATGACTTTGGCTTTGGAGGTGTCTTTTACATAGGTGGAAGAGTCGATTCGCTCTTGGAGCAGGGCGTGGTATTTTTCGGCGTCTATGGGCAGGTCCACCCATGCGTCGGTCCATGCCGACAGCAGCATCGCGTTGCTGAGCGTCAGGCTGTTAATGCCTTCCGATCCGTCGGCGACCATGAGTTTCGGATCGTCAGCCAGGATCGCCTTGATCCACGCCGCGGTGACTTCGGCGTGTTGTCCGCCGGTGTCGTCAGACGGTATATCGCACTTCCAGACTTCCGGTGATCCGAATCCGCCTTCGTATTCGGCGTTGAATTGGCGTTCGGGCGTTCGATTACGCCAGAAGGTCAGTTTGTCGTCCTCCATGATAATCTTACCGCGATCACCGGCGACCTCGAAGCGGTTAGTGCCCGGCGCCTCGCCTGTGGAGGTGATGAACGTTCCGGTCGCCCCGTTTTCATATTCCACGTACGCGGTGACGTCGTCTTCGACTTCGATGTTGTGGTACTTTCCGAACGAGCAGAACGCCCGGACGCGTTTGGGCATACCGCAGAACCACTGCCACATGTCCAACTGGTGTGGGCATTGGTTCAGCAGCACTCCGCCGCCTTCGCCAGCCCAGCTTGCCCGCCATCCGCCGGCATCGTAATAGCTCTGCGGACGGTACCAGCTCGTAACGGTCCAACTGTTGCGTTTAATGTCGCCCAGTTCGCCCGATTCGAGCAGGTCCTTGAGCTTCTTGTGCAGGCCGATGGTTCGCTGCTGGAACATCATCGAGAACATCTTGCCCGACTTGGCTGCCGCTGCGTTAAGCTCGGCGACCTGTGCGGTGTAAACGCCCGCGGGCTTCTCGCTGAGCACGTGCAAACCGCTCTCAAACGCCTGGATGCCCAACGCAGGATGATGGTAGTGGGGCGTTGCGATAATAACCGCGTCGATTTCGCCCGAGGCGCACATCGCGTCAACGCTGTCGAACGTTTTGATGTCGCCGCCGAGTTTTTTCGCCGCGGCGGCTAGTGACTCGGCGTTCGCGTCGCACAGTGCTGTTAGTTCTGCGCCTTTGATTTCGCCGTTTGCGAGATATTTTCCGTGTGCCTGGCCCATTCCGCCTGACCCGATAATGCCTACACGCACCTTATCCACTGATCTGCTCCCTTGATTTCCGGGGGTTTTTATTATTTTTGTCATCGATGTTCGTTGCGATTAATAAAGCTTGACGATTTTGGCGCCGGGGTAATAGAAGCCGATGATCTGTTCTGCTCGCCAACCGGCCAGCGCTTTTCCTTGCAAGCCGTATTGGCACATCCCCACGCCGTGTCCGTATCCGCGTCCGTTCCTGAACTCGAAACCCGAGCCGGTGTCTACAATTTGGCAGTTCATCGAGTAGAGTTTTTTGTATCGCGGGGTGCTGCTGAAGATCATCGCCAGGCGGATTTTTTCCGCGCGGAGTCGCACTGTTTTTCCGTTCACGCCGATGAGGTTGACCCAGACCGCCCGGCCGTGGGCGAGCTTTTGGGCGACTTGTATAGTTCTCAGCCCGCCAAGCGCCCGCACTTGCGAATGGTTACCGCAGAGCAGCCTGAACAGTTCTGATTTCGAGATTCGCACCGGCGCCCATCTGTACTTGCTGCTTGCGGTGCAGTGTTGATCGGCCTGCCCGCCCTGGAGCGGTTTGATTGGCGGTGCGTCGCGGAGTACGATCGCAGCGTTTACGTGCCCACCGCAGCATGACGAGTATTGAGGCATGAAGATTCGATCTTTACCGCGGTAGTTCGCCGTAAGCACCCATCCGCGCGTGGAGTTCACCGCTTGTCGCGATTTGGTGGTTTCGCCCATGATCCCACCGTAAACTTGTGATTTCACGCCGTCTTCCAGGTCGTAGTATCCCGAGCTGCCGGAATGCATCATGTTATAGTATGCGAAGGTTCGCGCCGCCACCGCCAGTCCGCGATAGGCCTCAACATGCCACGATCCGAACAGTTCCTTGGCCAGCACTCCAGCGAGATAATCGTCGAGGTTCACGTGATTGACAACGATGAAGGCGTTTGGCCCTCTGGGTGTCAGGACGAGTTTTCCGTGATATGTCTTGCCGCTGAAACCGACGTGCTTGTTGGGTTGTGAGTCAATGGTTTCGACGACAAGCCGATTTGCCCGCAGAGAACTGTTTCCGACGATCCAGGCCCCGCCGCTTCGTCTGATTGATCTGATAGATCGTCCCGGGCGAACGAGTTTTCCGTTGGCGACTATCCGGACGCCCACGGACCCCGCCAGGCTCGCTGAGCCTGTAGGTGTTTTGCTAAGCAGCACTCGGATCGTGCCTCGGGGCGTCGGGTGGGGGGTCCCGGTACCGTTTGTCTTGACGGGCGGTTTCTCGCAACCGCCCAGCCCCAGTCCGATCACGGATGCGACGAGTAGAACAGTTAGTTTACCGGTGAGCTTTGAGGGTGTCATATTGGCCATAGGGTCCGCGCTGCAGGCTGCGGCGGCGGCCCGTCTAAAGCCGCAGTCTCGTGTTGGAGTCTCGGATATATTGGTCCCGGTTCTGCGTTAGTCGGATTCCGCGAGCCTCAGTCCGTACTGTCCCAGGGCCTGTCGTATTGTGTTCAGGCTGGTCTGTCCGAAGTTTCTGCACGCCAGCAGTTCCGGTTCGCTTTTGCTGACCAGATCGCCAAGCGTTTCGATATGGAGTAATTCGAGAGCTTTTCTTGCCCGCACCGAAAGTTCGATTTGCGACAGCGGTGTAGCCAGCACACCCTCTCTGGCTTGTGAGGACGTGTCGCTGGTGAACATGTCGGCCAGTTCCGCGGTGGCGGTGTCTTCGAGCGCCTGTCCGAGTCGCAGGCCCTTGAGGGCGAGCATGTCTCGGATTTCCTTCAGTGAAGTTTCACCGAAGTTTTTGTATTCCAGAAGCCGTGTCTCGGGCGTGTTCACCAGATCGCCAAGCGTGCTGATATCCATCTTCTTGAGGCAGTTGCGGGCTCGGACCGAAAGTTCGAAGTCCGTTACGGGTGTTTCGAGGATTGCGTTTCGTTGCGCCATCATCTTGGCGCGATCTTCGTCGAAGTACATGGTCTTTGACGCTTCGGCGTCGCGGAGGAACAGTTTGGCTCGCCAGTGGCCCGGGTTAATCGCCAGTATCCGCCTGATGCACAGGCACGCCTGGTCGTACTCTTCGGCGTCTTCGTAGAGCACCGCCATGTTCATCAGCGCCCCGGCGTGGACCGGTTGGAGAGCCAGGCATTGCTGGTAGAGTTCTATCGCGGCTTCTTCGTCACCGTAGAGATCGTTGAAATACGCCAGGCGGAACAGCGCCTTTGCATTGGTTTCGTCTGCGGCGACCGCTGCTTCGTAGGCCTCGCCGGCCAGTTGCTTATCTCCGTCGAGTTCCTCCAGCAGGCCCTTCATGCAGAGATAGTTCGACGTCTCGCCGAGCTTGGTCGTTGCGGACTTCAAATTCTTTGCAGCCTGCTTCATATCGCCTGACATTGCGCGGCATTCGATAATTTCCAGATCGATTTGGGGATCTTCCCAACCGCGAGCCTTGGCCAGGTCGAGCTCTTCGATCGCGCGATCGTGATGTCCGAGTTGTACTTGGCATTGTGCCTGGAAGTATCGTCGGTCTTTATTATCGGTTCCGGCTGCGAGCACTTCTAAGGCTTCGGTGAAGCGGCAGGTCATGTACAGTGCGATACCGAGTTTTACAGCGCCGCCGCCTTTGGGTTCGGGATTATCGCTTTCGATTTTACCGACCAGTTCTCTGAGTTTGTCTGCGGTGTCACCGGCTTCTGAGAGCGTCTCGTTGAGCACGCGGTAGTCTTCGTATGTCCACGTGTCACGTGCGCGAATCTCGTTAATAGTTTCTTTTGATGTTTCTTCCATCGCAATTTCTCCCGGCATATATATAATTCGTCTTAAAATACTGATCTATTGGTTCTAGGCGGCAAGTCGAGTATTATAACCAAAACTAGCTCGACTGCAACCGAATCTGGCCGATGGATAACCTATGGACCATCAAGATATGAGTAAACCTGTTCATCTGATCGTCAATCCGCACAGCGGACACGGTGGTCGTCGTCACGCACTGGTCGATCTGCGCGCCGCCATGCGCGCCGCTCAGGTCGAGATGGTGGAGTACACAACCAAGAGCGCCGGTGACGCCACTCGCTACGCTCGCGAGATCGCAGAAGACGCTCGCGCCGTAATGGTGTGGGGCGGTGACGGTACGGTAAACGACGTAGTTAACGGGATGATTTCCAGCGAAACCCCGATCCTGCCATGCCGCGCCGGTACGGAAAATCTGTTGGCCAAAGAGCTGCGAATACCCTCTGACCCGAGGCGGATCGTGGAAACGCTGCTGACCAGCCCGACGCGCTATTGCGACGTGGGCGTGGTTAACGGGCACAACTTCATGCTTATAATCGGGATCGGTTTCGACGGTGAGGTTGTCAGGCGGTTGTCGGCGGTGCGCACGGGGCACATATCGTACCTGAGTTATTTCTGGCCTATCTGGCGAACGTTCTGGGAGCATGATTTCCCCAAAATGCGGATAATCGCCGACGGGAAGGAAATTTTCAACGATTACGGAATGGCGTTTGTGGGCAATATATCTCGCTACGCCGTTGGCCTGCGAATCTGTCGCGACGCGGTGTTCGACGACGGCCTGCTGGACCTGGTGGTGTTCTCGTGCAAAAAGCAGACCGCCCTGGTGCTGCACGCCGCATGGACGCTGCTGAGGCGACACCCGCTAAAGGGCGACGTGATATACAAGCAGTTCCGAAACCTGCAGATCGAATGCGACAGGCCCGTCTCCTGCCAGGTCGATGGCGATGTCGGACCCGACACGCCGCTGGACGTTTCAATGGCCAAAGGGAAAATCAAACTCATCATGCCCGAGCCAAGACCAAGCCCCTGGGCGATCTGGCCGTGGAAAGGAAACGGACGCCATGACTGACACGCAAACGCCCACGGGAAATATCGGACCGGTAACCTTCGGCGACGGGCAACTTGCGGTAATCGCCGGACCCTGCATGGCTGAAGACCGCGAACTGTGCCTCGAAGTGGCTTCGACGATGGCGAAAATCTGCAACGAGCTGGATATCGGTTACGTGTTCAAAGCCAGCTTCGACAAAGCAAACCGCACCAGCGCAAAAGCCTACCGCGGACCGGGCCTGGAAACAGCAGCGCCATGGTTCGAGGAAATCGCACGAGAAATCGGCGTACCGATTATCACCGACATACACGACCCGTCACAGGCCCCCCAAGCCGCCGAACTGTTCGACTGCCTGCAAATACCAGCGTTCCTCTGCCGACAAACCGACCTGCTGCTGGCTGCCGCTGCCACCGGTAAACCGGTC
>JABGPF010000291.1 GCA_018645065.1 Phycisphaerales bacterium
AGAGATCATTGACCTGACCGGCCGGTTGGGGTCTGACGGTCGTCTCAAGTGGGATGTCCCGCGCGGTGAGTGGACCATTCTTCGCATGGGACGCAGATCCACCGGCGCCAACACCAGGCCCGCCCCGGCCGCGGGACTGGGCTTCGAGAGCAACAAACTCGACAAGAAGGCGTTGGAGGCGCATTTCAAAGCGTACTTCGATCCGCTGCTGAAACAGATCGGACCGCGAGCGAAGGACCGCAAAACCGGTTTCACCGGCCTGGACGCCGACAGTTGGGAAATGAGCAGCCAGAACTGGACGCCGGGATTTCGCAAGGAGTTCAAAAAACGGCGCGGTTACGATCCGTGGCTTTACTTTCCCGCTTACTCCGGGCGCGTGGTCGGCAGCAGGGAGATGACCGAACGTTTTCTCTGGGATGTTCGTATGACATGCCAGGAGATGCTGTTGGAGAACCATATCGGGCACATGAAGAAGCTCTGTCATGATCGCGGGCTGAAGCTGGCGATCGAACCGTATGACATGAACCCAACCGTTGATCTGGATCTGGGTTCGTACGCTGATGTGCCTATGGGCGAGTTTTGGCTTAACACATTCAACTCGGCATGGAGTTGCATCGAAGCCGCTTCGATCGGACACATTATGGGCAAGCCCATCGTAGCGGCTGAGGCGTTTACCTCCGCCGGTACGTGGTGGAAACAAACTCCCCGGACACTGAAGGCCCAGGGCGACTGGGCCCTGGCTGCGGGGATCAATCGATTTGTGATTGTAACGTTCGCCCATCAGCCCTGGACCGACAGGGAACCGGGGATGATGTTTGGCGGGTATGGTCTGCACTGGGAACGAACGCAAACATTCTGGCCGATGCTGAGCGGTTATCATCAATACATCGCCCGTTGCTCGCACCTGTTGCAGCAAGGGGTGAGCGTTTCGGATATTCTGTATCTGACTCCCGAAGGTGCGCCGCATGTTTTTCGGGCTCCGGCCAGTGCGATGGACGAAGCTGCCGGCTGGCTACCGGACAAGAAGGGATACAGTTTTGACGGTTGCTCACCGCGCATTTTGCTCAACCGGGCGAAGGTGAAAGATGGCCTGATCGCTTTCCCGGGCGGGACGTCGTATCGCCTGATGGTCTTGCCAAACTATGCGACCATGACGCCGAAGCTTCTGGCGAAAATCGAGGCTATGGTCAAAGCTGGCGCCACGATCGTCGGTTCGCCTTCGCTCAAATCGCCCAGCCTTTCGAACTATCCGAAGTGTGACGAGAAACTCAAATCACTGGCGACAAAACTCTGGGGCGGCTTGGAAGCTCCGGATACAGTTACCTGTCGTACTTACGGTAAAGGGAGAGTTTACTGGGGCGGACCAAAGCCCAAAGAACTCTATTGCGACTATGACAGCACCGCCGCGGTGTTGAAGAAGATGGGCGTCAGCGAGGATTTCACCGCCACCGGTCCGGTGCGTTACGGGCATCGTCGCACCAAGGCCCGGGATATCTACTTCGTGTCCAACAAATCCGACAAACCGCTTCAGGCCGATTGCACGTTCAGGGCATCTGGCGGCCAGCCGGAACTGTGGAACCCGATCACCGGTAACAAACGCCTTCTCCCGCAGTACAAGAGCGATAAGGGGCTGACAAACATCCCTATGGAATTTGCGCCCCGCGAGAGCTTCTTTGTGGTTTTCCCGCGCGGCGGGACGCCAAAGGGCGACAAGCCCAACACGCCCGGTGTGAATTTTCCCAAGGCGACTGTCGCAGCCGCCCTGAAAGGCTCGTGGGAAGTTTCCTTTGATCCCAAGCGGGGCGGACCGAAAAAGGTTACCTTTGACACCCTGGTGGATTGGACCCAGCGGAAAGAGGAGAGCATCAAGTACTACTCCGGTATAGCGACCTACCGTAAGAGCTTTGACCGTCCCGAGGGGTTGGCTGATGGCGCCAGGATATACCTGGACCTTGGGACGGTGCATGAAATGGCGAGGGTCCGGCTGAATGGAAAGGATCTCGGTGTTATCTGGTGTGCGCCGTGGCGCGTGGATATCTCCAGCGGACTCAAACCCGGGAAGAATCAACTTGAGATCGAAGTCGCTAATCTGTGGCCTAACAGGCTGATCGGCGACGCATCCAAACCGCAGGACAAACGCGTTACCTGGACCATTCGGAAACATCCATATAAAGCAGGAACCAAGCTTCTACCCTCTGGGTTGCTCGGACCGGTTACAGTGAGTCAGATGAAATAAAGGACCCTGGAAGGCGTTTTGCCGATAGAGGTCGAAAACATTCAACGAAAGGTAAAATGAAATGTCCAAGCGAATTGCGATTCTGTCTGTAGTGATGGCGGCTTTGTGCGTCAGCTTAGTATCTTCGGCCCAGGCGGCCGGCAAGGTCAAAGTCCTGATCATCGATGGGCAAAACAACCACAACTGGAAGAAAATGACCGGTCCGATGAAGGACACCCTTATCGCCAGCGGGCGTTTCACCGTTGACGTTTCGACGCTGCCCAGCAACAAGGGCAAGCCCGCAGACTGGGCTGCATGGGACCCCCAGTTCGCTAAGTACGACGTCATAGTCAGCAACTACAACGATGGCGGAAAATGCCGCTGGCCGGCGAAACGCCGCGCAGAGTTTGAAAAGTTCATGTCCGATGGCGGCGGTTTTGTGCCCGTTCACGCTGCAGACAATTCATCGAACGATTGGCCCGCGTACAACGAAATTATCGGCGTAGGCGGATGGGGCGGACGCAATCCCAAGAGCGGATCGCTCATGCGTAAGAAAGACGGTAAGTGGGCTCCCGATCCGGCTCCCAAGGGCAAAAGCGGTTCGCACGGCGGCGGATGGGCGTTTCCCATTAACGTCGAAGCGCCCGAGCACCCGATCATGAAGGGCATGCCCCCGGTCTGGAAGCACGCTGCCGAAGAAATGTACAACTCGATGCGTGGGCCCTGTAAGAATCTTACAGTTCTGGCTTCGGCTCCTTGCAAGCGGACAAAAGTTGACGAACCGCAAGTGATGATCATTAAATACGGGAAGGGCACGACTTGCCACATCACGCTCGGACACGTAGGCGGACTCGCCCCGATCCAGTGCGTTGGGTTCCAGACACTCCTGGCGCGTGGAACAGAATTCGCGGCCACTGGCAAGGTAACCATCCCGATTCCCGCTGAATTCCCCACAAAAGATAAAATCAGCGTCCTTCCCGCGGATAAAGTGACTTGGGGCAAACTGGCGAAAACAGCATCTACCAAGACTACTACCGCAATTATTCTCGCAGGCGTGCTCGCCGGTCTCTGCATGCTGGCGGTGCGAAAAGACTAAGACAAACCGGGGCGTAAGGTTAAACGTTAACCAACACGTCGTATCGATATCAAAAAGCGGCGCCAGTCATGGAGACTGGCGCCGCTTGTTTTTGCTGTTGCAGATCACCCGTGCGGGGTGTTGCTGATTCACTCGCTATCGGAGGGGTATCCGTGGGCGGCGAGAAATTCGTTCAGCGATTCGATCACCAGGCGGTATTGGTATTGGTGGCTTATCGTGGAGAACGACCTCAAACGGTTAAGCAACTCGATGGGCATTTTGTACGTTCCTTTGCGATAGTCGACCACTGTGCTGCTTGAGGCGGATGTTGGTTTGGAATGTTGGGCTGATTGGTTGCTGACCTCGCAGGGGCCTTCGGCGAGTTCAGTTGGGATTTTAGCGGGGCGTGCAGCCCAAACACCTTCCCATAACGCACTTAAGAACCAGCACATTCCATCGACAGGTCTGATCCAGGACGATCTCGCCGGTCGGGTGCTTTTGACAACTACGGGTTGATCCGTTTCGTCCTCGTGCGATATGCCTATCCGAGAAGCCAGGGGCTCGACGTTATTGATGGGCTCGTGCATCGGCGGAGAGACGCTGGGAGGCGGGGCGGGCTGATCCATTCCGACAAATGTCAGGCCGAGTCTGGAAGAGGTGTACGTTTCGTCCGACTCGATGGGCGATCTGCTAGACCCTGCGAGTGCCTCGATCGGCTTTAAGCCGATGCGGTTTATTACAAAATTTGAATTAAGTGCCATTCTGGACGCTCCAATGGATATCTAGTCACTCTAAGATGGCGAATTTACTCTTGGATGTTACTTGAGGCTTCGACGTCAGTATCGGTTTCAGCGTCGGTCTCGTCGGGCTCGTCGGTCTCGTCGGGGACCTGGGTGGCTTTCAACCAGACCGGTTTGGGACCGGTTCCCAGGAGGAATCGGAAACCGTTTGCCTCAATTTCCACCGAGTCAGGGAATATCTTGACGATCTTGGCGCCTTTAACTGTTTCACCTTCGATTGCCACCGCTCCGCTTATTATCGCACGTCGAGAGGTTTGACCGTACATCACAGCCGTCAGCACTAGCCCATCTGGGTAGTCGGCAGCAGTCGCCACGCGAGGACCAGTGGGCTGGGGCGTCGGTGCATCGTTCGAATCGGTTTCGCTATCGTTGGCTTCCTCGTTTTTGGTGTCGCTGGTCGGATCATCGGCAGTGATGACAATTTGCCTGCCTGCTTGGCTGGGCTCTTCACTCGATTGTTCGTCGCTGAGGGTGGATTCACTGAACTGTGGTCCGGTCTCGGTCTGGGCGGATTCAATCTCGGCTTCAGGCTCGATGATTTCTGGTTTGGTGATTTCGGGCTCGGGCTCGGGCTTTGTGGGCGTCGAGGCGACGGTTTCGACCTCGGTTGTCGCTAAAGGTGCGACAGTCGCAGTCTGGGGTACGATGATCTCGGTGGGCCTTGCCGATGCGGATTCGGGCGATGGCAGAATGGCTTTGATTCCAACCCATCCGGCGACACCGAGCAGGCCCAGCATAACTGCCGCTGCGGTTGCGACCATCGTGTTCCTGCGTTTTCGGGGCACGTTGGCTATTTGCATCGTGTCATTTTGGGGCTCGGAGGAACACTCGTTGTCCTCAAAACTCAGCGTATTGACAGGTTTATCGGGCATTTGCTGCGATTTGGGGGCTTCGTCTTTCACCGGCGTGAGGGGCTCCACAGGAGCCGGAGCGGGAACCTCGGCGGTAGGAACTGGCGGGATTGGTGTAATTACCAGCGATTGGGGCGGTTCAGTTGTTTCACTATCGCCAAGTTCTTCTTCTGCGTCGATGTTATGGGGCGTTTTCTGGAATATCGTATTCGCACGTTCGCGGAATTCGACGACTGTTTTCAGATCGTTGTGATCTACGGCTCCGCTTTCTGTGAGATCCGACACGCCGAGATCCACCGTGCAGGGAACGATTCCGTTGACCACTTCGGCCGCTGCGGCTTGGTAGTCAACCGACGCCGAGCAGTCTGGCGCGTATTCAAGGATGCTTTGGCCCGAGGCGGGGCATTCCTGCATGCGTACAGTTTCATGAATAACCGTTCCGAACACTTTTCCGGGCAGGGCGCGGTGGAGTTCAGCCAGAACGAGCCGGCTGAGACGAGTGCGGGAGTTGAATCTGCATCCCAGTGCCCCGATCAGTTCTATTTCATGATCGAATCCCTGGCGGATGTCATCCAGCATTGTCAGCAGGATTCTCAGGCCGTCCAGTGCTAAAATAGATGTTTCCACCGGTACTATGGCGTGTGTAGCGGCGAGTAACGCGTTGCCAATCAAGCGGTTACCGAGAGAGGGGGGGCAATCGATGAGGATATAATCGTAGCGATCCTTAACTTCGGCGAGCACTCGTCGCAACTGGCTGCCCTGTGTGGGACGCAGATTGTGCGAGATTGAGTCGAGCTTTCCGCTTGCCGGGGCCAGCGACACCCCTGGAATCACGTTTTCGATGGGCACCAAGCCTGTTCCAGCGAGCATTGCGTCGGCCAGTCGGGTGTCGCCTTCCACGCCAAGCCATCGCGATGACGCGGCCTGGCCGTCGAGATCGACCAGAAGGACCTTTTGGCCCATGCTTCCGAGCGAAGCTGCCAGATTCACCGACGTTGTGGTCTTGGCGGTCCCGCCTTTTTCGTTAAGAATAGCTATGGTTTTCATTTGAACACTCCAGGGGCCGAGCGAACCGAGGCGCCAACAGGCAATATGCGGTCCGATTTGCCCAAAAACAAAGGGGCAAGCCTCCAGAAATGTCATGACTACTGCCGAGCGAATCGTCAGGGTCCGACAATCGATGACATACGATCATCGACCAGGCTGGGTGAGATTATCAATATTTGGCGGGACGGCTTTCAGCTAGCCGTCCGCAAAGCTCCATACACCAATCATAATAAGATCGATTTCAGCACGAAGCAAATCCGCCAAGACGATTCCAACTGCAGTTTTGTACTGTGGTGAGATTAGATCCACCCCTCACACGACTTACGTTGCGAAAGAACAGTTACGCTCGCGATAATAATACCGAAAAGCCCCAGGCTTTGGAAGATTATGCATCAAGCTTCCCAAAAGCGCTAAGCTGCAAGCGGCACGACTTCACGTTCGTTCGGGGCTTATAGGGTTCGCCGCTTGCGGCTTAGCGCTTTTGGGAGGAGTTTTTTTGCATATGTACTGTAGTCGCGAACTCCTTTTTGCATAAAGGGTAATATCAGTGGTGCATAATCCTCTTTTGGGGGGCGGGTTTTCAAAGTGCGCAAAATAAAGCGGCGGTTCCCAAAGGAACCGCCGCTGAAGAGTCATGTTACGTCAGCTAAGTTTGAGCAGTCTTAGCTGTTGAAGCAGGCGTCTTAGCTGCGACGACGCTTGCGTGCTACCAGACCCATCGCTCCGAAGAACAGCACACTCATCGTGGC
>JABGPF010000292.1 GCA_018645065.1 Phycisphaerales bacterium
GTCGTTGCCGTTGCCGTTCTCTGTGCTCTCTGTGGCAAGGCCGTTTGCCGTTAATGATGGTGAGAATGCGTTTGCCCTGAATCAAATTCCCTATCAGTTGATATTTGGCGGTATATAAGGTATCCTGCTCGGTTTGATGCAGATTGTGAATCCAGGAACCAGACACATTATTACGACAAAAAGATTAACTGAGGAGATGTAATGTCATACGAAGAAATGTACCAGAGGTCAGTGGAAGATCCGGAAGGATTTTGGGCTGAACAGGGCGAGAAAATACACTGGGATAAGAAATGGGACTCCGTTTTGGATTCATCAAAGCCCCCATTCTACAAATGGTTTCCCGGCGGGGAATTGAATACATGTTACAACGCCGTCGACCTGCATGTTGAAGACGGTCGAGGCGATCAGCCGGCGATCATCTACGACAGCCCGGTGACCGATACGATACAACATATCACCTATAATCAGCTCAAAGGCCGGGTCTCAAAAATCGCCGGCGCTTTGAAGTCGATGGGCGTGGAGAAGGGCGATACGGTTATCGTTTATATGCCCATGATACCCGAGGCTGCGATGGCGATGCTGGCGTGCGCCAGGATCGGCGCCGTGCACTCCGTGGTTTTCGGCGGATTTGCACCCAGGGAACTGGCGATCAGAATAGACGACGCCAAGCCGAAGGTCATCCTTTCGGCTTCGTGCGGGATAGAAGGCAAGAAGGTTATCGCCTACAAGCCTCTCCTGGACAAAGCTATCGATCTGGCTGACCACAAAGTCGAAAAATGCATGGTCCTCCAACGCCCCCAAGCTGAAGCTGTACCGGTTGACGGACGTGACCTGGACTGGACGGAGCTTGAAGCCGCGTCCGAGCCGGCTGATTGCGTGTCGGTGGGTGCTAACGACCCGCTGTACATCCTTTATACCTCAGGCACCACTGGTAAGCCCAAGGGCGTGGTCAGGGACAATGGCGGCCACGCGGTGGCGCTGAAGTGGACCATGGGAATGCTTTACGGCGTGAATCCCGGAGACGTTTACTGGGCGGCTTCTGATGTGGGCTGGGTAGTGGGGCACTCCTACATCGTTTACGGACCGCTCTTCCTGGGCGCCACGACGATCATGTACGAAGGTAAGCCTATCGGAACGCCTGACCCTGGCGCGTTCTGGCGTGTTATCTCTGAGCACAACGTTAAAGTCCTCTTCACCGCTCCCACAGCTTTCAGGGCGATCAAGAAGGAAGACCCGGATGGTGAATACCTCAAGAAGTACGACATCTCGAACTTCGAGGCGCTCTATCTGGCCGGTGAAAGAACCGACCCGGACACGTACGAGTGGGCGACAGAACTGCTCGGAAGGCCCGTTATCGACCACTGGTGGCAGACCGAGACCGGCTGGGCGATTGTGGGCAATCCCAGAGGTGTTGAACTCTTCCCGATTAAGCCTGGTTCAGCGACCAAACCGATGCCCGGTTGGGACGTTTGCGTCTTGGACCCGCTGACAGGCGATACCTTGCCTGACGGGCAGAACGGTGTTATCGCGGTGAAGCTTCCGCTGCCTCCGGGAACGTTCCCGACGCTGTGGCACAACGAGCAGGGATATACCGAGACCTACATGGATCCGTTCCCCGGTTACTACTTTACCGGCGATGGCGGAATCAAGGATGAGGATGGATACATCCACGTCATGGGCCGCGTAGACGACATCATCAACGTCGCCGGACACAGGCTTTCCACAGGCGAGATGGAAGAGATCGTTGCTAAGCACCCATGTGTCGCTGAATGTGCCGTCCTCGGCGCCGCAGACGACCTCAAGGGCGAAGTGCCAATCGGATTCATCGTCCTCAAGGCCGGCGTTGACAAGGCCCACGACGAAATCGTCAGTGAAGTTGTCCAGAGCGTGAGGAATGATATCGGCCCGATCGCATGCTTCAAGCAGGCAATCGTGGTGAATCGACTGCCCAAGACGAGATCTGGAAAGATGCTCCGAGGCACAATGCGTAAGATCGCCGACGCCCAAGATTACAACATGCCCTCCACGATCGACGACCCGGATACTCTGGGTGAGATAGAAGAAGCAGTAAAGAAAATCGGTTACGGTAAGAAGTAAAGTTCATAACCGAAGAATGATGACGACATACTATCTTGGGTCCTCTTTGCAGAGGACCCAAGATTTTTTTATTGGTTTATGACTGATTAGTGGGGACGGACATATATGGTGAATATCCAAATTAACGACAACGGCGACAACAGCGCTAAGCCGCAAGCGGCGTGGTAGCACGTTTGTCGGGCTATGGGGTTTGCCGCTTGCGGCTTAGCGCTTTATGCTGTTTGCCGTTAACTTTCCCACTAATCCGTCATGAACCCCTTTTATAGTCACGACATATTAGAGGAGGCAGGCTCGAAGTGCTGATTCGATCATCGATAGATCAGCGGGTATGCGGCCGGATCGCGCAGGGATTCTACCGATAGATCGACATCCAGTGCGGGCCAATGCAGGTGGTTCTCATGAAGAAGATGAACGTCGAGGATATCGGCTACCTTGGCCTCTTTGAACCATGGGTATTCAGTGTACGGCAGGAAGTACTCGGACCCTTTCAAATAGACCCAAACCCCATGGGCGTCGATATTCACGATCTCAACGTCTGAAGTGTCCGCGCCAAGCTTTTGCGATTTCATCTCTGTGCTCCTGGATCGCTCCAGCAATATTATACACGACCGAGACACCTGAGGCGCCTTTTTCTCCAGAAGTTGCGACGGCGATTGGCACCTTGCATCCGCAGAGTATTGCCACGCTCGCCTCAGCCCTCATTTTACATTTTGATCCCTGCTCCCGATGTCGCGTAAAGCGGTTGAGACCCGCTGATTTCTAATTCCCTCGAATTCGGGGGAATTAAATCCGGGTTGTAAAGATTCCCCCAAATGCCCAAAACTCCATCGTACGCTCAGCGCATAAACAAGCCCCCGACGCATTGCTGCGTCGGGGGCCTGGGATTTACGATAAGCTGCGGCTATTATTGTGCGGCCATGTACTTCAGCATTTCCCAGCGTGCCTTGAAATCTTCGGATGCCTGGGCTGCGAGAACCTTGGCTCCTTCGGGGTCTGACTTCGTGAGCATCTTGAATCGCGTCTCCTTGTATGCGTAGTCTTCGAAGGAGATCGTCGGGTCCTTCGAGTCCAGTTGGAGGGGATTCTTGCCCTGTTCGATCAGGCGCGGGTCGTAGCGGTACAGCGGCCAGGAACCGGAGGCGACTGCCGCCTTCTGCTGTGTGAAGCCGTCGATCAGGTTGATACCGTGTGCGATGCAGTGCGAGTATGCGATCACGAGGCTGCAACCGGGATAGCTTTCTGCTTCCTTGATGGCTTTTACGGTCTGTGCGTCGGACTGTCCCATCGCGATCTGTGCGACGTAGATGTTTCCGTACGTCATTGCGATTACGCCCAGGTCCTTCTTGGGTGAGGGTTTTCCACCGGCTGCGAACTTCGCGACCGCACCGCGCGGGGTAGCTTTTGAGCACTGTCCGCCGGTGTTGGAGTATACCTGGGTGTCCATGACCAGTACGTTCATGTTGCGTCCGCTGGCCAGCACGTGGTCCAGTCCGCCGTAACCGATATCGTACGCCCAACCATCACCACCGATGGCCCAGATGCTTCGGCTGACTAGTGTGTCGGCCAGTGAAACCAGTTGCGCCGCTCTCGGGCAGGTCGATCCGGACAGTTTGTCTTTCAACTGTGCGATGCGACCGCGTTGTTCGATGATGCCCGCTTCTGTGGTCTGGTCGGCGGTCAGGATCGCGTCAACGAGTTCTGCGCCGATTTCTCCGCCAAGCTCCTTGAGCAGTTCAGTGGCGAACTCGCTCTGCTTGTCGGTGGTCAGCCTGAATCCGTATGCGAATTCAGCGTTGTCTTCAAACAGCGAGTTGCTCCATGCCGGTCCGCGTCCGTCTGCGTCGACGGTGAACGGGGTGGTCGGAAGGTTTCCGCCGTAGATGCTGGAGCAACCAGTTGCGTTACCGATAATCGCCCGGTCGCCGAACAGTTGTGTCAGCAGTTTGTAGTAGGGCGTCTCGCCGCAACCGGCGCAGGCGCCGGAGTACTCGAACAGAGGCTTGCAAAGCTGCGAGCCCTTGATCGTTTTGAGGTTAAGGGCGGTGCGGTCGAGGTCTGCGATGTTCAGGAAGAACTCGTAGTTGGCGCGTTCGGGGGTACGGAGGGGGGCTTGAACGGTCATGTTGATGGCCTTGGCGCCTTCAACTTCCTTGTTCTTCGCCGGGCAGGCTTCAACGCAGAGTCCGCAACCGGTGCAATCTTCCGGGGCGACCTGGATGGTCCACTTCTTGCCCGCGTAGTCTTTGCCCTTGGCATCGACGGACTTGAAGGTTTCCGGTGCGTCGCCGAGCAGGTCGGCATCGTAGATTTTGCAGCGGATCGACGCGTGCGGGCACGCCAGCGAGCACTTGGCGCACTGGATGCAGACGTCGGGGTCCCAAGCGGGGATGTCCAACGCGATGTTGCGTTTTTCCCACTGTGTGGTCGAAACGGGCCATGTGCCATCATTGGGCAGTGCACTGACGGGCAGCGAGTCGCCGTTACCGGCCATAATCACCGAGGTGACGTTCTGGACGAATTCCGGAGCGTCTGCTGAGACAACCGGGGGCATCTCGATGGTGCTGTCGGCGGCGCCGATCTCGATTTCGTGCAGATGGGCTACTGACTGATCGACAGCGTTGTAGTTCATCTGGACGATTTCGTCGCCCTTCTTACCGTATGTTTTCTTGATGGCGGCCTTGATGGCGGCGATCGCGTCGTCCTGGGGCAGGACGTTTGACAGGTAGAAGAACGCGGTCTGCATGACGGTGTTGATTCGTCGGCCCATTCCGGTTGCTTCGGCGACTTTGTCAGCGTCGATGCTGTAGAACTTGAGCTTCTTGTCGATAATGGTCTGCTGAACCTGCTTGGGCAGTGCTCCCCAAACTTCTTCAGCCGCCATCGGGGCGTTCAGTAGGAACGTTCCGCCATCTACGATCGAATCGAGCATGTCATACTTCTCGAGGAAGCTGAACTGGTGGCAGGCCACGAAGTTCGCTCGCGTGATCAGGTATGTCGAACGTACCGGGCGTGCTCCGAAGCGGAGGTGGGATACGGTGACCGCCCCAGCCTTCTTCGAGTCATACACGAAGTAGCCCTGTGCGTACATGTCGGTGTTTTCGCCGATGATCTTGATGGAGTTCTTGTTGGCTCCGACGGTTCCGTCTGAACCGAGCCCGTAGAACATCGCACGGACCACGTCGTCGGCTTCGCTGGAGAACGATTCGTCCCATTCCAGGGAAGTGTGCGTCAGGTCATCGTTGATGCCGATGGTGAAGTGGTTCTTCTGCTGGCCGGCGGCGTTTTCGAATACTGATTTCACGTGGGCGGGGGTGAATTCCTTGCTGCTCATTCCATAACGACCGCCGATGATCTTGGCGTCGCAATCGGATTCGCTGGCTGCGGCCACTACGTCCATATAGAGGGGCTCGCCGAGCGAACCGGGCTCTTTTGTGCGGTCCAGCACGGTGATGGTTTTGACGGTTTTGGGCAGTGCGTCGACAAAGTTCTTGATGCTGAACGGACGGAAGAGGCGGACTTTCAGCAGTCCGACCTTCTGACCGGCTGCGTTGAGGGTTTCAACGGCTTCGTCGGCGGATTCTGCTCCGCTGCCCATCATTACGATCACGGAAGTGGCTTCCGGGTCGCCTACGTAGTCGAACAGGTGATACTGCCTTCCGACTACCGAAGCGAACTTGTCCATCGCTTTTTGGACGATTTCGGGGCAGGCGTTGTAGAACGGGTTGCAGGCTTCTCTGGCCTGGAAGTAGACATCGGGGTTCTGGGCTGTTCCGCGAACAACCGGTCGGTCGGGGCTCAGGCCGCGGTTGCGATGTGCTAAGACCAGATCGTCGTTGATCATGGCCTTGAGGTCTTCGGCGGTGAGTTCTTCGACTTTTGAGACTTCGTGGCTGGTGCGGAAACCGTCGAAGAAGTGGATGAAGGGCAGGCGAGATTCGAGCGAAGCAGCCGTCGAGATCAACGCCATGTCCATCGCTTCCTGTACGGAGTTTGCACTCAGCATCGCCGCGCCGGTTTGCCTGCAGGACATCACGTCTGCGTGGTCGCCAAAGATACTCAGCGCCGCACAGGCCACCGAGCGAGCCGACACATGCAATACAGTCGGAGTCAATTCGCCAGCGAGCTTGTAAAGGGTCGGGATCATCAGCAGAAGACCCTGCGATGCGGTGAAGGTCGTGGTCAGAGCACCAGACTGCAGTGCTCCGTGAACTGCGCCCGCGGCGCCGCCTTCAGACTGCATTTCGACCACATCCGGGATGGTTCCCCAGATATTCTTCTGGCCTGCGGCGGAGAACGTATCAGCGTGTTCGCCCATTGCGCTGGAGGGGGTAATCGGATATATCGCGATTACCTCGTTGACCTTATGTGCTACGTGGGCTACGGCTTGGTTGCCGTCCATCATTACCATTCTGCGTGCCATCTTCTTGGTTTCCTTAGGTTCGTTGAGGAGAAACACTATATTATATTGCGGGCTACGCCTACCCTGGTGGGCAGGTCGCCCCCCTAAACGATAAGGCGACCCATCTTACATATTTCGTGTGCAAATGCAATGGATTTTCACTCCTAACTGTAGCCAGGGCAAACGCATTCTCACCATTATTAACGGCAAACGGCCTTGCCACAGAG
>JABGPF010000293.1 GCA_018645065.1 Phycisphaerales bacterium
CCGTTGCCGTCACTGCCGTTGCCGTCACTGCCGTTGCCGTTACTGCCGTTGCCGTTACTGATTACTGATTACTGCTCACTGATAACTGATAACTGCCCACTGACAACTGCGTTAACCCAGATGCGTCACGTGGAAAGTTCGTGACGATTCTGCGGTGATTTCGATTGTGATTTCCCAGCGTTTTCGGGGCAGGGCGTCTGTGGCTCGGTCGGCCCATTCGATTAGCGTTACGCCTTCTTCGAGCATCTCTTCGAGGCCCAGGTCAGCCAGTTCGGCGTGCGGGTCGGTCATGCGGTACAGGTCCAGATGGAATATCGGCGTCGTGCCGATGTATTCCTGGACGAGCACGTAGGTTGGCGACGAGACTAACCTTGTG
Organism: Phycisphaerales bacterium; assembly: GCA_018645065.1. Taxonomy (GTDB): domain Bacteria; phylum Planctomycetota; class Phycisphaerae; order SM23-33; family SM23-33; genus BS750m-G57. The sequence goes on from JABGPF010000293.1 coordinate 377, forward strand.
TCGTCGAGTCCGAGCCCGGCGGCCAGTCCGCGGGTTAATGCGGTTTTGCCCGCGCCGAGCCCGCCTATCAACGCCACGCAGTCGCCGGTGGTCAGGCGTTTTGCAAAGTCGCGTCCGAAGTCGAAGGTCTCTTCGGGGCTGTTGGTTTGGTGAGTTTCCACTGGTTCAGGTTCCATGTTCCCATCCGATGGGTTCGAGTTCTGATCGCGATCCGTCTGGGTTTATGAGTGTTAGTCCCGTAGCGTCGATAATCGTTCCGATCCGCGTTATGTGCGTCGCCAGCGGTTGGCGGTCGCAGAGTTTGCGCGCCCAGGCCTGCGGGACGGTGAACAGTAGTTCGTAATCTTCGCCGTCGTGCAGGGCTGCTTTTATCGCTGCCGGTTCGTCGTCGGCGAGGTCGGGGTTGAGTGGTAAGTCGGCTGCGTTGATTTCTGCTCCAACGCCCGAGGCGGTGCATATGTGTTGCAGGTCGCGGGCCAGTGAGTCGGAGATATCGATCATTGCTCTGAGGCGACAGCATATCGCCAGTTCGATCGCCTCTGCGATGCGCGGCTTGAACTCCAGATGCCTGGTCGACTTCCACGCGCCGCCCAGCACGCCCGTGACGCATATCGCATCGCCGACTTGCGCCCCGCTGCGGAGTGCAGGCTCCACGCCTCCGGTCACGCCGGCACGCCGCCCGAAAATCGTGCTCGTCAGGCAGAGCGGTCCGTCCCAACTGGCGACATCTCCTCCGACCAGCGGGCAGTGATATTCGTCGGCGATTTCACGCATCCCGCGATACAGCTCCTGGGCGTCGGATTCACCGAACCCGCGGGGAAGTGTCGCCGTTGCGACCGCAGCCAGCGGGACCGCCGCCATTGAAGCGATGTCCGACAAGCTGCGTGCGATAACCTTTCGACCGGCCGCTCGGGGTCCGTGCTCAGCGAGATTAATATGCACCCCGTCCAGCAGTTGGTCGGTGGTCACCAGCAGGTCATTGTCGCCCAGGCGAACGATCGCGCAATCGTCGCCAGGCCCGACGGGTACTTTCGTCGCGTCGAAATTACTTCTCCCCTGGATCCAGTCTATAAACTCCAGCTCTTGCATGTTATCCGAGCTTCTTTTTCCAGAACGCCAGTTGTTTGCGGAGTTGTTTGGCTCCGGCTGAGCCTTCGGGCGAGTATCGTTTGACCACGTTTGCGGCTCCGAGGTGTTTCTTGACGTCGGGCGTTATTTTGTCGCATGCGGCTTGTAGGTCGGCCAGGGGCATTTCGGCGAGCGTTTTTCCCTGTAGTTCGGCCTGGGCTACGAGTTTTCCCACGATCTGGTGAGCGGTGCGGAAGGGTACGCCCTTGGCGGTCACGTATTCCGCCAGTGCGGTTGCGTCGAGGAAGCCCGCGTCGAGCCCGTCTGCGATGTTCGATTCCTTGAACTCGCTGGTCGCCACGATTCCCGCAGCCACCGACAGCGCCTGTGATATCGCCGCGACGGTGGTGAATGCGAACCGTTTATCGTCCTGTAGGTCACGGTTGTACGCCAGCGGCAGGCCCTTGATTAGCGTCAGCATTCCGGTGAGTTGTGCGATCGCCGTTGCCGACTTGCCGCGGATGAGTTCGAGCGTGTCGGCGTTTTTCTTCTGCGGCATCATCGAGCTCGACGTGCAGTATGCGTCGTTCAGTTCGATCATACCGAATTCGACGGATGAATAAATGATCCAGTCTTCGGCCCATCGCGAAAGGTGTACGCCGATCATCGCGCAGGCAAAGCACAGCTCAGCCAGGAAGTCGCGATCTGCGGTCGCGTCGATACTGTTGCGAGTTATACCGGCGAAACCGAGCGTTTTTGCGGTCGCCAGGCGGTCTATAGGCAGTGACGTGCCAGCCACCGCTCCGCTTCCGAGTGGGCAGATGTCGATTCGCTTGCGGGCGTCGGCGAGGCGTTCGGCGTCGCGTTGGAGCATTTCTGCGTACGCCAGCACAGCATGTCCGGCGAGTATCGGTTGGGCTCGCTGGAGGTGCGTGTAGGCGGGCATTACCACGTGGGAGTATTGGTCGGCTTTTGCGACCAGTGCGGTTTGTAGTGCGGTTATCGAGTCTGAGAGATTGTCCGCAGCGTCGCGTGCCCAGAGTCGCAGGTCGGTCGCCACCTGGTCGTTTCGGCTTCGTCCGGTGTGCAGTTTTCCGCCGACGTCGCCGATCCGATCGATCAGCGCCTTTTCGATGACCATGTGAATGTCTTCGAGTTCGATGCGTAGTTTGAGCTTTCCGGCCTGGAGGTCAGCGGCTACTGATTTCAGCCCGGACTTGATCTTGGCAAGTTCTGTTTTTGTGATCAATTTGCACTGCTGCAGCATTTCTGCGTGCGCGATTGATCCGACGATATCGTAACGCCACAGCGCGAAATCGACGTCTAGTGACGCGAGCATCTCGGCGGTTTGCGCGTCGGCGTCGGCGGTGAGTCGTCCTTGCCAGGACTTATTCGATTGTTTTTTTGTCTTCTTACCAGCCATTTTTAGACTCCTTAAGACGCTGATGTTAGAGCGTTGACGGTGGGCTGTCAACGGGTAACGGCGAACGGATGAATATCCAACAGCCAACAAGAAATGTCCAATTTCCAAGTAACGACAACGACAAAGACCACGACAACGACAAACGGTGTAGCACAGCGATGTGTCGCCCGTTTAGCGATCGATCCCGATGTACGTCGGGATCGGCCCTCATCCCGACAAAGTCGGGACGCCGTTGTCGTTGTCGTTCGCCGTTGTCGTAAACTTGGAAATTGGACATTTCTTGTTGGCTGTTGGATATTGTTCCGTCGCCGTCGCCGTCGCCGTTGTCGTCCCTGGAACCGAGCACCTAGCACCTGGAACCTGTCGTTAGAATTCGCATGGGGCTTTTCTTTTGGTTCGATCGGGCATATTATCGTGGTATGAATGCTACATCTGATAAAAAATCGCCTCGTGGAACTTTTGTGATGAACGTGCTGGTCAACCGGCGCCTTTGCCAGGGCCATTACCTGCTGCGCCTCGGTGGTAAGGAGTTTCCGCCCACCAAACCGGGCCAGTTCGTGCAATTGCAATGTCGCATACCCGGCACCCAAGCCGGTTGGAGCGAGGTGCAAGTCGCGCCGGGCGATTGGCCCGAACTCACCGGGCGTGAACTGGCGCAAGGCGAGCCGATCCTGCGCCGCCCGTTGAGCCTGGCAGGGCGGCGCGATACGGAATTCGACGTTGAGCTGGAGATTATTTACAGCGTTGTCGGCAAGGGCACGTCGTGGTTGGCCCAAGCCGCAGAGGGCGACGAGATAAGCGTACTCGGGCCGCTGGGCAACGCGTTTGCAGTCAGCGAAACCAAGCCTCACGCCGCGCTGGTCGGCGGAGGGGTGGGAATACCGCCGATGATATTCCTGGCCTCTGCGATGCAATCCGCCGACAAAAACGCAGTAGCATTCTGCGGCGCCAGGTCAGTGGACATGCTGCCGGTAACACTAGCCCCAGGCGTAGAAATCGCTGCTGACGGGCAACCATCTGCCGGCATCTCACAGTTCGCACAGTTCGGCGTAGATTCGGTTATCGCCACCGACGACGGAACGCTTGGCTGGAAGGGGTTCGTAACCGAACCACTAGCCGCCTGGCTGGACGCACTGCCCGACGCGCCGAACACCGCGGTAGTTTACACCTGCGGCCCTGAGCCGATGATGCGAGCCATCGCCGAGCTATGCATCGCCCGAAACGTAGAGTGCCAAGTATCATTAGAGCGTCACATGGCCTGCGGAATGGGCACATGCCAATCATGCGTATGCAAAATAAAGTCAGAAGCGGAGGCAGGCTGGTCCCACAAACTATGCTGCACCCACGGCCCGGTTTTCAACGCAGCGGATATTGTCTGGGGCTAGTTGGAAGTAAGCAGGGGGCGATTACTGTCGTCGGCGTCGGCGTAGTACGGCTAGTCCGCCTAGTGCCAGTAAGCTCATTGTTGTCGGTTCGGGCGTGTAGGTTGCGAAATATGTGAAGTGCTTGGTCCATACGACAAGGTCGTCGGTCTCGTCGATCACGCCGTCACCGTTGGCGTCCAAGTACAGGTATCCGTCCTCGACGCCCAGGGCGTCCAGCAGGGCTCCGTCGTCGGCTGGCAGCATTGTCGTTATCGGGTGGAATTCATCGAGATCGGACCATCCGACTTGCTTGAGGGCCTGTCCATGCATGACGAGCCTTACTCCTTTGCTGAAAGTCATTGGGTCGTATTCGTCGCCTATGAGGAATGTAGTCAGGTCGACGATATCGTCGTAGTTCTCAAATCCGTAATCCTCGGCATAGTACCAATCCGTGTAGTCATACGGGCCCTGAAAGGCGCCCGAGAACGCCTGGCCGGACTTGAACATCTGCGTGTCGGCCGGGACCGTCAGGCTCACCTTCCTACCGTCGGACATGTTCGTTACGACGGTCGTCTCCTGGGGCATGCCGCCATCCGGCCAGGTCAGTGTCGAACCGTCTTCAACGCTTGGGAGAATTGTCGGAGTCTGGTTTATGTCGGGGATCTCCACTGAAACATTGTCGAAGTAGAAGCCGTATTCCTGGTTGTACGTCGTGGCGCTGGAGCTGTTGTATCCGTACATGCGGAATCGCACTCGGAACCGTGAGGTGGCAAAATTTTCGGACAGCACGACCGGCGCCTGGTGCACCCAGGTGCTTGTCGCTCGCCCGATACCGAGGTAGGCCTCAGACCAGGAGAATCCGTCGTTGGCGCTGACCTCGACGTACCCGTAGTTCGAGCGGTTCATTCGGAGAAAATGGGTCCAGGACAGGATCGGCGTGCTACCGGAGTAAGCACTCAAATCGATGCGCGGAGACTGGACGTAGCTGTGTTCGTATCTGTAGTGCGATCCGGTGATTACATTACCGTACCCGACGGCATTTTGAGCGGTGCCCCAACTGTAAGGCCAGCCGTATGTCGCTCCTCGCGGCGGGCGTGATGGACACTGACCGATCTCGCCGGGGACGCCGGCTTTCCATGAAGTGCCTGCGCGGCTTGATAGATTGTGTACGGTATAGCCGCCGCCTTCAGTGGCGTAGGTGAACTCCTCGAGATAGGCAACTACCGAGGCTTCGGAATGTCGGCATGGGGCCGATAAGATAATGAGGGCGGCAAAGACGCTTGCAAGAAAGAAAATGTGAGAGCGTGACGATTCGCGCAAGTCGGACATGGTTTTCTCCTTTCGCTTGCAGTTAATGCATGCTTGGACAAATAAGACAACAACTCGCCTGCGGTCGGTCGAGATGGAACGGGTACATCTGGATACGACAAGGCGTCCGATTAGTAAGTATATACATGGTGTCGAAGTGGAGACCAGCTGAATGGCAGTATTTTTCAGGGCGAGCTATCCTGATCTATCCCATCGACTTGATAGGCCCAAAATCTGCGGCATTCTGTAGAATGACTTGCTCGTCGTAACTGCCGCACAGGGCGTCGAATACGGTCCACGTTGTGTGCCTGGCCGTAAACAGGGGCGTTATTGGGGCGGCTTGATGATCTGGTCTATCAGGGCGTTGGTTTTTGTGATCAGGTCTTCTACTGTTCCGTTGTTGAGCAGGGTGTAGTCGGCGATGGCGATCGGTCCGCCTTTTTGGATGTGCTCGATCTCGGCGAAGTCGCGTTGCTCGGCGCCTTGGGGAGTTAGCGGGCGGGAAGGGCGGTTGGCCAGCCGGGCGTATCTGACGCTGCGGTCGGCACAGACGGCGATAACGTGCATCGGGTTGTCCAGCTGGCGTCGCAGGCAGATGTACTCAGCCCAGGAGTAGAGCCCGTCGACTATTGCGGGGCTCTGGGCGAGATGCTCCCTGATTTTCGGTAGCGAAAGCTTTGCGTAGGCCTCCTGGCCGTGTTCCTTGCGTAGCGATTCCCTGACGGTTCGTTCGCTTTGCTGGCATTCCTCCATACCGCGGGCGCGTACTTCCTCCAGCGTAATGCCCCCGAAATAAACCACGGGCCAACCTCGCTGTGCGAGACAATCAACTAGCGTGGACTTACCGACTCCGGGCATTCCGACGGTTACAAAAAGGGGATTTTTTAACATTTTTGGTCAGTGTCCTTTTGATCGGTTTTTTTGTCATCGGCGTCGTCTGCGAGTGTTTGCATCATCTCTTCGTACTGTTCCCGCAGGCGGGCGGTGGCGTGCCTGCATTGGATGTGCGACCAGGGCAGGGTTTCGTCGGCTGGTATTTCGCGGTGGGCGTAAAACGCCATGTCAATCCCGACCTCCTCAAACGCAGCGACCCAGGTTTCGTATCTGAAGTGCTCGTTCCAGGCGTCCATCCGGGCGCCTTTTTTCCAGGCTGTGAGAATGGCTTTCCCGACCCGCCGG
>JABGPF010000294.1 GCA_018645065.1 Phycisphaerales bacterium
CTCGGGGATGGTCTCTGAGCCTCAACGAACCCGCGAAACGGATCAAACGGATGCTCCAGGTGGTGAACAGAATTGAGGGGCAGCGCCAAGCGAGCGCCGAACGCTTCGGTTTCCCCCAACCCCCTCACAGGCGGGTCGATCGTGAGGGCGCGTCATGAGTTCACGCAAGCGAAAGCGAAAGCAGAAGCAGAAGCAGCAGAGAAAGTCGTCACCGTCCGGCAAGCCGTCTGGTAAGCAAGTCTGCGGTGGTGCAGAACCAGGCGATTTAATCCCGAGCCACGACGCATTAGAAGAACTGACAAACGATCGCGACTACAAAAACATTCGTAAGTCTGCAGACGCAGGTTCCGTTCCGACTAAATTGACAGGCCTTGCAGGTTTGGCGATTCTGACGCCCGTGGCGTTTTTTGCGGCCTTGGCCGTCTGTGTGCGAGTGTTTGTTCAGCCGGAACTAATCTACCACAGTTTCTACCGACTGATTGCTTCGGCGCCGCGTTTTCAGATCGGTTGGGCCTTCTGCCGTGAGTCGCTGACGACGGTCGGCGGACCGTTGGCGTATCTCTACGGATTTCTCTCCCACTGTTTTTACTATCCCTGGGTCGGAACGCTTATCCTCACCCTCGTAGCCGGGTTGCTCTGGTTGGTCAACCGGATGCTGCTGAAGGTGACGCGAGCCTACGACCCGCCCTTGCTCTGCTATCTATATGCGATTTTCCTGCTGGCCGGTGCGATCAGCTACAACCATCTCCTTCTGGTCGCTCTGTCGGTGTTGACCGCCCTTGCGGTTCTGGTCGGTTATATCTGGACCATCGGTGCAAGCCGCCCACGGGCGGGAATGGTGTTCACCGTCGGTTTGGCGGTCGTTTTTTGGGGCGCCGGAAGCGCGGCGATTCTGTTCGGGCTGCTGGCGGCGTTTTACGAACTCACCGTTCGGCGCCGGGTGATACTGGCCGGAGCGTTCGCGGCCAGTACGCTGGTGGTCTATTACCTCAGCACCGTTCAGTTCGAGTTGCCCATCTGCTTTGTCCAGTCAATGGCCCGGTCGGTGGACACTCGCTAGGCGCCGCCTCTGGTCAAGCAGTTGGTCCTCGGTTCGGTTTACGCCATGTATCTGCTGGGATTCCTGACTCTCGCCTATATTGCTATCCACCGTTTTTTGGTGGATCGGAAGGCGGCGCCCGGAAGTGCTGACCGCGCCAAGTCAGCGACGGTTCGTCCCTTCGGTTTGGCCCTGACCATACGGGGCGCCGGGGCGATTCTTCCACTCGCCTTATTGCCCCTGCCGATCTATCAGTGCTCAACCTCGACCGAAAAACTCGACCTGCTGTCCTCCTACTACTGTTCCCGGTCGGAGTGGGGCAGAGTCATCGAACTTAACTGCCGCGGCGGTCAGGCCGAACACGAGCAATATAGTGTCAACCTGAACCACGACCTGAATCGAGCCTTGTACCATACGGGTCAACTGGGCGAGACGATGTTCGAGTATCGCCAGACGTTACCCGCTCTGCTCCTCATGAAGACCGCCGATGTGATGCATCCTCCTGCAACCGCTATCAGGAGAATTGAGGTGATGATGGAACTTGGTCATCTCGGCAGCGCCGAACAGATGGCCCTGGAACTCCTGGAAACCAGCGACGGTTGGCCGCTGGTTGTTGAGAAACTCGCTCACCTTCAGTTGGTCAAACGGCAGAACGAAACCGCCCGGATTTTCTTGAATAACCTCGCCAAAGACCTGGTCCACGCTCCGGGCGCCAAAAGGCTTTTGCGTTGTCTCGATAAAGACCCTGAACTCACCGCGTACACACCTGTGCAGCATCTACGATCGATCGCCAACGAGACCGATCAGCCGCTGGCGGTCGTATCGACTGAGATGTTTTTTGGTGATCTGTTGCGAAAGAACCCGCGAAACAAAATGGCGTTCGAGTACATGATGACGCAGTATCTGCTGACTGCCAGACTCGACAAATTTCTCGACAACATTCATCGCTTGAAGGACCTCGGTTACGATAAATCCCCGCGTCACTACGAGGAAGCCCTGGCGGTTATGACGGTCAATGGCGCCTCGCCCCAAGCGATGCACGGATACCGTCCAAGCCCCGAGGCCATTGGTAAAGCCGCCCGATTCGAGAAAATCTGCAATAGTTTCAGCTACCGAGAGAACGATGAAGCTAGTCGTAAGGCGGCTATTTCGGCGGCTCGTAAAAAGCTGCAAGGCCTTTTTTGGGCAAACATTTACATTCTATAAGATGTTCGGTCGTGAACAGGGAGCAGTGAGTCCATGAGAATCCCGCGCTACCGCACACTACTGACGGTCACGATTGCGATCGCTGCGGGCCTGGGCACTCTGGCGTGGGGGGTGCGCCACGATAATCTGGATGAACACACGCACGTCGAACGCCCGGCACGGACCAGGCCCGACTGCGCTGGTGTCGTCATCCCTCCCAACATAGCGCCTTTGAACTTCACCATTCTCGAAGACGCCGCCAGGTATCAAGTCCGAATCCACGGGCTTGGCGGTTCGAGTATCACCGTGGCCAGCAGCAACGGTAACGTCGTCATCCCGCCGAAGCCCTAGAAGGCTCTGCTTGCCGACAATATCGGCCGCGAGGTGCAGTTCGACATCTTTGCCTACGATCGCGATGAGGGCTGGCGACAATACGAGACAGTCACCAGCAGGGTGGCGACCGAGAAGATCGACCCGGTTCTCGTCTACCGTTTCATACGCCCCATCCAGAGCTTCTGGCGCAAGACGTCCATCTATCAGAGGAATATCGAAACGTACGAGAGGTCCCTTGTATTCAACGGTGACGATATTGACAACGGGTGTGTCAACTGCCATTCCTTCTGCAGCAACTCACCGGAGAAAATGACCATCGGCATGCGTAGCAAGATCCACGGCAGCAACACGTTGATGAACGACGGTGGACAAGTTGGTAAGATCGGAGCCAAGTGGGGTTACACCGCATGGCATCCCAGCGGCAGGTTGGCGGCGTACTCTATCAACAAGGTTCATCAGTTCTTTCACACAACCGGTGTGGAGAACCGTGATGTGGTCGACCTGGACTCGGCGATCATGTATTACGATGTCTCAAGCCGCGAGACCAGGACGGCGCCGGCGTTGTCTCGTCGCGACCGCCTGGAGAGCTATCCGACGTGGTCGCCCGACGGTAAATATCTCTATTTCAGCAGTGCGGCGATTCTGTGGCAAGATCGGCACTCGATTCCTCCCAAGAACTACGACAAGGTGCGATACGACCTTATGCGGGTGAGCTACGACCTCGACACCGATACCTGGGGCCAGGCCGAAATGGTGCTGGGCTCGGCTAGGACCGGGTTGAGCATTCTCCAACCACGCGTTTCTCCCGACGGACGATTTCTCGTGTTCGTCATGTGCGACTACGGTTGCTTCCCGGTGTTTCGGACCTCGAGCGACCTGTACATTATGGATCTCCAAACCCGCCAGCACAGGAAGTTGGCGATCAATAGTGAGTATGCCGAGTCGTGGCACAGTTTCTCATCCAACGGGCGATGGCTCGCCTTCAGTAGCAAGAAACGCGGCGGGCTTTTCACGCGGACATTTTTTTCCTACATTGACGCCAACGGCGTGGCCCACAAACCGTTCATTCTTCCCCAGGAGAATCCGACGTACTACGACTCGCTGCTGTTCACCTACAGCGTTCCCGAACTGATCACCGGAGCGATCACGATCACCCCCAAGACCCTCGGCGCCGCGAGCCGCTCCGAGAAGTACATCTACACCACCCCGCCCATTAGCGGAGCTAGTCCCAGGAGTTCGGGCCGGATCGATCGGGAGTAGCAGATGAAAGAGCCATACGGTAAGGCAGTAGCGCCGTGTGCGAGGCAACTTCCTGGGGGAAATTTCTGCTCACCTGGACGTCCCTTCGGTGATATCGGATCTCATACGCTGTTGGTTAGTCCTTGCCTTGGTGTCGGCGGGGGGCATTTCCCTAGCCTGCCAGTGGGGCGGGCTGGTTGTGTTTGGGATTTTTTCGAGGAGCTTTCATGATCTCTCGGGTGCATAGTAGTATTCTTTCAGGTATCGATGCGACTGGCTGCGAAGTCGAAGCCGATGTCACCGACGCGACTGAACCGCTGACGAAATTGGTGGGGATGGCGACACTTCGATTAAGGAATCGGTCTCGCGTATTCAGGCGGCGAAGGAAGGTGAATTCGGCGTGATTGTGCCTGCGGGCATGCGGCCGAAGCCGCTGTTGTCGATTCGCTGGATGTTATCCCCGTGGACTATCTCACCGAGGCCGTCGGCTTTCTGACAGATTCGCTTCCGCTCGAACCGTACAGCGTTGGAATTCGCGTACAGTAACGCTGCAGGCCAATGCGATAGCTCTGCTGACTCACTTGCCCATCATCTTCTTCAGTACGGGCATGATCGCCTCGGCCCAGATCTCGTGCCCCTTCTCGCTGGGGTGCGTTGTGTCGGGCATCATCTCCTTGGAGAGATGGCCCTTGTCGTCGAGGAACTTCGGCCCGATGTCCATGAACGTGACGTTCTTGATGCCTTTGAGCAGTCCGGGCAGGTAGGAGTTCAACTCGATGATCTGCTTGCGGTGGGGGTGAGTCAGTTCACGTCTCCGCGGGAAGACGCCGAGGACCAGGATGTTCATCTCGGGATACTGCTCGTGCAGTTTCTTGGCAATGGCCTGGACGCCGTCGGCGGTTTCTCTAGGCTTGTCGCTGCCCCAGCAAATGTTGTTCGTGCCGATCATGACGACGGCGGCCTTGGGCGTTTTCTTGAGTTTGGGCAGGTGGTCCAGACGCCACATCACGTGGTTTGTCCGGTCCCCGCCGAATCCAAGATTGATCGCCTTGAGCGGCAGGAAGTATTTCTTCCAGACTCGCAAGCCGACTTTCTCGTTCTCGAAATTGTGCGTGATTGAATCGCCGACCATCAGCAGGTCGATGTCGCCCTTGCTCATCAAGCCGATTTTCTCGGCATGGCGGGCGAACCACCACTCGGAGATGCGGGGCTGGGGCGTAACGGCGGGTCCCTTCTTGGTGGGCGGTTTCGCATCGGAGCCTTGGACGTGGAGGGCAGTGAATGACACGACGAGTGTGACAGAGAGTGTCAGGAAGGCGTAAGCGAGTCGGCGGTGAGTGGGGCGATTGTCTGTCATGGTGTGTTACCTCACGTTGTCGGTGTGGCGCCGATGCGGCCACGATTATATCAAGTTCACAAACGCTACTTTTTCTTCTTATCGCGTTCCTTCTGGTCCTTTGCTTCCTGGGCCTTCAGCATCGCGTTGATAGGCTCATCATTTCTTGCCAGCCAGACATCCATCTCGCCCGTGCCGCGATGGGCCCATGAATAATAGGGAATCAGAAGCAGTTTGTGCGGGGTTTTCGCCACAGCCCCTGGCGTTTTGCCTCTCGTGCCGTTCTGTGCTCTAGCCTGGATCACTTCAATACCGCCAAGCATATCTTTGCGGAACTCAGATGTCAGTTTCGCATCGTCGGGCAAGATCAGCCCGTGCGTTTTTCCGTTATTGTCCGGCCATTCCGCACAGAAAACCATAGGCCCGCGCTCGATGGACACGCGATTGCGATCGGGCTCGACCTTGTCGTTTGCGAGCACTCTTCGGATGGGCATCGGGAAGTTCAACGCCAGCGTGTCGCCAGCTTTCCACTTGCGATCGAAAGTTACATATCCCTTGTCGATCTTCAGCGCGACGGGTTTGCCGTTCAGCTTCAGCGATGCAGTCTCGCTGTTTTTGGTCATGTACCTGTAGAGGTCCGAAGGCAGAGGTGTATTCTGCGCCCAGCCGGGTATGCGAACCTTCAAAGCAAAACGCAACTCGCTCTTCGGGTCGATGCTCATCGCAATCGAACCGTCCCAGGGATATCGCGTTTTCTGGGTGATTGCGACGGTCTTGTCGCCGACTTTCAACTCGCCTTTACCGCCGGCGTACAGGTTTACGTACACATTTTTGCCTTTAGTGGCGTAAACATATCCGGGCACCGAGGCGATAAAGCGGGCGATATTGCCCGGGCAGCAGGCACATCCGAACCATTCGGACCTCGCCGGGCGGCGTCCCGTTCCGCTGGATGAAAGCGTGTTGGGATAAAAGAACTTCTTACCGTCAAGCGACACGCCGTCAATCACATTATTGTAAAGCGTGCGTTCGAGCACATCGATATACTTCGCATCACCGTGCAGCATGAACAACCGGTGATTCCAGTACACGTTTCCGATCCCAGCACACGTCTCGCAGTAGGCGTTATTGCCCAGGTTGTACTCTCCGGCGAAACCTTCAGGTCCGCCAGGCTGGCCGAGCCCGCCGGTGATGTACAGCTTCGTGCCGACGATGTTTCCCCATATCTTGTCGATGGCGGTGATGTAACTTTTGTCGCCGGTAAGCGTGGCTACATCGGCCATCCCGGAATACATATAAGTCGCCCGCACGGCGTGGCCGACGCCTTTTTCCTGGTCGACTACTCTCTTGTGCGATTGGTCATATGTGCGGCCGTCAGGACCACGGGTATCGAGGAAGAACTTCGCCAGGTCGAGATATTTTTTCTCGCCCGTTGCGCGATACAGCTTGCACAGGCCCATCTCTATGATCTGGTGCCCGGCCCACTTTTCGTTCCTGCCCGGCCCGAAATCCCTGCACAGCAGGTCGGCGTTCTTCGTGGCGATATTAAGCATTGTCTTCTTGCCCGTCGCCTGGTAGT
>JABGPF010000295.1 GCA_018645065.1 Phycisphaerales bacterium
CGGTGAGATGGCCCAGGCCCAAGTGTCTGAGGGCTGCGAACAACGCGATTATCTGGGTGAAGTGCTCAAGGCAGGCCAGCGCGCCAAGACGCTGGTGATGCAGTTGCTGGCCTTCAGCCGAAGACAGGTGCTCGAAATGGAGGATCTGGACCTCAACGAAGTGATCGTAGAACTGATGAAAATGATACGACGCATTATTGGCGAGCACATTACGCTCGATCTTATGCCCGGTCACGAACTCGGTACTGTTCGTGCCGACCGAGGCCAGCTTCTACAGATACTGACGAACCTGTGCGTTAATGCCCGAGACGCTATGCCCCATGGCGGGACTATCACCATAGAAACAGAAAATGTGCGGATAGATCAGGCCTATTGCCTTACGCACGTATGGTCAAAACCGGGGCGATATGTGCTGCTGAGCGTAACCGACAGCGGGGTTGGAATGGATAAAAAAACACTTAAGCAAATATTTGAACCGTTCTTTACCACCAAAGCTCTGGGCAGTGGAACCGGGCTAGGACTCTCGACGGTCTACGGACTGGTCAAACAGCACGGAGGCCAGATCGAGGTGTACAGCGAACTGGGGAAGGGAAGCAGATTCAAAATATATCTGCCTATAGTCGAACGATCCGCGGTGATCGTAAACGATAAAATCGATGGACCGGCGCCGTCGGGAACCGAAACGATACTGTTGGCTGAAGATGATGAACTGGTGCGTAACCTATCGCGGACTATTCTCACCCGGGCAGGTTATACCGTTCTCGCCGCCGTCGATGGTGAGGCGGCGATCGAACTGTTCGACGCCAATTCCGATCAGATTGATTTGGCGCTCCTGGACGTGGTGATGCCCAAGTTGGGCGGGCGAGCGGTTTATGAACATATTCGAAAAGCACGCCCTGGAATGAAGGTGCTGTTCGCCAGCGGGTATAGCATGAACGCTATACACACAAATTTTGTACTCGATGCGGGGCTGACGCTAATACAGAAACCGTTTCAGCGCTCCGATCTGCTTCGTAAAGTACGCCAGAGGCTCGATGCTTGACTCCCCCAAGGCGTCAGGGGCTTGTCGCTGGTTGAGTGGTCGGAACTTTCCCGCCCAGTGTTTTAATCGACTTCGCGTAGAACGCGGCTTGGGGTTTCAACCCGGTCCTCACGCAGAATGAATACAACGCCCCAAAGCGTTTAATAGGATCAACGCGGGACGCCCAGCAGGTCTTGGCCAGGCATTCGGGACAAAGTGCGATGGGGCGGGAATCGGATTCTTCACGGTGGTTCGATCCGCACATATTGCACTCGTATGCGGTGCAGTGGGTCATCGTGAACATGTGCCCTGTCTCATGAGTTGCGGTTTTCAGCGTTCGCAGCAGGAAGAGTCGGAAGTCGGCGGGGCTTTTGTCGGGCTGACCGTTGCGATGGACCGACCATACGCCTACTCGCTGGCGGAGCGAGGCCTGTCCGAAAACGAAGTTCCAGCCTTCGCCCGGCCAGAGGTCCGAAGCGGTGAATGCTATGTACGCCGCGGCGTCTTTCGGAAGACGGGGCGCGAGCACCTTGTGCAGCACGTAGGTGCTCAGGATTTGCTTGACCTTCCATTGCGGGTGTACGCGTCGGGCCTTGGCGGGTATTACCGTCAGGGGCATGTCTTTGCGTATTACGACTTTGACGCTGAAGTACAGGCGCATGAACTCAGCCGCCAGCGATATCGTCTTGCGCTGCGATTTTGTGAATTCACCAAGCGGCTGGACGTAGATAATGTTTCTAGCTCCGATTGGGCGGACCGGGCGACACTTGAGATACTGCCCGAAAGTTTGCCCAGGCTCCTTGTACCGCGCCAGCCAGTCTCCGGGTTTCGGCTTGCCGAGGATGGTGTGCAGCGGTTTGAGTTTTGCGATTGCGAGCTTGAGTTGCGAGGCTCGCGCCTTGTCGGCAGGTGAGGCGGCGAGCGAACTGTTCAGGGATAGCTGCCGCATGCACGCAAAAATCACCATACTACCGCCAAGGAACAATATTATGATGATTCGTCTGGACTTGTGGCTCGGGCGCATATTGTCTATATGTTCCATAAGTTTATTGTAGCGTGGTATTAACGCTCGGACAAGGCCTTGGTTGCGAGGCAAAAAAAAAAGACAATCGGTTGCAATAGAGCCTCCGGTGACTATCCTTAACGGCTATGGCTAAAAAGAATGACAGATTGGCGGCGTGCGCTGCGAGGCGACGCCGAGCATTTAAACTGGCCGGTGAACAGAAAATCGACGCGATGCTTATAAGTAAGCATGAGGACGTCGGTTACTTTTGCGGTTTCACCGGTGATGACGCTACGCTGCTGATCGGTCAGCGTTGGGCGGTTCTTATAACCGACGGAAGATTCGGTCAGCAAGGTCCGCGCGAATGCCCTGACATCGAGGTGGTCATCCGCAAGAAGGGTATGCCCGAGACAATCAAGAAAACGCTCGAAGGACGCAAGATTCGCAGCCTCGGCGTTCAAAGCGCCAATATGACTGTGGCGACACTTGAAGCGTACACCAAGGTCCTTGGGGTTCGCAGGGTGAAACCGGTTACTGATATTGTAGCTCCGTTGCGAACGGCGAAGGACGCTCTTGAAGTTGCCCAGATACGCAAAGCCGTTTCAATCGCACAGAAAGCGTTTGTGCGGTTGACATCACGCGGCGCCAAGGCGTTTGTTGGTCGCAGCGAGCGGGAAGTGGCTGCTGAACTGGAATACCTGATGCGACTGGAAGGCGCTGATTCGCCCGCCTTCGAGACGATTCTCGCCGCCGGTCCACACGCCTGCGATTGCCACTACAGACCCGACTCAACCAAAATTCGCGCCGGACAATCGGTGCTCATTGACTGGGGCGCCAAAATCGGCGGTTATTGCAGTGACTTGACTCGAACGATTTTCACGGGTAAAATCCCGCCGAAAATAGGTGAGATATACGAGGTTGTCAGCAAGGCCCAGACCGCAGGCATTAACGCTGTGCGGGCCGGTGCATCGTTGAAAACACCCGATACGCTCGCGAGAAAGGTGATCACCGACGCCGGGTACGAGTTCATACACGGACTCGGACACGGGCTCGGGCGCGAAGTGCATGAGGCCCCGGGGTTGGGCGGTAAGGGAACCGGACGCCTGAGAAGCGGTATGGTGGTTACTGTCGAGCCAGGTATATATTTGCCCGGAGTTGGTGGGGTGAGAATTGAAGATGATATTCTCGTAACTGCCGATGGGCCGAAACGTTTGAGTACGCTGACCACGGATATTCGTGATATGATGCTCAAGAAATAACGCTTCGACGTGTGATCGCTGTTAATACAGGGACAGGAGTTGTTTATGGATATGAAAGAAATTAAGCGTATGGTCAAGCTCATGGTTGACAATGACCTTACCGAAATGAATATCGTTGACGGGGACCAGAAGATCGCTCTGAAAAGAGGCCCCGGCCAGCAGGGCGGAATTGTTATGGAACCGGCGGTTATCGCTGCGCCCGCTCAGGTTGCACAGGCTGCGGCGCCGGCTGCGGCTCCAGAGCCCGAAAGCAACCTTATCGACGTGATCAGCCCCATGGTCGGCACGTTTTACACCGCTCCAAGCCCCGATAGCGGCCCGTTCGTAGCCGTCGGAGACACCATCAACGACGAGACGGTGGTTTGTATCATTGAAGCGATGAAAGTGATGAACGAGATCAAGGCCGAATGCAGCGGGAAAATCGCCGAGATCTGCGTTACAGGCGCTCAGCCTGTGGAATTCGGACAGGTGCTTTTCCGACTGACACCCGCCTGAGACACCCCAAGGAACCATTGAATGTTTTCTCGTATCCTTATTGCCAATCGCGGAGAAGTTGCCTTGCGCATCATCCGCGCGTGTAAAGAACTCGGTATCGAGTCGGTGGCTGTATACTCACAAGGCGACAGCAACGCAAGCTACCTTCACCTTGCTGACGAACGCGTCTGCATTGGTAAGGCGCCATCGGTTGACAGTTATCTCAATATACCGCGCATTATCGCAGCGGCGGAAATCGCAGATGTAGATGCGATTCATCCGGGATATGGTTTCCTGGCTGAGAACGCCCACTTTCTGGAAGTCTGCCAGGACTGCAAAATCGAATTCATCGGACCAAGCCTCCAGAGCATGACCCTTCTGGGCGATAAGATCCGCGCAAAGGCCCTTGCCCGGGAAGTCGGCGTGCCAATGTCGCCGGACTCAAATGGAGCCGTGGAAAGCGTTGAAGACGCACTGGTCATCGCAGAGCAGATTGGATATCCGGTGGCGATCAAAGCCGCTGCCGGCGGTGGGGGACGCGGAATACGATTCGCCCACAACGCAGCCAGTCTCAAGAGCATGTACACCCAGGCGAAAACAGAGGCCGAAATCGCATTTAATGACGGTACGCTTTTCATGGAAAAGTGCATCGAAAACTTCCGCCACGTCGAAGTGCAGTTGCTCGGTGATAAGCACGGAAACGTTGTGCACTTGTACGAGCGTGACTGCTCGGTGCAGCGTCGCCAGCAGAAGGTAGTCGAAGAAACACCGGCGCCGGGGCTCGATCCGGGGCTCAGGAAAGAAATGTGCGAGGCGGCGGTTCGACTCGCCAAGGCGTGCAACTATTACAACGCCGGGACAGTTGAGTTCATGCTCGACGAAAACAATAACTTCTACTTCCTTGAGGTCAACACGCGAATTCAGGTCGAGCATCCGATCACCGAAATGGTCACCGGAATTGATCTGGTGAAATGGCAGTTGCGAATCGCCGCAGGCGAGAAACTGCCCTTCGCCCAGGAAGACATAAAGACCAACGGCGTGGCCATTGAATGCCGTATAAACGCCGAAGACCCCGCCAATAATTTCCGCCCGTCACCAGGCCGGGTCGACGCCTTCGTCGCTCCTGGAGGCTTTGGCGTGCGATGGGACTCACACGTTTACCAGGGATACAATATCCCGCCGACCTACGACTCGCTGGTAGGTAAGCTTATCGCCCATCAACCCACTCGCAGCGAAGCGATCGCGACCACCAAACGAGCGCTCGACGAGTTTGTTATAGAACCTACGAAAACGACGGTCCCGCTTTGCAGGCGTATTATGTCCGAACAGAAATTCGTCGACGCCGAGTGGGATACTAAATATATTGAACGCGAAATGATGGGCGATTAAGCGTTTGCGGCGCCCTCTGAAGGGAAATACGCATGCTGAGTCCTGAAACCGTCAAGGTCAAGTCGCTTGGGGAATGCCTGATTCCGTCTCCGGTGGGGCTTTCCACCGTTTTTGGCGACGGGGTGGTTAACTATGTGCCCGACGACGCCCAAATGCCCGTTACTGTTGAAAACACCTCGGAGATCGCCGACCAGGGCGGTGCCTATTTCGAAAAGGCCGGACCCCGCGAGAAAATCTACTTCGACCCAGCCAATACTTCCGCGGCGATTGTAACTTGCGGCGGATTGTGCCCTGGCCTGAATAATGTTATTCGTTCGTTGGTTCTCGAACTGCATCACCATTACAAAGTGAAAAATATTCTTGGCGTACGGTACGGATACCGCGGGTTGGATCCGAATATGGGATTCGAACCGATAGACCTGACCCCCGAATTCGTCGAGGATATCCACAAGGACGGCGGGACGGTGCTTGGCAGCTCACGCGGACCGGTGGATCTCGACAATGCCGTTGGATTCCTCAGGGACAAAGGCGTTAATGTCCTGTTTTGCATCGGCGGTGACGGAACCCAGCGAGGCGCCCAGGCACTGTCGGAAAAGGCCCGTAGCCTGGGATATCCGATCTCGGTTATTGGGATCCCAAAGACGATTGACAACGACATCAAATATGTCAACCAGACGTTCGGTTACTATACCGCCATCGATCAGGCTCGCGATGTTATTGACTGTGCACACAACGAGGCCCGCAGCGCCATCGGCGGGATCGCCGTGGTGAAGCTAATGGGACGCGACGCGGGATTTATCGCCGCCGGAGCCACCGTCGCCAGCCAGGACGTGAACATGACACTCGTGCCCGAACAGGGTTTCAAACTCGACGGACCGGGCGGGTTGTTCGAGTTGCTGGAAAAACGCATAATCGAACGAGACCACGCTGTGGTGGTGGTGGCTGAGGGCGCAGGGCGGAACCTCCTGCCAAAGGGCGAGGAAACTCTCGACGCCTCAGGTAATGTTCTGTTCGACGATATCGGCGTGTTCCTTGCCGGGAAAATCAAATCGCATTTTAAGGACCGTGACGTGAGCGTCACGGTCAAATACATCGATCCGAGCTACACGATCCGCAGCGTGGCTGCCAATTGCGAAGACGCTTTACTCTGCGATCAGATGGCTCGCAACGCCGCACACGCCGGTATGGCCGGGCGCACCGAAATGCTGATCGGGTTCCGATACGACGTATTCATCCATGTTCCGATCCCGCTAGTGACCAGCCGGAAAAAGTGTATGTCGCCCGAGAGCGATCTGTGGCGCAGCGTACTGTCGACCACTGGTCAACCGATCCGAATCGGCGCCGCAACGCAGTAAGCACAGCGATGCGGTGATGAAACGCCACGTCCCGATGTACTTCGGGATTGCCCCGCCGCTAAACGGTGTAAAAAAGTCCATCTCGAATATATCTGAAGGAACAGCAGGTAAATCCATTTCACCGGACTTATTTGTTTTTCGCTCAAATCTCTTGACGTGTTTCTATTGATCCCGTTTAGCGGCGGGGCAATCCCGACGTACGTCG
>JABGPF010000296.1:0-3430 GCA_018645065.1 Phycisphaerales bacterium
CGTTACTGATTACTGACCACTGATTACTGCCGTTGCCGTCACTGATTACTGCCGTTGCCGTTGCCGTCACTGATTACTGCCGTTGCCGTTACTGACCACTGATTACTGCCGTTGCCGTCACTGACCACTGATTACTGCCGTTGCCGTCACTGACCACTGGCCTACACCATGGATATATTCTCCCGGGCACAGCGCAGTCGAATCATGCGACAAGTGCGGTCGGAGAACACCAAACCGGAATTGATCGTCCGCAAACTCGCACACCGGCTGGGATATCGCTTCAGGCTCCACCGCCGTGACCTGCCCGGAAAGCCTGATCTGGTTTTCCCGGGCCGGCGAAAAATCATCTTCGTACACGGATGCTTCTGGCATCAGCACAGTTGCAAACGAGGGGCCAGAAAACCTTCAACAAGAACCGAATACTGGTCTGCGAAACTCGACAAGAACGTCGCTCGCGACAAGGCTGTCATACGAAAACTGCGAGCGATGGGCTGGGGCGTAATGATCATATGGGAATGCCAAACCAACCCCGCAAAAATCAACCGCCTGGCTGGGCGAATCACAAGATTCCTCGACAAAACATAGCTTACGCCCTACCTGTTTCAGCCCGCTCGCCTTGGCGCCGATTTCCGCCAGGCGATCTCAAAGTGTAGTTGAGCCCAAGGAGCTCAAAACCCAATGAACGGACAGAACTTTGTGAAACTGGCCAGCCCGGTGCAGTTCCGCCCTTTTATTCTTCCGATCTCAATCAAATATCACGAAAAAAGGATGCCACGGTAACATAGGCGTAACATTCGGTTGTTACAATTCCTTTCAATGACGGATCACAAACAGTTATCTTAACACGAAAGGATCACACCATGAAACACACCGCACTCTTACTGCTGGCCGCCGCGGCGATGTTCACCGCACCGGTCGCCCACGCCCAGACCCAAGACCAGTCGCCAGCGATACTGCTGGAGAAAGGTATCTTCGCCGAAGAGATCAAAGGCAATATCGACGCGGCGATAAAAATCTACAAACAGATCGCCGACAACGCCAAAGCCAATCGCAAATACGTGGCCCAGGCGCACTATCGCCTGGGAGCATGTCTCGTCAAACAGAAAAAGTATTCCGAAGCCGCGCCCATCCTGCAAAAGTTCATCGCACAGTTCCCCGGCCAGAGCAAACTCGTAACCAAAGCCCAAAAGCATCTCCGGCTGATCAGGAGCAAAATCACCGGAGCCGAGCTGACCGCGATCGTCGACAAGGCGGTAAAAACCATCTCCACCTGCTCCGAAACCGATCCGCGAGTACCGGTAGCCCTGGCGTCACTTACCGGACTGAACGAACAGAAAGTCGTCAAAGAACTCACAAAATACTTCGATGCGGACAAGAAAACCGTCCGCCGCTCAGCGATCTATATTTTGTGGCGAGGCGACTTTGTGAACATAGCCCCCGCCGAAGCCGCACTGACCAAGCTCTGCAAGCACGAAGAAGGTTTGACTCGCGGAATGGCCACCATCGCACTGGGCGGCAGAAAAGTCGCATCGAGCTTCAAGACGATCTGCGACATGGCCCTTAAAGACGAGAGCCCTTACGCCCGCCGCTGCGCCGCTTACGCTTTGGGACTAATGGGCGACCCGAAGGCACGCCCCATCCTCGAAAAGGCCCTGAAGGACAAGAACGAATTCGTAAGCAGCAACGCCGAAGCCGCACTGGGCATGCTGAACGCACAGGCGCAATTACCGGCAGAGGTGATCGGTTACATCATGGACATTCACATGGCCGCCTACAAGAAGGCCGAACCCGCCGGCCAGTATGTTAATGCGCATATCTATGGCGTTGACGATCAGTTTAACTTGCATTTTGGCGGCTTGAATGTCGTGAAGAACAAAACTAAAAAGGTTATCAATGACGAAATCGCCCTGGGCACGTTCAGCTACGCGGACCTCAATGTCATGAACGAAACCGGGGCCGCTCAGAAAGTTCGGTTTGTTGATCGCAAGAGTGCTCGCGGTGGGAGGTATCGTCTCATGTGGACGCCTGACAAACCGCTAAAACCGGGCGAGTTGCGGGTGCTCGGCTGGAAGAAGAATGCGACAACGAAACTGGCGAAAACCAGCGGCGGTTTTAAATTAGCGATGAAGAATCACTTCGGAGCGCCCGTGCAGGAGATTTTCTTCCTGGTCGTCCCGCCCAACGTATCGATCACCAAAAAGTCAACCGAATACGCGTCACTCAAGCGGATCAAAAACTTTGATGTGTATTGCTGGAGTCGAAAAGTTCCCCCCGGCACGACCAATAAAGTGGACTTGGTTCTCAGCACAGCCAAACGCTAAAGGAACTTCCGGGCGTGCCTGGCAAGATCGCGCCGATGAAAGACAAAGATGAAAAATGGCGCGGCGCGAGCTACTATATCAAATGAACTCAGCACATAGGATCTGAATGGGACCTGCGACAACTACAACTTCTCACGATGGCTCCTCGAATGCAGCACCGCTGGTGGTGCTCGTGCTGCTGACGGCGCTCGTACCGGCTGGGTGCGTGCTGTGGTTTCTTAACGCGGCGATGGAGAACCAGCAGCTAGCCGTTAAGCAACGCCTGACGGACGTCTACCGCAGTCAGTTTGACGCTCGCAAGGATGGGATCAATGCGGTCTGGAAAAAAATCGAACAGAAGATCCGGGACGCTGAAAAGCTGAGCGATCCGCGTGAGATATACGAACTGCTGGTTATCGGAGATGTGTGCAGCGCGGTGATCGTTCGTGATTCGCAGGGTCGCGTGCTCTATCCGCGTCAGGCCGAGCCGGTGGAGATCGGCCCGATCGGTTCGGACTTCTGGGATGAAATTGACCAGCTCGAATCGGACGGCAGGTATATTGACGCCGCGGCGGCCTGCGGGAACATCGCAACGCAGGCTGACAACGTCCATCTCGCTGCTCGCGCGATGCAGGGGCAGATACGCTGCCTGGTTCGCGCCGGTAGCGTCGACGATGCTCTTGATCTGATCACCGGCCCGCTGAGCGAATCGAAATATCGCAACGCGCTCGATGCCGACGGGCGATTAATTGCCCCCGCGGCGAAATTGATGGGCTTGCAACTCGGCGGCGACAAGCTTAGCAGCGAGTTGCACGAACGGCTGATTAACCAGTTAACAGAACGCTTATGGGATGACCGGGACGAATTTATGCCCGCGGCGCAGAGGTTGTTTTTGGTTGACGCGTTGCGGGCGATCCGGCCTGGCGCCGGGCCGATAAGCTCCGACGGTGATGCGGCGATGCGGGCGTCTCGGCTCGATAATTCACAAACCATCGCCGGGAGTTATCTCGACGCTTCGGATAGCAGGGAAAAAGCTTCGGGGGGACTTTTTCCCGCGGGCGTCACGGGTATGTGGACAATCGGCTCGGGTGATCTCCACAGAGGCAGCCATCTTGGGCTTCCTCTTTGTC